>JAKSML010000045.1 GCA_024400665.1 Bacteroidales bacterium
ACATCCTGGCTGGAAGCCAGCACCTTGGGACGAGTGTTGCGCATCATGTGCTGGCCTCCTGCCAGAGGCGGAGTCCGTGAGGAGGCTCGTGTCCAGAACATGGTGTGAAGCCAATTGTACAATTCAAATAACTTTTACTGAATATCAATAAGATAGAAAAATGCCAATTGTACACCCCCCCGCCGATATGCTCCCAAATCCTGTTTTTTACCCCTGTTTTACATGCCCGAAACGCGGCTTTTGCGGCAAAAAAGTGCCGAAAAAAATGGGGAAAAAGGCATTTTCCGCCTCAAAAACCCCTCAAAACAGCCCCAGATACACCCGCTCCAAAAACACACATAACACACTAACACACAAACGAATAACCACAAATCACCCCATTTTCCACCCTCTCCGACTCGAAAACTACTTTTCAGCAATTTTTGTCTCCAACCCCCGAAAAACGCCCCTGAAAGCACCCCAAACCGACCCCTTCCGAGACTCCAAACAGCACCCTTCCGACCCTTAACAGGGCATTTTTTCGCCCTTTGAACCGCACAAATCCATTGATTTTTTTTGAGAGCATCTTTTGAACTAATTCTTCCTTAGTCATTGTATATCTTGTTATTATTAAAACTCATTGAATTCTATTTCACACTTTCAATATCCACCACATGAAAATCGTAAACACTCAGGTCTTCTGGCTTCTTGTTTATCTTCTCTTGACTCAGTTGAGGAAAATCTTCCGCAGGTTCAAGTTTGAAGTTCAAGCAGAAGTCTTCATGTTGTTTGTCTCTTTGCTTTGGATCTGGATATTGTTTCTTGATTGGAGCAGCAAATCGTCTGGTCATATATCCCTCATGTGGTTCAATGCTTAAGAATGGAGTCCCAACAATTTTGAAGACCTTGTATGTATTCTTATTAGAATAAATCACATGGTTCGATTCTGTAAAGTTCTTCAGATAATGGTCCATATCGTCAGAGACAAATGTGTGAACACAAAGACCAGTGTCCATCTTCTTCAACTCCCTATCATTGAAGTCAACCGCAACAAGTGCCTTACCTGTCTTTCTATGTGATGCCAAAGCATATTCTGCAATTTCACTTCCTTTTAAGAATCCAGGTGCTCCAGCATGATCGTCCATCCATTTTTGAGAAACCTCTTGGTCGGTAATCTTTCGATAGCCAATCTCGTTGTACTTCGCTTTTTTCTATGTCCTTGACCTTGCTGATGATGGAATAATGCAATGTAAAGCCAATACTCATGAACGAAATGACAGGAAAATCTTCGGATAGTACGAATTGCGTCTTTTCTATTTCCGTATGAGCAATTTCGTTCGTTGGAACGAGCGATTTGCTGCCATCCGTTTCCATTTCGTTCGTTGCGACGAACGAATTACCATCTATCATCTGCCATTCCTCATAGAACAAACGCATCTTTTTAAGGCTTGCCTCAGAGAAGCCTCTGAGTCCCGGCAGTTCGCGTCTCAGCATCTCGCTTATGCTTTTGATGGCTCCTTGTCCCCAGAATCCCTTTCTGGAGTTCATGGACACGTATCTGCCGATGCCATAGTACAAAGCCAATTGTTCCTGGTTGATAGCTTTTACTGCCCTCATCTGGCTTTGCAGAATGGCTGACTTAATGACCTGAACAGCCGTACTGATATCTTGTGACGTTGTATTCATTGTTGCTAACATATTTATTGGCATGTTCTCTTGTTGCAGAACTTTACTGTTCGATTTCGGTATCTAGAGGATGGTGTATTTTATTCAGTAATTATGCTTATTACATAATCTTGTTCAATTTTACACAACCATCTCCACTAACGTTGATTGAATCCATGCTCTTCTAATTCTTCAAATCTAACCAACTCAGAGAGTTCCACATTGAGCAATTTAGATATCCTCATCAACATTTCCAAAGGAGGTTGAGAGGTGTTCGTACACCACTTGGATACCGTCGTTGGAGTACATCCCAATTCCTTAGAAAGCCAAAGATTTGACCTTTTCTTCTCTGCAAGAATAACCTTTAATCGATTTAGGTCTTTATTTTCTGCCATATGCATTATAACAATTGCCAAAATTAGTAACTAAATTAGTATAACGGCAATAATGGGGAAATATTGTCGAAAATGAACATTTAGTGATAATTTTTCATTTTATTGCAATTTCCTGCGTATCCATCTTCTCTTCTTCAAAACAGACAATTTGACCAAATCGCCTTTACCATAAAAAATCCAAAAAATATCACCAATCGGTTTTGGATTTGTTATATTTAGGGAAAGAACAATCGTTCGGGTGTCTCTCCCCAAGATTCTTTGGTATGTCTAACCCCACACTTTGCTCAATGTGTGGGGAAAAGTGAAACTACGTTTTTTTCGTCAATCGTCCCCATATTTGCCTCTCAAAAACGCACGCTCACCAAAAAAAAAATGCTCGCTCTCCTAAAAAAAAGCACAACAGCACACCCAAACGCAGCCCCTCACGGTCCCGCCCCTTCTCCCCAAACCGACCTATTTAGACGCGCCGAAACAAAAGTCCAAGCCAAATTGTAAATTGTAAAAATAGCAATACCACATATTGCAGAAATGAGCAATTGTAATTGTAAAAGTGCCACTCCTACTGGCAAAGGAAGCACCAATTCCACCTCATCAACCTCAATTTTTTCAAGTCCGGCTGCTCCCATTAGACTCCTTTCCAAACGGATATAATGGTTGGGAATCGTGACCCGACGTTTATCATAGATTTCGTAAGTTTTCGTAGAGTTGATAGAACCTCTATTCCCGTTTCAATACCTCTTTTTCAACAAATATAGGAGATGTCGAAGTGGTCGAAAAAAGACTGGGGAGTCATAATACTATACCATATAGATATTTATGAAGAAAACGCTAATTATGGTGGTTGTGTTGAGCTGAACAGGTTGGTAACTGAACACCTGTAAATTCGCGAATTTCATAATAACCTAGTTTGTCGCTTACCCAGAAACAATCATCAATCATATTCCATCCCAATGCATTCATATACTCAAGTATAATATCCGCGTTTATTCGGTCTTTTTTTAGTCGCCGAGAATAATAACCTTCATTCTCAAACGGTAGAGGTGTGCCTGATATATAAAATTCCGACCTATGGCTGTCTTGAATGTACTGGATGCAACGCACGCTCTTCCTGTCTTCTTTTCTTCGTTCGAAATCGTATGCAACATAGCCTTTGTGATTGCATATTCTGATTAAATAGCATTCAAGGCCCATGTTTGCCAAATGATTGAACAAGGGAGAATGGCAGCCTTCTGATGTAGTGCGGAATATCGTTGTCCCTTGCGCATTTCGCGGCTCCCATATCAGGTTGGTTTCCGGTTGATTATACGTAGATACCGACAAATCCAATAGTTTCAGAATATTGGTATTTGCATCAATGTTTTCGCTTCTTATAGTCCATCCCTCAGAATCAAACCACCCTAGTTGGGAAAAACTGTCAAGTGTTTCTTCCAAAGGGCGCATTATCGCAAACAAAACCAAAAAAGAGGATTCTTCTCTAAATAGCTCAATATCCATAAAAACTCTTGCTTACCATGACTCTTGCCACCTGATTGCTAACCATTTTCAGAAACTATTCCTTGACGACAACCCGATACCCGCTTCCGCGACCATTGCCCACTTTCTCAATGAAGCCTTCGGCAAGCAGACCGGCAAGAGCCTTCTCCACCATAGCCTCACTGATGTCGGGAGCCTCGGTCAGAATCTCTCGCTTCGTAATCTTACCCAGGTGACGACCGATGATCTCCTTTACACGCTCTCCCTTCGTCAGATTCCTGTATGCCAGATGCTCCACACGCTCCTCTAACTCGCGGTACGCCTTCACCAGCACACCAAGCATATAACGCACGAACGGAAGATACGTATTCTCATTCTCATGCCACCCGATGCTGCTCTCCTGAAGTGTCTCATAATACTGCTCCTTCGACTTCTCAATCAGCATCTCCACACTGATGAATTTGCCCACGACGAATCCGTTTCTGTATAGCAACAGGAGCGTCAGCAATCGGCTCATGCGACCATTGCCGTCACTGAACGGATGGATGCAAAGGAAGTCGAGCACAAACATCATCGTTAGTAACAAAGGATCATGCCTCCCCTCGTCTGTGGCTCTCTGATAAGCCTGACAAAGGTCATCCACAGCCTGTTCGCACAAAAAAGCCGGCACAGGCAGAAACCTAACCTTGCGTTCTCCCTCGGCAGACATCTCTTCTATGATGTTGTCCGAGGTCTTAAACCTTCCACCCACAGCCAATCCGCTGAAGCCATACAGTTCTTTGTGCATCTGCAAGATCGTGTTCACATGAGGAGTAATATACTCGTAGTTCTCATGCACGATAGACAGCACCTCCCTGTAGCCGGCAATCTCCTCCTCGCTACGGTTTCTCGGTTCCGACTTTTCGTGAACCAGCTCCTTCAGTCGCTCATCACTTGTATAGATACCCTCAATGCGGTTTGAAGCACCCGTACTCTGAATCTTAGCCACATCCAGCAGCTGAGTCATCATATCAGCCTTAGCCTCAACATAAAAATCCTGCCTACCCCTACATTCGCGCAAAGTTCCAAGCATCTGTACCACCTCAGGAGTCAACAGCTCCTCTGGCTTATTTATGTATTCGAATTCATGCATATCTTAAGGAGTTAATAGGCCATTAATAAGAAATCAAACCATTATTTGCCTAATAAACGAATTATCTGCCTAATTATTGCGTTGAATTAGGCAGATAATTTCCATTATAGGCAATTTTCATTGCAATTTTGCAGAACATAGTTCTTGAAAAATATGGCCAATTATGGATCAAATTAAGACATTTGGTGTCCCGAACAGGATTTGGGTGAGACGGCGCAAGCCGGCAACCTCAAACCAAAAAGGACTGTTCTGGGCATAAAAAAAGAAGGCCTTTATGGTCTTCTTTTTGTGGTGCCCGGAACAGGACTTGAACCTGCACTCCTTTCGGAACACGCACCTGAAACGTGCGCGTCTACCAATTCCGCCACCCGGGCATCTGGTAGAGTTCCTTTCTCTCGGAACTTGGTGGTAAAAAAAAACAACCGTTAAGTTGTTTTCTTTGTGCCCAGGACAAGACTTGAACTTGCACCGCCCTACGGCGACTACCCCCTCAAAGTAGCGTGTCTACCAATTCCACCACCTGGGCTTGCTATCTCTCGAAAGCGGGTGCAAAGATACGAACTTTTTTCGATATGGCAAAATTATTTTTTGTCATATTTCACTACACTGGCATCAACATAATGATTATCACATAGATATTTTTTCACTTTTTTTATTCAATATATGCTATCTGCGGCTCAAAATGGCCTTACCCTACCCTATTTTTCTTGAAATTTCGCGTTTTTTAGGAGAACTTGTTGCACAGACATCACATAAAACGCACATAACAAGCTACAATACAACAGAATAAGAGTAATACAACATTCATAAAACAAAAAGGCACCCGCAATCGCGAGTGCCTTTAACCAATTATTAATCAACGTTATTCATCATCATCAGAGTCATCGTCCCAACTGGGTTCTTCGCCTGTGAAGGCTGAGAGGAACTGCTGGATTTCGGTACGAGAGTTGGTGAGAGAATAGTCGAAGTTGCCTGATTTGCGCTTGTCCTTCTTGATGCTCAAGAGGCGGTCGTTCCATTCGCCCACGCTGCTAGTGATGCTCAGGTGCTGCGTGTTGAGCTCATACTTGAAGTAGTACCAGTGGTCGTTTGCCACCTGGATGTAGAGGACCAGATAGGTGTCGGCGCCCTTCTTGAAGTACTGAGCCTTGAGGCGCACGTTGACATGGAGCTGCTGTTTGCCGACGTTGCAGAGTGCCGAGGTGCCGGAGGCGTAGAAGCCGCGAGTGGGGTTGTACTCCCAGCGGACGTTCTCGAAGAGCATGGTGTTGTCGAGGAAGCCGTTGAGTTTGTCGAAGGCGCCCGTGCTGCGATAGGTCTGGAAGGCGAGCTCGCCATCGGGGTCGCCCATGTCGAAGAGGAGTGCGCGGTCGAGAAGGTCGTTGTCGCGGTCGGCGGGAGAAGGACGGAGGTCGTCCTCAATCTGCTTGGCCATCTGGGTGAGGAGGGCGTTATCGATGGGGAAGGTGACGCCGAGGACGGTGTTCATGCGGAAGTTGCTCTCGTTCTGCGGGTCGTAATAGACATTGCCGTAGGCTCTGACCTTGGCGGGGCCCTGGTTGGTGTCGAAGACGATGGGGCCTTCGCCCTCTACCACGCAGTCGTCGAGGCTCAGCTTGAGGTAGCGGTCAACAAACTCGGGGTCGTCGAGACGTTCCTGAGAGGTGATGGTGTAGGTCTGCGAGCCTTCGTCGTAGTGCAGGAGACCGTAGCTGTTGAGGAGGTCTATGCCGGAGATCTGCTTGGTGAGGAAGGCGGAGATGGGCTTGAGACCCGTCTGGGTGAGGCGGAGGGAGGCGGAGATGGGGTCGCCATGCCAATCGACGGGATGTTCGGGCACCTCGACACGGATGTCCTCGGGGTCGAGATAGTTGGCGTAGGCCAGGAGTCCGAGTTGTGCGGCAGGAGCGCACTTGTGGAGCAGGCGGATGCCGCCATCAAAGAAGAAGAAGGGATGGCGAGCGTCAATGCGGACGTTGCCGGCAAAGCCGAAGGCCTGAGAGAGGGTGAAGTTGTCCTTATCCTCGATGATGCCCTTGGCGACGCTGCCGCTGTCGCTGACGCCGATTTCGGTCATATAGATAGGCTGTTTCTTCTCATCGGTGCCGATATAGTCAATAATGCCCTTGCCACCGTACTGCTGTCCGTTAGCCACCATGAGGTCGCAGTTGTAGAAGAGATGGTAAGCGCTGTCGCGCGGGAAGAGGAGCTGGCCGCCCTTGATGAGCTGCATCTGGCCGCCCTGAGAAATGTGGAGGCTGTCGCCCGAAGGAGCGATAAGCGCGTCGGCGATAGGCAGGGCATAGACGTTGTGGTTGGAGAGTTCGAGGTTGTCGTACTGATACATGCTGTTGATGGCGGAGAAGCGGATGTTCTTCAGCTTAGGATCGGTGCTCTCGAAGCGGGCGCCAGGCATACGGTTGAGGCGTTTGGCGCGGTCGCGGAGGGTGACGGCCTCCATGCCCTGCGTCTCCATGCTCTTGCTGTTGTCGAGAGCCAGCTGCTTGTGGTCCCAATCCCATGTGTATTGATCGACCCATGCGGCATAGCCCAGAGCGGGCAGCAGGGTGCGCTGGAGCGAGTCGTTGGCGGTGAACTGTCCCGTATGCTCCTCATAATCGACATGCGAGCGCATGTTCTGAGCCTGGAAGGCGACATTGTCGTACTTAGTAGAGCGGAGGGTGAACTCGGTCTGTGCGGCATCCATCTCCTGCGAGCGCATCTCAAAGCGTTTCGACTTGAGGGTGCCCTCATAGAGTTTTGCCGTGCCGTAGCCCGTGGCGCCCTTAGGCTGGAGAGTGAGGCGGCCAGCGAGGGTGGTGACGCCATGGTACATCTGGAAGGGGGTGCCGTTGAGCAGCTGCGACACCGTCATGGAATCCTGATAGGGATACCAGCGGATGAGGGTGCTGCCGTTGTGGGCATCGGGGAAGTCGTCCTCTTCCTTGACATAGAAAGTGTCGGTCTGCGCCATCATCGAGTCGGGCATGAAGAGATACTTGTTGGTCTGCGCCACAGAGGTGAGGTATTCCAGCTTGCCCTCGCCACGGAGTCCGCGATAGCTCAGATCGACGATATTGTAGAAGGTGCCCTTGCCGCCGTAAGCGGGATGGCCGCTGCCTGGGGTCTTGGAGATGAAGCCGAGCGAGTAGTCTTTCTGGACCTTCAGCGGTTCCTCAATCTCGGGGAAGATGCCAGCGGAAGTAAGGGCGCCGAGGAACTGGAGGCTGTCGGTCTGGAAGTCGGTGAGCTGCTTGATGACGAAGGGATAGAGCGAATAGTAGAAGCGGTCGCGTTCATAGACGCCGTTGAAGATAAAGGGACGGTCGTAATAGACGAAGCTGGGCTTGACGCTGTTGAAGATGGGGTAGTCTTTGTTCTTCTTGAGGCCGCAGTGGTTATCGGGCTTGTCGATCTGTATGTCGCCGACGAGGCTGTAGAGGGGTGTGCGGACCATGACCTGCTTCTCGGGGTCGGAGAAGCTGGTGACGTAGAAGCGGAGGGAGTCGATCTGGGGGAGGTCGAAGCGGAAGTCGTCATAGAAGAAAGAGGCATCGGTGACATTCATCTCGAAGCGGCCGACGTTGATATGGCCGGAGAAGAGGATGTCGCGGTTGCGTTTGACGGTGATATCGCCGCCGTAAGGCTTGACGACGACGAGCTGGCTGTCGCTTACGACGAACTTCTTGATGCCGTGGACGTGGAGGTCGAGGGAGGCGAGGTCGAGCTCGGCATTGTTCTCCTTGGTGTCGGACTGGAGGGTGAGGGCGTCGTAGTCGTGGCCTTCCTGCTTGACGATGGCCTTGTAGAAGCCGATGAGCTTGTCGTGGACGTGGATGCGGTTGGTACCTTCGTCGAAGGAGACGAGGCCTGCCTTAGAGAGGCCATGGACCATGAGCTTAGTCTGGCCTTCGTCCATGCCGATGGCTTTCTGGAAGGAGACGAGGGAGAAGTCGTGCTTCATATCGTGCGCCTTCATATATTTATACATGCGCACGACAGGGCTGATCTGGTCGATGCCCTGCACCTCGCGTGCCTTGCTCTGGGAGTAGTAGCGGTTGGACTCGAAGGTGACGAAGGTCTGCGTGTTGTTCTGAGCCACCATGCAGAACTCGACTTCATCCTTGTCAATCATCCAGTTGATAGACTCGCAGTAGATGTCGAGCTGATGGTAGCTGTCGGTATAGGGGCTGTAGTAGTTACGCTTGGTATTATTGAGCATGTTGACGCGCTGGTCCTTGGTGGTGTAGCGCACGAGGACGCCGGCATTGCAGATAGAGTCGTCGCCGATATACATTTTCACCGCGGCGCGCTCGGAAGTGAGCATGTGCGGGAGGATGGAGAACTGGGTAGAGCTGACCACGAGGAAACGTTTGCCGCCGCGATAGAAGATCATCGAGGAGGGGTTCTTCTCATCGTTGGTGACAAAGCGCGGGCCATACATCATGAAATTGCCCTCGAAATCGACGCCGGGCAGCACATCCTTCAGCCGGAAGTCCTTCTGGTAGGAGCGGAACTTGGGGAAGTTATACTTGTCGGGCTCTGTCTTGACGGAGAGGGCATCCTCCACAACGCCCTTGATGGGGGTCTTGAAATAGTTGGTGTTGACAAAGGTCACAGAATCGGCCGAGAGCTTGGGCAGCTTCACGGGCACGGTATAGTCCTCCAAGTCGGCATGGCAGACGCTTCTCGACACGCCGCAGCGTTCCCACGTCAGCGTGCCGCCCTTGCCTTCCCAGTCTTCGGCAAGGAAGAAATAGGTGCCTGTGGTGCCGAAGATGGTGTTCTGGTCTGCATTGGCCGAGGTGCCAGAGATATAGGTCAGATCGACAGTGCCGCTAAACACTGTCTTGATATCGTTTTTGATGGGGACGAAGGAGTAGCGAGCGCCGGGCTGAGCACGCCATATCGAGGTGCGGGACTTATAGATAGTCCTATCTTCCAACAGATTTGCCGTAAACTGGATGAAGCCCTCAATCTCCTTGGTCTTGGCGGTGAGGGACATGATGGCCGTGGTGGCTGCGAGCCATTCATCGAAGATGGTGGAAGAGACCTTAGCGGAGCTATATGCCATCAGGGTTTTGGTGAGGTTGACATAGTCGGGCACGGGGTCGAGCTTCGTTTTGCGGGCTGCGGCATAGAGATCGACAACCTGCTGGCGATGCTTGCCGTCCAAGCCGTTATATACAGCCGTGAAGTCCTCGACCAGCTTGGCGTCAGACTTGAGTCGTTCCGAATCCTTTGAGCCGCCGTTGAGGAAGGTGAGCAGCTGCGAGGGCAAGGAATCGACATCAAAGACCACCTTCGACTTTGTGGGGCGGCTTTGGGCGTAGGCGTTGTTGCTCATGGGCAAAGCGAGCAGCAATACGAAGAGCGCCAAGGGCACTCTGTGAAAGACCATATTGACAAGTTTCTTCATATACATTATGTATCTATTATCAGTTTGAGAACAGTGAGGACAAGGGATGGCCTCATGAATTGAAGAGGTAACGCAGAAGCAAAAAAAATATTGTCCCTACGGGAAAATTAATGTCGGCAATCGGCATTAATAGCCGAAATACAGCATCGAAAACGACATGGATTTTTTTAACATTTCTGTGTCCTTGTTCTTACTCACTTCTTACTCACTCCCTTCTGAAATGTTAAATTCGGGCAAAAGAGAGGCTCTTTTCAGACCAAGAAAAAAGCCATGGCCGCCCGGGGGTGGGCAGCCATGGCTGAGAGTAGAGTTACTGGGGGGGGAAAAAACTGTTCTCCGCTTCGCTATCGAAAGTCCACTGGACTTTCTTCATCCCCCAGAGAGTAAGCTTTACTTCACGATCAGCTTCTTGACCATGTTGACGTTCTCGCCGGTGATGC
>JAKSML010000046.1 GCA_024400665.1 Bacteroidales bacterium
TGGATGAGTGGAATGATTGAGGATGAATATTTAGTGGGGGATGATAATATTTTCTGGATTCTGGAGTTATATGGTTGTGAATTGTGAATAGTGAAGGGTGAAAGGTGAGGTGTGGGTTGACTAATGAGGGGGCTTTCTTATTCGCTATTCACTAATAATGGATATTTTTCAGTTTCGCACTGAGCACTGCTTATCAAACTATCTGATACTATGAAGAACGGACAACACCAGACGATGAGGATGCAGCAGAAGCTGTCGCCGCAGCAGCTGCTGCTTATGCAGCTGTTGCAGCTGCCCGTTACCACGCTGGAGCAACGCATGAAGGAGGAGGTGGAGAAGAACCCCGTCCTTGACATAACGCCTGAGAGCTCTGCCATGATGGAGGCTCTGCCAAATGATAACGCCAACGAGGAGATGCTCGATGATGCCGTGGCGGATGATGACTACAGCTATCGCGAGCGCCTGGAGCGCGACAAGAATGAGGGTCCAAGGGAGGTTGTGTATGCCGCCGAGGGCTCTTTCGGCGACCACCTTATGGAGCAGCTTTCGATGAGGAGCCTGGACGAGAGGCAGCTGCTGATAGCGCAGGAGCTTATCGGCAGCCTGGATGATGCGGGCTATATAGGACGCGACATTGTGCTAATTGCTAACGATATGGCTTTCACGCAGGGCATAGAGGTGTCGCCCGACGAGGTGCTTGAGGTGCTCGGGGTCATCCAGCAGCTCGAACCCGCAGGCATAGCGGCACGTTCTTTGCAGGAGTGCCTCGCTATACAGCTGCAGCGCACAGAAGAGCAGGATGAGGCGACGCAGACAGCGCTGCGCATTGTGCAGGAGTGCTTCGACCTCTTTGTGAAGCACAACTACGCGCGGATTCTTGAGACTCTCGAAATAGACGAGGCCTTGATGCAGCAGGCCATACACTGCATCCAGCACCTTAACCCCAAGCCGGGCGAGGGCGAGAGCGAGAGCGACCATGCCCACTATATCGTCCCGGACTTCATCATCACGCGCCACGACGACCAGCTCACGCTCGCGCTCAACGACGGGCAGCTTCCCCAGCTGCAGTTCAACGCTTACTATCAGGAGATGCTGCAGGAACTTTCGGCGCAAGCCAAGCCCTCTGCCTCTGAACGCGAGACGATAGACTTCCTGCGTGACAAGACTGAGAGCGCCGACCTCCTTGTTGCCACCCTCCAGCAGCGCCACACTACTATGCAACGGGTGATGCAGGTCATCTTCCGCCGGCAGCACCGCTATTTCCTCACGGGCAATCCCGCCGACCTCGTGCCGCTATTGCAGAAGGACGTGGCGGAGGAGACGGGCTATGACATCTCCACGGTGTCGAGGGTTGTGAACAACAAGTTTGTGCAGACCGACTTCGGCACTATCTCGCTGAAGAGCTGCTTCTCGCAAGCCATACGCAACGACGAGGGCGACGAGATGGCCACCGAGGTTGTGCGCCAGGCACTGCAGACCGCTATCGACAACGAGGACAAGCAGCACCCGCTCAGCGATGACGAGCTGTCGCAGCATCTCACCGCCAAAGGCTTCCCCGTGGCACGCCGCACCATTGCGAAATATCGCGAGATGATGGGCATCCCCGTGGCACGTCTGCGCCGCAGTCTCAAGATCGTTATATTCCTCGTCGTCACCCTCCTCTCGGGGAGCGTCACAGCACAAGAGCCACAGAAAGAGAGCTATTTTGACTCCCTCATCAAGGCGCAGATTCGCGAAGGCAAGGCAAAGGAGCGCCAGGCCAAGCAGGCAGAGCATGCCAAGGCAAACGGCAAGAACGGCAAGAGCGCCACGTCCTTGCACGGCCAGGAGGCCATAGAGGAGCACGAGGCTGAAGCCGAGCCTAACCACATCGACACTATGCTGGCGAGCGGCGACGAGCTTATCAACGTGATGTACAACGCCACGCTCCCGCCACCATCGTCTTTATGGTACGGCAAAAACCTGTCTGGCGCCCATGTCCGCCTCGTCAACTTCTCGATGGACTCGCTGCCCGACGAGGTCTCTATCCAGCTGCTCAAAGATAATGAGAAGTTCTGCTTCCCGGTCAAGAATATCATCACTTCGCCCTACGGCTGGCGCTGGGAACGCCCGCACCGCGGCGTGGATATCCGCCTCAAGACGGGCGAGCCCGTGCATGCCGCCTTCAACGGCGTGGTGCGCATAGCACGCTCCATGGGCGGCTACGGCAACCTCATCGTCATACGCCACTACAACGGCCTCGAGACCGTCTATGGGCATCTCTCAAAAATCAATGTGAAGCCTATGCAGATTGTCGCGGCAGGCCAGGTCATAGGGCTTGGCGGCAGCACAGGCCACTCCACCGGCCCGCACCTCCACTTCGAGGTACGCTTCCAGTACGAGCCTTTCGACCCGGAATGGATCCTCGACTTCTCCAACTACTCGCTCCGCACCCGTCGGCTCTACCTTGACAAGACATACTTCGGCATCCGCAAGCCTTCCAAGCATGATGTCCAAGTCTATAAGGCCGACAAGAGCATCGTGCCCGAAGAGGCTGCCAAGCCCAAGCAGCCTAGCAAGCCTATCTATGCCACGCTCAAGAAAGGCGAGAGCATGGAGGACTTTGCCAAACGGAACTATACCACCGTCGAGAAGCTCAAACAGCTGAACGAGAACTACAAAAAGCTGAAGACTGGCGACCGTGTGCGAGTCCGATAGCATCACATTATAGTAACCTTTAGAAAATTGAGAATTAAGACATTTAATTAAGAGCTAAGAGAGCCTGGCCTATTCGATGGACAGCCCTTCAAATCTCCGAACCTTCAAATACCCTATCCCCTCCTACCCCTTCAAATCTCCGAATCTTCAAACCTCCAAATCTCCAGATACATGAAAATAGTCTTTATGGGAACCCCCGACTTCGCCGTAGCCTCACTGGATGCCATCATCACAGCAGGCCACGAGGTCGTCAGCGTTGTCACCGTGCCCGACCGTCAGACTGGCCGCGGACTGAAGGTGACATTCTCGCCTGTCAAACAATACGCTCTCGACCACAATCTGCCGCTCCTCCAGCCCGAGAAACTACGCGACCCTGAATTTCAAGAGCAGCTGCGCGCCTGCCAGGCCGACATCTTCGTCGTTGTGGCGTTCCGTATGCTGCCGCAGAGCGTCTGGGCCATGCCCCCAATGGGAACATTCAACCTCCATGCCTCGATCCTGCCCCAGTACCGCGGCGCCGCACCCATCAACTGGGCAATCATCAACGGCGAGAAAGAGACCGGCGTGACCACCTTTATGCTCAACGAACATATCGACGAGGGCGGCATACTCATGCAGGAACGCACACCTATCACTCCCGACGACAACGTCGAAAGCCTCCACGACCGTCTGGCAGCCATCGGCAGTCACCTCGTTGTGCAGACTCTACAGGGCCTCACCGACGGCACTCTCAAACCCAAGCCGCAGCAGCAGACCACCGAACTGCACCCCGCGCCCAAAATCTTCAAACCCGACTGCGCCATCGACTGGACCCTGCCCGGCGAGCGCATCGTTGATTTTGTCCGCGGCCTTGCCCCCTACCCTGCCGCCACCATGCAGATGCAGGATGCCAAAGGAGCCATGCAGCAATTCAAAGTATTCGAAGTGGCCTTCGAGCCCTCCGATAAATCCCTCTTCGGCGAGCTAATAACTGACCGCAAAAATGTGCAAAAAGTAGGAATAAGGGGTGGTTACATCCATATTTTGACGCTCCAGTTAAGCGGAAAAAAGAAAATTTCTATAAAAGAGTTCCTCCGCGGATATGACACAACAGACTGGAAATTAGTGCAATAAAAAATCAATAATAAATTTTAACATAATTTTATGCCACCAAAATTGTTTTTTTACAAAAAAAAAGTATAAATTTGCACTCGTTAAAAAATTAAATAACCCCCTAAAAAAATCACTATGAACAAGACCGAATTGATTGCCGAAATGGCAAAAAAAGGTGGTATTACCAAAGTCGATGCAGCCAAAGCTTTGAATGCATACGTCGATGTTGTCAAAGATCAGCTTGCAAAAGGCGAAAGAATTTCGTTGGTAGGATTCGGTACCTTCAGTGTTGTTGAGCGCGGAGAGCGCGTTGGCCGTAACCCTAAGAACGGCAAAATCGTTAAGATTGCAGCCCGAAAAGTTGCAAAATTCCGCCCCAGCACAGGCCTTATCTAATCATCATTCTGGATGTATTGGAAAAAAACGGACAAACCCACGGTTTGTTCGTTTTTTTATTTAAGGCTATTACAGCTCATCAAATGAATGAAGGATGCGGAATGCACTTTGCCACCATATAGCGGCATAACGGCACGAGCGTCCTAATGACCGATAGGGGATTAATGAAACAGCATGCAGTCTTCCATCGTCCGACTGCATCCTTCCCTAAGCCGTCACTTTCACACCCAAAAGTCATCACATAAAAAAACGGACAGGTTGTGACACCTGCCCGCCTTTTATGAAAAAGGATGTTTTTTATCGAACGATGTCCATCTCAGCGATGAGGTTCTGAGCGTTGGCATATTTGTCGATGACAAAGAGCATGTAGCGGCTGTCGAGGCAGATGCAGCGCTGCAGGTTCTCTTCGAAGTCGATATCGCCCGACATAGCCTCTCCGTTGCCGTCGAAGGCCAAGCCGATGAGGTTGCCGTGAGCGTCAATAACGGGCGAGCCGCTGTTGCCGCCGGTGATGTCGTTGTTGGTGATGAAGCAGGTGGGCAGCTCGCCGTTCTTGTTGGCGTAGGTGCCGTAATCCTTAGCAGCATAGAGATCCTTCAGACGCTGAGGAACGATGAACTCAGTGCTGTTGGGGTCTTCCTTCTGCATCACGCCTTCGAGGGTGGTGTAGAAATGATAGCTCACACCATCGCGGGGCTCGTAAGCCTTCACGTTACCGTAAGTGAGACGAATGGTGCTGTTGGCATCGGGCGACATGAGCTTGCGGCCTGCGTTGATTTGGAGGATGCCGTCAACGAAGTCGCGGGTGCCGCGGGTGAGGTTGTCGCGGCTCTCACGAGGCACAGCCATATAGACCTCGCGGTATTTGTCGAGAATCTCGGAGCCGTACTTGTACATCTCGTCGCGCTGCAGCTGCTTCATGTTGGGGTCTTTGAGGAACTCCATAAAGGTGTTCTCGTTAGCGAAGATGGACTGAGAGAAGATGCGGTTGACGAGAGCCTCGAAGTTGCCCTTGAACTTGCGGTCGGCGTTCTTCAGGCAGTCGGGAGCGTACTCAATCTTCATGTTGCGATAGGTGTATTCCATCATGGCGGCCATCACAGAGCGTTCCACATTCTCGTCATAGTCCTTGTAGAACTTGGCGGCATCCTCGCGGAGCTCGGCAATCATGGCATCGCGCTCGTCCTGGCTTTCTGCGTTGCAGATGGCCTGGATCTGACGGCCGAAGAGGATGCTCTGATACAGCATCTCGGGGCCTTCGAGCAGACCTTCGTCGAGATAGGTCACAGCCTCCTGGAGGTCGCGACGTTCAGCATAGCTCTTCTCGATGAGGCCGAGAGCCTGGCGGTACTTAGGATCCTTGTCGAGAGCCCAGTCGTAGTACTCCTTCTCAATTTCCTTCTTCACAGCCATGGTGTTGAGCTTCTTGAGGGCGATATTCTGCTCGTGGCTGTATTTCCAGTAGTTGGAGCAGCTGGCATACTTGGAGGCGTACTTAATCTTGAGAGCCTGGTCGCTGTTCATATATTCGCGGAGGATGTTGATCTTCACGGTGCGGAGCTCATAGCGGAGCTTGTTCTGCACATTCATGGTCTCTTCGAGGCCGTAGGAAGTGAGGAAGTGGGTGGTGGTGCCGGGGAAGCCCATGACCATAGCGTAGTCGCCATCGTTCAGTTCGCGGGCGCTCACGGGGAGGTGGTGCTTAGGCTTGAGGGGGATGTTCTCCTTAGCGTAGGCAGCGGGCTTGCCGTCGGGAGCGGTGTAGATGCGGAACATGGAGAAGTCGCAGGTGTGGCGGGGCCAAGACCAGTTGTCGGTGTCGCCGCCGAACTTGCCCATTGACGAAGGAGGTGCGCCCACGAGGCGGACATCCTTGTAGATGATATGGACGAAGAGGAAATACTGGTTGCCGTCGAACATAGGCTTCACTGTGGCCTCATAGTCGGTGCCGGCGGTAGCCTCCTTGGCGATGCGGTCGCTGACGTTGCGCACAGCCTTGGCGCGGTCAGCCTCGCTCATGTCGTCGCTCAGGCATTCCAGCACGCGGCTGGTGACATCTTCCATGCGCACGAGGATGGAGGCGGTGAGGCCGGGGTTAGGCAGTTCCTGCGACATGTTGTAGGCCCAGAAGCCGTCGCGGAGATAGTCGTGCTCCACAGTGGAGTGTTCCTGCAGCTTGCCGTAGCCGCAGTGGTGGTTGGTGGAAATCAGGCCGCGGTTGCTGATGATCTCGCCGGTGCAGAAATGCCAGAAGGGGCGGCCTTCGTTGCCGAGGCCGACGATGGCGTCTTTCAAGCAGCTCTGGTTGATACTGTAGATGTCTTCGGGGGTGAGCTTCAAGCCAGCCTTCTGCATGTCGGCGTAGTTCTTGCCGATGAGCGAGAGGAGCCACATACCCTCGTCGGCACGGCTGGCGGCAGGAGCCAGAACCAGCAGAGCCATGGTAAGCGTAAGGATAAACTTTTTCATGTTATAAATCTATTAGTTACTATTATTATGCAAAAACAATTCGGGATGCAAAAATACAACTTTTTTTTCACATAATGAAAACTATTTTCTTCATGAAGTGAAAAAAAAGGCTGCGGAGCCAATCCACAGCCTTTTATCTTGGTGATATTCACGAAACATTAGATTGGGAAATCTGGTGGAGATTGGAAGGAATGTCTTCCCATCTTCATATCTTCCCATCTTCTAATCTTTAATCTATCGGACGTAAGCAACCTTCTGTGCGGGGTTGCTGCCAACCTGCACGAGGTAGGTGCCGGCGGCGGAGACGCTGACGCGCTTCACGTCGGCATGGCTGTCGTCAGTGAGGAGCAGGCGGCCCACGCTGTCGAAGACGCGCACACGCTGGCCCTCAGCGCCGTTCACCACGATGAAGCCATCGTGAGCGGTGACGGTGTATTCGCGGCCCGTGACATTGTCGATGGACACATCCTCGGAGAAGTTAGCAACATACATCAGATTCTGCTCAACGGCGACCTTGCGGGGATTTTCGGTGCTGCCGTCATTCCAGTGCGAAAAATGGTAGCCTGCCAACGGGATGGCGGCAATCTCAACCTCGCAGCCCTCGGGGAAGCTGCCCGAGCCAGCCGCCACGCCGCGCTCCATGTCGGAAGTCACCACCACCAGCGAATGATAGTCGATGTCGCGAATGATGGTATCGTAAACAGTATTGACAATCGTGTCGTAAAGCGTCGTATAGACAGTGTCGTAGTTCGTCACGAAAGTCGTGTCGTAGAGCGTGTTGATAATCGTGTCATACAAAGTCACGACCGTCGTGTCGTGCACCTCGCTGAAGATGGTGTCATACAAGGTCACGAAAGTCGTGTCGTGCACCTCGCTAAAGATAGTGTCATAGAAAGGCACAAAGGTCGTGTCGTGCACCTCGCTGAAGATGGTGTCATACAGGGTCACCAAAGTCGTGTCGTGCAAGGTCGTATAGACCGTGTCGAACAGCGTGTTCACAACCGTGTCATACAAAGTCACCGTCGTCGTGTCATGCACCCATACGAAAGCCGTATCCCAAAGCGTGAGGACCGTCGTGTCGTGGACGGGAGTGAAGACAGTGTCGTGCACCCATGCGAAAGCCGTGTCGCGCAAAGTCAGCGTAACAGTGTCGTACTGCGTCAGCGTGACGGTGTCATAGAAAGCCACAG
>JAKSML010000005.1 GCA_024400665.1 Bacteroidales bacterium
ATATATTTTTCTCGCGCCTTATGCAAAAACCATGCAGAGCAAAAACAGAAAAAAAAGCAAAATGAAAAAATGAAATGCCTTGTTTCCTTCAAGATGAACCTTTGTGGTTGACACTAAGCCCGCCATAGCGTACAAGCGTGCCTCCGCCAGCATAAGCTGTTGCCACAAGGGGAACGGCCAGCACCTTTGGCTCTATCTGCCATCATGCTGCTCGAATGTTCACAAAACATTCTCGTATCCGTGTTGCAAAATTACACAATTTTTCTCATTTATAACATATTTTTTTGCTTATTTTTAAGAGGTGATTACATATACTTGACATTCATCATGATATATTTGATAGCTACGCGTGTTGCCAGAGGTCAAGCTGTCGAAATGCTCACTTTTCACATGGTTGTTCTTCACTTTGTTCACAAGGATTTTTAATAAACATCGCTCCCTATGTGGAATGTGCAGATTTCAATGGGGTGGCTTGATGCCACCTCATTGGCGTAAAAAACGTTGTGCGGCAGTCTCCTCTTCTATATGGACACCCAACAGCGAGACTTGGCGCTGCCAATTTCCGCAAGACTAGCGCCGCCCGAATTGTACATTGTACATGGGATAGTTTTTCATACACACCACAGCCGAGATGGCATTAAATACATGGCGGCTCTGGCACAGCAGCGCAGAGTGGGCAGACCTCCGTCTGCCTCCTTTTTATGTGAGGGGGCTGGGCTCGGAGGGGTCAGAGGAGGGCTTGGAGGAGGGCTTGGCAGCCGCGGGAGATGTCGTCCCAGGCTTGCTCGAAGTTGCGGGTGTACCAGGGGTCGGCGACGTCTCGGGCATGGTGTGCCGCGTCGGAGGGGTCGGTGTGGTCGAGGAGGAGGGAGACCTTGCCCTGAGGGTCGTCGGGGAGGATGCGGCGGAGGCCGTGGCGGTTCTCTTCGTCCATGAGGACGAGGAGGTCGTAGTGGTCGTAGTCGGCACGGGTGACCTGCCGTGCGCTGTGGCGTGCGCCATGGATGCCGTGGGCTTCGAGGGTGGCGAGGGCCATGGGGTAGATGGGGTTGCCGATCTCCTCGCGCGAGGTGGCGGCGGAGTCTATCTCGAAGCGGTGCGCGACACCCGCCTGCTCGGCAAGGTGGCGGAAGAGGAACTCGGCAGTGACGCTGCGGCAGATGTTGCCGTGGCAGATGAAGAGGATTTTCTTGGTATCGTTATTCATGTTGCAAACTTTTTTCGTGTCGTTCCCAGTCGTCGGAGGAGGAGCCGCGGGCCGCGGCGCATTTTGTGATGGGGATGCGGACAGAGGCGCGAGGTTTCGGAGCTGGGGAGTATCATTCGTAATGGTATATTCTTGTGATTATTAGAGTCGTGGAAGATTTGTTGCGTTTGAAAATGCAAAAATACGATTTTTTTTTGTATTTTTGCATTTTTATTACTGAAAACTACAACATAGATATACTGCATCACTATGAAAAAGATAGCATTCATCGCCATGATTCTGATGAGCCTCGCATCGACGGCTCAGAACGGTATTGTGAACATCGGAGTGATTCCCACACCGCAGCAGGTGGTGATGGGCAGCGGCACCTTTGTCGACAACAAGACGGCACCGACACGCATCTTCGTGTCGGCCATCGAGGGGGCCCAGAACCAGCGTCAGGCCTACCGCCTGGAGGTGGCGCCCGAGGGCATCACCGTGTGGTATGTGAGCAACGAGGGCTGGGACTACGCCATGCGCACCCTCGACCAGCTGCGCCTCATCTACAGGGGCAGCATCCCCTGCATGACCATCACCGACTGGCCCGCATACGAGTACCGCGGATGGCTGGACGACATCAGCCGCGGCCCCATACCCAACCGCACCTTCCGCAAGAAGACGCGCACGTTCTGCGACTTCTACAAGATGAATTTCGGCAACTACTACACGGAGCACACGCTCTATAACGACCTCTACCCCGACGTGTCGGCTGTGAGCGGCATAGGCCTCGAATATGCCAACGACCCCTACATGATGGCCAACCTGCAGCTCTTCGCCCACTTTGAGGAGACGCTGAAGATACCCTTCTACCAGTACATGATGGACGGCTGGGACAATGTGAACCCCGGCAAGGAGGAGACCTACACCTATCTGCGCAACCAGATTGAGAACGCCGTGGAGGCCTACTACAGCAGCCGCTTCTTCAACATCAACTGCGACGAGACCGAGGGCCTCGGCAGCGGCCGCGCACGCGACTATGTGGCGCAGCGCAACGCCGACGACATATACTGCCAGCATATCAACAGAGTCTATGAGATGGTGCAGCAGGCCTACGACGAGGCTCATGACGACGGCAAGAAGATGGAGGTGCTGATGTGGGGCGACATCGTGGCAAAGGACACCTCCATGCTGCGAAAGCTGCCCAAGGAGATGCAGTATATCATCTGGAGCTACGGCGCCAAGGAGAGCTATGCCGACATGATTGCCCCCTTCGAGAAGATACGCCACCAGCAGGGCAACGCCTTCTGGGTGGCCCCGGGTGTGAGCCACTGGAGCAGCACCCCGCAGGTGCGCAACTATATGCAGAATATTGCCTACCTGGCACGCGACGGCTACAAGGCTGGCGCACGCGGCCTCATGAACACCGCCTGGGACGACAGCGGCGAGAGCCTCTTCGGCGACTGCTGGCACGCTATGGCATGGGGCGCCGAGATGGCATGGCACCCCATCGTCAGCACCGATCCACAACAGGCCCGCGAGGAGATGGCCCGCAGAGAAAAAGTCTTCAACGAGAACTACGACCGCCTCACACGCATCAAGAACCGCGAGCTGACCTCGGCGCCCTCCATCACCCAGATGATCTACCGCGTGGGCGACCTGAACAGCAACAAGTGGGTTGCCGACTGGTTCAACACCGCCGCCCTGCGCCAGCCCCTCCTCGACTTCTTCCCCGCCAACGTGGATGACGCCATGATGCAGCGCTGCGACAGCGTGGAGGCCGTGGTGAAGGGCGTGCTGCGCGACATCGACAGCAGCGCCGTGCCCCATTTCGCCTACGCCTGCCACCGCATCCTCTGCACGGCTGAGAAATGCCGTCTGCGCGTGCTCCTCTACCGTGCCATGAACGCCAAGCCCGCCGACCTCTACGCCCTCAAGCTCGAGGTGCAGAACCTGAGCCGCAGATACTTCCAAGACCTCCACAGCCTCAAATGCGAATACCTCCGCCTCTGGGACGAGGAGAGCACAGACTATACCCGCGACGTGATATGCGAACGCTACGACGCCCTGGGCCGCGAGGTGCTGGAGGCACGCCAGAAGATCTTTATCACCAACGAATACAAGGACCGCAAGATGTACGTCACCCTGCAGACCCTCTTCAACGACCGCCCCATATACTTCACCGTCGATGGCCGCAAGCCCACCACGGGCGCCAACCTCTACAAGCGTCCCTTCACCATCGGCCGCAGCTGCATAGTGAAGGCTGTGAGCTACAACAAGTGGGACGAGCCCGTGTATAGCGAGCAGTACCTGATGTTCCACAAGGGCATCAGCAACATAGCCTCCATTGCCAACGCCTACAGCGACTACAACCCCGCCTACAGCGGCGGCGGCAGCAACGCCCTCGCCGACGGCATCCTCGGCAGCGACGAGGCCTACAACGACGGCCACTGGCAGGGCTACTGGGGCAAGGATGTGGATGTGGCTTTCGACCTCGGCAGCAAGAGCGAGGTGAACGACATCACCATCCGCTTCCTCCAGAACACCCAGAACTGGATCCTCGCACCCCAGACCATCGAGGTCTATAGCTCTGCCGACGGCAAGGAGTGGAAACTGGAACGCACCGAGAGCTTCACGCCCGACTTCCGCGCCAGCGGCACCATCATACACACCGACGCCATCCACAACCTCCACCTCCGCACACGCCACCTGCGCGTGGTGGCCAAGAACCCCGGCAAGCTCCCCGCATGGCACTCCGCGCCTGGCTGCGACAGCTATCTCTTCACCGACGAAATAGTGGTGGAATAGCCAACAGCACAGCACGCCCACAGCCGCAAGAAACTGCATGAAGAAAGTCCTCTGGACTTTCAACAGCGAAGCGGAGCGCTAATTGAAGCATTTTTATTGCAATAGAAATCACACTATTAGCACAAAAATGAGCCAATAATTGCAATATGTGAGATTTTTTGCGTATCTTTGCACCCTCTAATAATACTATGTGAAATTAATAAAATACAGATATATGAAGACAAAGTTACTCGTTATCCTGCTGGTCCTGCTGCCCGTGATGGTGCAAGCCCAGGCCGACAAAAAAATGATTCAGAAAGCCGAAAAAGGCGACTGCGCCGCCATCGTCACCCTCGGCGAATGCTATGAAAACGGCGCCGGCGTGCCGCTCGACTCCACCCTCGCACTGAAGTGGTTCCAGAAGGGTGCCGACCTCGGCGACGGCGAATGCTGGATACGCCTCTCCAAGTACTACCTCCGCGGCACACTCCTGCCTAAGGACACCGCTCGATACCTCGCCATCCGTCAGGAATGGGCCGACAAAGGCCTGCCCAACGGCATCGCCGCGCTGGCTATAGCCTATGAGAGCGGTTACGGCGTGAAGGCCGACACCGCCAAGGCACTCGAACTCTTTGAGAAAGCCTGCAAGAAAGGCTCCGGCTGGGCCTACTACGACTTGGGCCTCGGCTACTACTACGGCGACCTCGGTCTGAAAAAGGACGTCAAGAAGGGCATCAGCTACCTGCAGAAAGCCTACAAGCTGGGCGAACATGATGCCGCCGCTATTATCGGCGACCACTACCTCTCCGCTGGCGACACCAAGCAGGCCCGCAAATGGTATGACGAAGGCAAGAAATGGGGCGACCCCAATGCCGTGCCAGGCATCGCCGAGATGCACTGGACAGGCAAAGGCGTCGTCATGGACGAAGCCATGGCTCAGGAAATCCTCTACAACCTCATCAACAAATACCACAACCTTCCCTACACCCAGATGATGGCAGGCAGCTACTACATGTATCCCGACAGCGCAGCCCTCCGCGATAGCGCCAAGGCTATGCGCATCTGGCTCGACGGCGACGCTAAAGGCATGGAGCCCTGCCAGGTTGTGCTGGGCGACTTCTACCGCGCCAAGGAGGTCACCACCACCGCATACCACTACTACCGCAAGGTCGGCAACAACGACGACGCACAGAAGAGCTACGGCGGCTATGCCTGCTGGACTATCGCCTCGATGTATATGAGCGGCGAACTGGGCGACACCAATGTGAGCGAGGCCATCGAATGGCTCAACCGCGGCGTGAACCAGTTCAAAGACACCCGCTGCGCCATGATGCTGGCCTCTATCTACGAAGAACATCCTGCCTATAAGGATATGCCTATGGCTGTGAAATACTACCGTGCCGCAGCCCAATACGGCGACACCTCAGCCCTATCCACACTCGGCCAGCTCTATGCCAACAACGGCAACAACGAACTCGCCGCCGAATGCTTCCAAGAGATGATCGACAACGGCCAGCCCGACGGCTACTACTGGATGGGCATGCTCTACGAGAGCCAGGGCGAGTCCAAGAAATGCAACGAATACCTCTTCAAGGGCGACAAAGCCGGCAGCAAGTACGCCTCCGCCACCCTCGGTCAGATATACGAACAAGGCCTCGACGGCTACAAGGTCGATTACAAGAAGGCCGCACAGTACTACGAGAAGGCCGCCACCTCTGGCGCCCTCTGGCGCCTCGCCATACTCTACACCGACGGCTACATGAACAAGAAGGGCGAAGCCACAGAGGCCGACATGGCCAAGGGCTTCGAATACCTCCAGCAGTCGGCAGCCATGAACAACCTCGAAGCCATCTACAGCCTCGGCTACTGCTACGAAAAAGGCATCGCCGTGGATACCGCCGACATGAAGAAGGCCGTGGAATGCTACAGCTATGTGGCTGACGCAGGCGTGGCTGCAGCCCTGTTCAAAATGGGCTGCGCATACGAGACCGGAGAAGGCGGCTTGGAAGCCGACACGGCGAAAAGCCTATCCTATTTCCTCCAAGCTGCTGAGCAGGGTCACGGCGAAGCTTTGTGCTTCCTCGGCGACTTCTACCGTATCGGCCTCGGCAAGTACATCCCCCTCGACAAGTCTCAAGCTTTCAATTACTACACCCAAGCTCATGAGAACGGCGAGGAAATCGGCACCTACTATGTGGGACGCTCCTACCTCGAAGGCTGCGGCGTGGACATCGACACCATGGCCGCCATCCCCTACCTCATGGCCGCCTCACGCATGGGCATCGGCAACGCCTCCTACCGCCTCGGCGACTTCTATAACTACGGCCGCGGCGGCCTCACAGCCAACGGCGACAGCGCCCTCTACTACTACCTCAAAGGCCATCAGGACGGCAGCGGCGACGCCAGCTATGTGCTCGGCTCCCTCCTCCTCAACGAAGGAAAGTTCAACAACGCATTGGAATATTTCTTCACCGGCGCCACCCGCGGCAACATCGAATCATCCCTCGCCCTCGCCGCCTGCATGCAGAACGGCATCGGCATAGAGCCCGACCCCAGAGCCGCCTACGCCATATATGAGAATATCGCCAACCAGGCTCACGACGAACGCGCATACCTCCAGCTGGGTATCGCCAACCTCTCCGGCAACGGCTGCCCCGAGGATGAAGTGCTCGGCCGCGCCTACCTCGACACCGCCGCCAGCATGGGCAACGTCCTCGCCATGTACAACCTCGGCATCTGCCACCTCAACGGCTACGGCTGCCGCGTGGACACCACCACCGCCATCTACTGGCTCGAACAGGCCGCCGACAACGAGTCTGTCAAGGCCATCAACGAGCTCGGCGACGTCTATGAGGCCCAGGGCGACTTCAAGAACGCCGTCCTCTACTACGAGAAGGCCATGGCTATGGGCAGCTACGAGGCCTACTGCAACCTCGGCTACTGCTACGAGCAGGGCACCGGCGTGGTGCTCAACTCGCAGAAGGCTTTCGAGCTCTATAAATATGCCGCCGACCACGAGTACACCCGCGGCTATATGTGCGTGGCTAACTGCTACCTCAACGGCATCTATGTGGAGGAAAGCGCCGCCGAAGCCCTCACATGGCTCACCAAGGCCGCCGAAGCCGGCAACGTGTTGGCCATGTACTACTGCGGCAACATCCTCGAGAACGGCGCCGACGGCGTGAAGCCCGACACCAAGAAGGCCCGCGAATGGTACAAGAAGGCCGCTACCGCCGGCTACGACCCCGCCGCCGTGGCCCTCTCCAGAATGAAATAAGCATTCCTCGCCTCGCAGTATAAGACGAAAAGACATCTAAAGAAACAAACCCAAAACGTTTTTTCATACCTATTTTTTCGTAAAAAGAGATGGTTCTCAACGACCATCTCTTTTTTTGCCTCCACAAGTTTCACATCAAGGCACATGCGAGTTCCACAGGGGAGCCTGCACCTGCATCCTTGCGTCAAGCATCATCACAGCTCAGTCACAAGCCATCAATATGAATTTGATGATATGCCATACGAGATTGTCGGACAGACATCTCTATCCACACGCCCCAGAGGGCATCTGAGGCTGAGAGTTTTTCACGACTACACGCAAAATCAAGTGAAAATATATCCGTTGGTGAGGAAACAGTTGAAGAGATAGGCCGTCCAGCCGATATTCAGCAGCACGACAACGCTCAGCACGGAATAGCGCAGCCAGACGGGGAGGCGGTCGCCAAAGAAGACCAACGCCGCCAAGAGGAAGACCAGCCAGCTGCCCGCCACGGCACGGCCATGAAGATAGGGCATAAAGCACACAATGAGGACCGCCACAGCCATAGCCGCCAGCAGCACTATCTGCCACCAGCTCGGCTTTTTCACATCCGCCATATCTACCAGCAAGAACGCAAAGAACGGGGTGCATGTAAGCAGTCGGGCCTGAGAGAAGAATGAGCCATGCTGGGTGAGCAGAGCCAGCAGCACATTGCCCACAAAGAACAGCACCGACAGCAGCCGCAGCAGATACCTGTCATCGACAGGCTCCACGTCCTCACGCCTCACGGCATACCGCAGCTGTAAAGCCAGCCATAGCAAGGCGGGCATGGTGAGCATAAAGATCAGAGGCTGGCTCACTGCCGCGCCCTCATCACTCCAATCGGTGAAAGGCCATGATGGCAACGACAGCCCTTTGCCCCACTGCTGCTGGGCAACGACGTATTCGAACCAATGCTCGGCGCCTCTCAGATGCTGAAGCACCACCACTGCCAGCACGGCAGCCACTATAGGCGCAAGATGACGCAAGATGTTGAGAAGCACCTTGGTGAAGGAGTCTCTGTTCCGCAGTCCCATCAGCACATCCGAGATGACAAACGCCACGACTAAAATATTGCCTGCCGCACGTGTGGCGCAGGCCAAGAAGAAGCCCACGAAGAAGAGCCAATAGCGCTGACGGACAAGGCCATACAGCCCCAGCGCGATGGTGATGAAGAAAAGTGCCTCGCTATAGGGTATCATATAGATAACCACCATGGGAGCGCACATCATCAGCAAGAACTTCCAACGCGGAATGTCTTTACAGAAAATGAGAGCGACAACGGCCAAGCCAATTAAATAGAGCAGATAGTTGAGCACCGCGATGCCTATCGGCCCCAGCTGCGACAGCCGCCACAGCAAGGGGAAGAGCGGGAAGAAGGCGAAATAGCCCACCCACATCTTGTCGGGCGAATAGAGGTACTGGCGGATGTCGTTGTAATGACCGGCATCCCACGAGAGCATATTGCTGTCGGTAGGTGCCGTGAAGGGCTGGCGCACTTTGCTGACCGCCCACGAGCCGTCGGGGTTATCTACACGCTGATAAGTAGGCACACAGCTGCTCACGAGGGCATAGACCTTCTCGTTCTGAAGGAGATGATGGCACAGCACCACCATCAGGCCGAACAGAAGTCCGCCCACTGCCACCATTACGGCGGGATGCAGATGTCGAAGTCTTTTCATTATTATAAAAAGAGGGGGCCTTATGCACAAAGCCCCCTCTGTTGTTATCTAATATCTAAAGATTAGATGATGCCCTGAGCGATCATAGCGTTAGCAACACGCATGAAGCCAGCGACGTTAGCACCCTTAACATAGTTGATGGTGCCGTCAGCCTGCTTACCATACTGGACGCACATGTCATAGATGTCGTTCATGATCTTGAAGAGCTTAGCGTCAACCTCTTCAGCGGTCCAGTTGATGTGACCAGCGTTCTGGCAGATTTCGAGGCCGGAGGTAGCAACACCACCAGCGTTGACAGCCTTACCAGGACCGAAGGGGATACCGGCAGCCTGGATAGCGTGGATAGCGTCAGCCTGGCAGCCCATGTTGGAGATTTCAGCAACGTACTTCACGCCGTTAGCGATAAGTTCCTTAGCGTCAGCTTCGTTGAGCTCGTTCTGGAAAGCGCTGGGGCAAGCGATGTCGCACTTCACGCTCCAAGATTTCTTACCAGCGGTGAATTTAGCCTTGCCGGGGAATTTCTGAGCCATCTCCTCAACCTTGTTGTGGTTGGAAGCGCGCATGACGAGCATGTAGTCGAACATCTCTTTGTCCATGCCACCTGCGATTTCGCAGACGCCGTCGGGACCGGAGATAGCGACAACCTGAGCGCCGAGCTCGGTAGCCTTCTGAGCAGCACCCCAAGCAACGTTACCGAAGCCAGAGAGAGCGATCTTCTTGCCCTTCAGAGTGTCACCCTTTTCCTTAACCATGCGGTCAACATAGTAGATAGCACCGAAACCGGTAGCTTCGGGACGCATGAGGGAACCACCCCAGCCGTAGCTCTTACCAGTGAGAGCGCCAGTGCTGTGCTCGCGAGCGAGTTTCTTGTAAGCACCATAGAGGTAGCCAATTTCGCGGCCGCCAACGCCTACGTCACCAGCGGGGCTGTCCTGATCGGCACCGATGTTGCGCCAGAGTTCATACATGAAGGCCTGGCAGAAGCGCATGATTTCAGCGTCGCTCTTTCCAGTGGGGTCGAAATCAGCACCGCCCTTACCACCGCCGAGAGGCAGGTTGGTGAGGCTGTTCTTGAAGATCTGCTCGAAACCGAGGAACTTCAGCATGGACTCGTTCACCTTGGGGTGGAAACGGAGACCGCCCTTGTAAGCACCGAGAGCGGAGTTGAACTGCACGCGATAACCGAGGTTCACCTGGGTCTGACCCTTATCGTCAACCCAAACAACGCGGAATTTGAAGATACGATCGGGCTCAACGATGCGCTCGACGATCTTAGCAGCCTCGTATTCGGGGTGTTTGTTATATTCTTCTTCGATGGTCTCTAAGACCTCGCGAACGGCCTGTAAGTACTCATTTTCGCCCGGATGTTTGGCTTCCAGGTTAGCCATAATTTCATTTACTTTCATGATATTGAATGTTTTGTATTAAACAATTGTATTTACTTTGAGATAACAAATGTACGACAAATATTTGATTTAAAAAAATTTTTTTTATTAAATAAATGCGTTTACCTGTTAATTTATTGTATTTCAATATTTTATTATTTTACCCTCAAAAAGGGCCTTTCCTACCCTACAAATAGCATGTGTTGACGAAGTTTTGAAGCCTCGGACGCACATAGTCGCGGTCCTCGATATGCGACATGTGAGCCACGCCGTCGAGTATCAAAATCTCGGCATGACGCACATCGAGCGTCTGCGCCACGGCCTTCTCGATAGGGATGCGTTTGTCGTTGCGGCCAAAGATGAAGAGCACGGGCACCTCCAGCTCGTTGAGCACCTTGATGCGCGAAGGACGCTGCGCCATGCCCCTCTGGGCAGCCACCACGCTCTCCTCGCGGGTCTCCAGGCACTGGTCCTGCAGGTCCTTGATCTCCTGAGCAAGCGACACACGCTTGGAGTCGTCGAAAAGCGGAGGGATGAAGCCCACGATGTAGCGGGCGCGATTCTTGGTGACCTCCTCGCAGGTGAGCATGCGGCGCTCCACAGTGACCTCATCATCGGGGAAGGCATGGGAATGCAGCAGCCCCAAGCCACGCAGCCGGTGCGGGAAGAGGTCGGCGAAAGCCAGTGCCACATAGCCGCCCATCGAATGGCCCACCATGACGCACTGCTCCACGCGAGCGTCGTCGAGCACAGCCTTGACGGCACGTGCCATGAGGTCCATCGTATGCACCTCGGCCAAGCACTCGCTGTAGCCGTGGCCCGGCAGGTCGATGGTGACCACATGCATGGAACGCATAAACGTGAGCACATACGCGCTCCATACATCGAGATTCTGAAGATACCCATGAAGCAGCACTAACGTCTGTTCATGCTCTCTGCCTTCGTCGCGATAATGTATCGTATGTCCCTCAAATTTAATCGTTTTATGTTGTTCCATAGTCTGCACTTGTAACAAATTACAAAAAGCAAAGATACAATTTTTTTTTGGCCTAACAACTTCTTAGACGAAAAAAAATGAAAAAAAATTTTCAACCCCCTAAAAATAAGCCACTTTCAACCGAAAAAAATTATCAACCATCGTCCCTGCCCTCCCCGCAAACAGTCCCACAAGCCCCTCGCAATACAAAAATCGAACCAAACCATGCCAGAACATCCTCCATGCCCCTCGGCCCACAGCCCTCAGTCGAACAATCGAATCAGTCGAATCAATCGAATCAGTCGAATCAATCGAATCAGTCGAATCAGTCGAACCAGTCGAATCAGTCGAACGTGCACCTCTCGCCAACATCCACCCCCTGCCGTCCCCCATGACGAGCCTCACGCACACCCTCTGCGGCATTCCGCCACAGCCGCCCCATTTCGACCGCAATCGGCCATCAACACGCCGCCGCTTCAAATATGCAGATGACAAAGCAACATTACACAGCCTTCACCCATCTGATGAGCCGCAACGACCAATTCGGATTTAACACAAAACTTAAACATCTGTTAATGAAAATCGCCTTCAAAAAGCCTCCGAAAGCCCCAAGAAAAGCCCTTTTCTCCTTCGGTCAACCTCCGCCTTAGCTCCGCCTTAGCTCCGCCATAGCTCCGCTCTAACTCCGCTCCCAAGATAGAGAACAGGCGAAGCCACCCCGCACCTACCCATCAGTCATGGCGAAGCCCAGAAAAGCCACCCCAATTTTAACAATTGCAAATCGTAAAACACCGTGCGCCTAAAACGCCAGTCGAACAATCGAATGAGTCGAATACCCTCCTATAGCAGTTTCCATCCAAAATCCTCATGGACTCCCAACAACAATGAGATGTCCCGCCACCTTATATAATATAGATAATAGACAATTGTCACCTACGGCTTCCAAATGGGAAAACAGAAAAAAAGTCAAGGGCCAGACAGCGACCCTTGACTACGACTATTCTTCGTATTTCAATTTGTCTTCGTGATAGGGGCGGAAGTCCAACAGCTTGCTCCATTTCTTTCGGAACGCGGTATAGGCCTCCTTAATCTGCTCTTTGGTGACATTTGCATCAAATCTATGCTCATATACCCAGTCATAGAGCGCTTCCTCCTTGGTTTCGTCCCAGTAATAAACACCTTTACCGAGATAGGGTGAAACCATATATGACGGCATTTGCAGACTGCCACTTGAAAAACACAATCGGCCATCATCCTCTCCCACAATACCTTTCTTCTTGTCTTCATGCAATAAGATTACACGCAACGGACTATCCTGACGACACGGCATAAAGAATCTATCTTCATCACAACAAGAAAGCAGTCTGCGGACATCAAACCGTCCTGCAATCGGACTTTCCCCCTTGAATAAGACAAACCCATCGAATGTATGACCGCCATCGACACTATAATACTCAATTGATTGGAAGCAATCTTGATATAGGCGCAGCATAAGGAACTGTTCTGCGAAATAAGTTCTGCCATCCCAAATGGCGACTCCGCCCTTCAGGATGCTATCTGGCACATTGCCGCGATCTCTATTCACTATTACTTCTTTGTCTGCCAGTTCATCGTACCATGCTCCCAAGGTCTTGACCGTTCTTTCGTGTTCCAACTTGTATTCCCGCCATGCGTCGGCATAGCTCGGCTTCGGCTGCCGCCGGCATTGGCCGAACGTGTGATAGTACATGGAGGCGATATCCCTCGGAAAACCTTCACTCTGTTCCTGTGTGGTGAAGTACTCGTAAAGGGTGTTTAATATCTTCTGCTTGATTTCATCTTCTGCATCGTCTTTCAGACTCTCTCTATCTAATTTGAGATACTGAGAGGCTTGCCCATCCAAAAGGTTCACCTCCACTCCGATAAAAGGAATTCCTATACGATTCCAACTTTGATTGCGGAAACATGCATAAGAATTACCCAAATACATATTTGATCCCCATTCATCTTTAACGTCAAAAGCCACTATCTGCAAACCTGTTTCGCTGCTATACCAAAGGAACTTCTGATTCTCTTGTTGCTCCTTCTTTGCCTCCCAATTCAGCGAGATGGGAATCCAACTATTCCCACGAAACGCTTCCACCTGCCATTTGATGCCGTCAATCTCTTCACGAACAGGCTGCTTTTCACCTATGAAATCATTATCCTTGTATCTATTCTCGATGATTTTTGATTCGACTTCGAAAGTGATGGTGGTTCCGAAAGATTTGTTCGTGGGATTCAGCTTCACATACACGCCGCCTTTACGAGGGCCTTTGGGGTCGTACATCTCAATATCGATAGCCTGCCCAGAGTCTAAATTACGGGAGTGGATAGTGACCTTGCCTGTCACCATGAACACACTTTGGAACCCGATGCCGAAACAGCCAGAGGGCCGCATGAACTTGGGCATCCGCTCCACCAAGGCCTTCTTCTCTGCGTTCTGGCTGCCCGACCCTGTATTAATCATGTATTTCAGTGTCTCCATAGAGATGCCCACACCGTCATCGGTGATGGTGATGGCGTACCTATTGGCTTCCTCGCCATCGGAATCTTTGCTAACGGACGCGGTGTCAATCTTCTCAATCCTAACCGCTATCTTGCGGTTCTGGCACTCTTTGATAAACTGCCTCAAGCCGTCGGCATCATCCGTGGGTATATCATTGGCATCCTCGTGCTCCTTAAACATGCGGATGTAGATAGCATCCGTAGCGTTCTGCAGCAGCTCTCGCATAAATTCGGTCTTTCCCTGATATATATCCGTGCCTTGCAGCAACTCCATAGCACGGCCCGTGTCCATCTCAAATCGCGTGATATTCTTGCCGTCAATAGGTTCGTACCCTTCTATCTCCACCTTGATGTCGCCTAAGCTGGGCAGCGTGGTAGGCACACCCTCGGAAGGCATGATGTCGCTCCAATGAGCCTGCAGGTTGTGCATCTCCTGGATTATCCACCCGAACCACTGCTCGGCCTTTTCTGCCACATCGATGTCTTCGCATTTGGCGGTAATCTCTATCCGCCGATTTGAGACTAAGTAGTGCGAGGTGGCGAGATGCTTATAGTAGTGCTCCCACGAATCCTTCGGCATATCAGAGAGCGTCTTGAGCAGCACATCCGAGAAGCGGTTGTTGTCGAGGTCGAGCAAATCACCCAGACGCAGCATACAGGCCACGAAACGGGGATGGCAGAAGTCGCCGTCCACAACGCCATTAGCCTTATAAGGCATAGCCATCACGTATTGGAAATCCTTGGCATGAGACAGGCATATCTCACCAAGTGAAGTAATAAGCCTATTGGGGATGGGGTTGCCAGGGAGATTGATGGAGATATCCCCCTTAACGAACATGTCGGAGCGGTCGGCATGCTGACGTCTGATGAAATCAGCCAGCAGAAAGGTGAGCGACTCATAGCTTTCACCCGTCACCTCCACCTTTTTGTATTCCAGCTTGTCGCCTTCGCAATCGTAATATTCGGCATATTTGTGGAGGCTGGAACCCTTATCCGACTGAAATGTTCGTACCAGCTCGATGAATTTCGGATTCTTGAGTGCCTCGGTCGTGTCCTTGCTGAAGACGGCCATGCCGCAGTCGTGATAGTATGCCGCCGAGAGCAGGAGCCAGAGGTCGGAGACCGACAGACTATCGATAAAGCGTCGGCCTAAGACACGCTCGATATTGGTGAGGATGGACTCTGAATGAGAGCTGTCGTGAAGCGAATAATGCGGAAAGATTTGGGAGACTGTATTCAACACTTGCGGAACATACTCTTTCGCCACAAGCCACTGCTTGTAGAGGATGTTTTCAGACTCGGTGCTGCGTTTCTTTAATACGTCTTCGATATATGACATGGCATTTAGGATTTTGTAGGATGCTTGTATTGACTTTTATTTCGTGGAGGTTCTTACAGAAAGCGGATGCCCACCTCGGAGGGACGGTCTTGGACTTTGTAGGCATGGTTGCCGTAGGCGGCAAGATGGACACGGTCGGCGGCAATCTCGTTAGCCACCAGATAGGTGCGGATGGCCATGGCGCGAGCCATGGAAAGGTCGTAGCAGGCCTTGTCGTCGCTGCCATTCACATTCACCGTCACCTCAATCTTCGCGTTGATGTGCTGCCGCATGTAGGAGGCCAGGCTGCGGAGCTCCTTCTCGGCCATGGGGAGCAGCTTGGCGGTGTTGCCCACGAAGCGCACCAGCACGAGCGGCAGCGGCGAAGAGATGTGCCGCAGGCTGTCGAGGCTGAAGCCCTGCATGAAGAGGGGTCCGTTGCTGTGACCGTCGATATAGAGCGTGGGCACATAGAGCCAGTCGGCCTGAGGTATGACGGCATAAGCCTTGCCCTTGTAGAGCTGATAGGTCAGCGAGGTGTCGGCGCCGCAGTCGTCGTGCTGCTGCAGCTGCTGGCTGCTGAGGGCCACGAGGTCGAGGGCGCGGAGATAGTCCGACACGCTGTCGAGACGCACCTCTACGCTTCGGAGGGCGCTGGCAGTGTCGTGATGTGTGGCAAAGCTGTAGCAGGCATTCTGTCCACCTTGTGGCGAATTGGTGGTGAGGAAGAGATGCTTCTCGTCGCCCGAGAAGGCCAGCGAGCGTTCGCGGAAGGCGCCGTTGACGTTGCGGCCAAGGTTGATAGGTGCCGACCAATGCGTCCAGTCATTCACGTCGGTGCGGGTCACGCAATAGACATCGCCATAGCCCATGCCGCGGGCGTCGGTGATGAAATAGAGCGTGCGGAGGTTGCGGCTCATCACAGGGCTGGATTCGCAGTAGGGCGTATTGACCTGTCCGCCGAGGTTCACAGCCTCACCCCAGCGACCATTAATATATGGTATATAATATATATCTAATGCCAGCGCGCTGTCGCCATGGAAATAGCTGCCCGACTGCTGCACATTGCGACCACCGGGGCGGTCAGAGGCCAAAAGGAGTCCCGAAGCATCGGGGAGGAAGTAGGCATCTTTCTCGACAAAAGAGGTGTTGACCGGTGCGGGAAGCCTGTCGGCGAGACGCCAGAGGGTGTCATTCACCACCAGAGCCGTCCAAATATCGCCCGCCACACCCATGAGCACCTTGCGACCATTGTCGTAGAAGTTGTAGGCGACCATGGTGCGGAGCTTGTCGGGCTCCATGCCCGAGACACCCTGCACATAGACGGTGCCGCCATGCCGCCAGCCGCCTTTCTTGCCGTCGGCAAAGCGGGCGTACTCGATGGTACTGCCCATTGAGGAGGCGCGAGTGTAGTAGAGCATCTTGGCCGTAGGATGCGGCAGCACGTAGGCGAGGTTGCCTTCGGGCAGTTCGAGTGTCGTGGCAGTGCCAGAGGTCGAAGAGAGTATGGCCAAAAGCTCGGCATATTCTGCGGTGCTCTCCTCTTCAAAGCAGAGGTCGAAGAGTTTGAGCCTCTCTTGGGCGCCAGCCCAGTCCTTGGTGGCTATCTGGTGCTGCAAGATACGCTGCAAAGCCACGTATGCCGCCTTGCGGCCTGTGAGGTGGTGCAGACATGCCGACATACTCTCAAAGTCGGCCTCTTGGTAAGGCTTGGTGAGGTCGAAGGTGTCAATCATGGCGCCGCGTGCAAGGTCGGACTTCAACGCCATCTGATAGGGGTAGTCGGGATTCTCCTCGGCAAAGCGGGCTATAGGGCCGCGGTTGCCTTCGGCAGAATACCAGCTGTAGTAGTTCTTATAGACCGACGAGTGGTTCTCGTCAAGGGGGAAACGGGTGAGGTAGATGCGGGCAGCAGCCTGGTTGTGGTCATCGATGACAAGGTGGCGGAGTCGTGCCAAAGCGCTGTCGGCCAGCGGACTGTCGTTATTGGCATCAATATAGTCTGCCAGCTCGTAGGGCGAGGTCATGGCAGCATAGTCGTCGCCGCGCAAAGTCTGCACCTGTGCCAAGGCGTCGAGATAGTTGTCGCCACGCGGGAAGCGTTCGAGATAAGAGGAGTAGGCCTCAATGGTGTTGGTCTGCGAGGCGGCAAAGTAGGCAGCGCGGCTCTTCTGGCGCATAGCGGCATGCTGCACGCCCTGGCTACCCGAGAAGCGGGCTGCCACAGAGTCGATGGCCTCATCGCTGCCCAGAGAGGCCATGAGCCTCGGCGCAAGACGCGCTATGGCTGCCTCGGCGCTGTCGGCCTCGTAGGTGTGGGGGTGGGCTTTGCAGAAATCGTAGTAGGCCTGTATCGTATTCTCGCGGCACACTTGCGCATATTCCTCCGAGATGGCTTTGTCTTTCAGCAGAGAGAGGACCTCGGTATTGTTGGCGAAGGCATCGGCAAAAGCCTTGCGCTCTGCCGAAGCCATAGTGCCTACATGGGAGCGGACATAGGCCACGGAAGCGGCCTCGATGTCGGCCTTGTGCTGGCGTATGAGACCGATGCTGACACCTTTGCGCAGCACCTTCTGCGCCTCACGGTAGCGGCTGTTGTCCTGCACCAGATCAGCGAAGAGGGTCTCGGCCTGAGAGATATAGCTGTAGGCCTGCGGATAGTTGCAGAGCGGGTTGTCGGCCTGGGCGAAGAAGACGGCCATGTCGATGAGGTTGGCAACATTGTTCGGCTCTTTGGCAAAAAGCTGGTACAGCTGCCTGTACTGCTCGCTATAGGAGGGCGCCGCCGTAGGGGTCTGCGCCATCACAGCCATGCCCATCATCAAGGCTGCCAGCAAAAGCAACAATCTCTTCATACCCGCAAATCTTTTTTAGAAGGTGAGACTATTCAATATGGCCACGAACTCCTCGTCCATCATCTCGAAGACCTCGCGGACTGATTCCAGACGGAACTCGACGACGGTGTTCTGCACCTTGAAATAGACCATGCGGAACTGATAGTCTTTCTGGTCTGTCAGGTTGGTGTAGGCGCCCACGTATCCCATGCCGCCCGATGCCGGCAGGCCTATGCCCTGGGTATAATCCTCGAGCGACTGATAGGGCGATTTGGAGTAGCGGTCGAAGACATAGTCGAAGACCGATGCCTTGTAGCTCTTGCGCACAATGATGCGGAGCGAGGGCAGCGTGGTGTCGCCGTCCACGACCACCGGCTTCTCGCTATAGTAATAAAGGTACGCCTGCGTATTCTTATCGACATTCTCGGTGCTGAGGTAGCTCCATTTGCTCGGGAAGAAGAACATGACCTTGGTGCCGGGAATGGTGACCTGCGCCTGGGCCGTGCTGCCGAGGATGAGGGCGGCAAAGAGGCTCAGCACCAGAGCGGCTGAACGGAGGTTGAGGTGTTGATGCATATTATTCACGGTTTAAGATTTTCTGATAAAACGCGAGCATCTTCTGCGTGAGGCGCTCGTTGCTGTATTCTTCGGCTATGAGGCTATAGGCGTTGCGGCCCACTGACTGGCAGAACTCGGGGTCTTCCACACAGCGGCGCAGCTGCTGCACAAACTGCTCGGGGGTGTCAGCCACCAAAAGGTCGCGACCATCGGTGTAGGCTATGCCCTCGGCACCGATGGTGGTGGCAATAACGGTCTTGCCTGCCGACATGGCCTCGATAATCTTCACCCTTATGCCGCTTCCGCTCAAGAGGGGGACAATGTTAATCTGCTTGGTGGCAATGAAGTACATGGCATCCGGCACCTCGCCGACAACCTTCACGCCCTCCATCTCCAGCTGCATGAGCTCGGCGGGCATCTTGCGGCCTGCAAGATAGAAAGTGAGCTGCGGCATCTCCTCATGCACCTTGGGCCATATCTCTTCGAGGAACCACTTGATGCCTTCCTGGTTGGGCATCCAGTCCATCGAGCCGAGGTGGAAGAGGCTGTTGGGCTCGACCTCCACATTCTCCAAACTCTCGGGATTGATGCCAAAGGGTATAGAGACGATAGGCTTGCGGCAGCCCATCTCGCGGAGGAGGTTGGCATCGTTCTCGGTGATGCTCACCACGCCGTCATACTCGTTGAGATGCTCGCGCTCGTAGGCGCCCAAGGCCAGCGCCAGCTTCTTGAGGTACCAGCGTTTGAAGGGGTTGCGCTCGCTCTTGGCGATGCGCTGCCATATCAGATGCTCCACGTTATGGGCACGCAGCAGCACCGGCGCCTGGCTATATTTGCGGATGAGGGGCAGATAGGGTGTGAGGAAGAGGCTCTCGACATGCACGATGTCGAAGGTCTCCTCTTGCAGCACCTCGCGGAGCTTGGCGGCGAAGGCCTTGCTCTCGAAACGCTTCACATGATAGGAGTCGCCACAGAGCAGAGCCACAGCGGCATCAAGAGGATGGATGCCCAAATCCACATATACCGCCTCAAAGCGGGTGGCTTCGCAGTACTCCTGCGTCATGCGGTCTTTCCTCACAGGATGCTTGTCGCTGCAAATCGACAGCACCCGCACCTCACAATCGGCTGCCAGCAACCCCTGGGTGATGCTGTTCATCGCCAAGGTGCCGCCGTCAACAGGAGGGTAAGGGGGTTTGTTGCAAAGCTGTAATATCTTCATGTTTGTCGATTCGAATAATAAATATTGAAAAATTAAAAATAAAAAGTGGGCTGCCGCATGATGGCTCCCGCCCCCACTTTCTATTTTTTATTCATTACTCATTTCTGGTTATTCCTCGGGCAGAGCCTTGAAGCCCTTGCCCATAATCTCGGCGCTGTCAATCACGTTGACGAAAGCGGCAGGGTCGAGAATGCGGAGGTTAGAACGCAGCTTCACAAAGTCGGCGCGCTCCATGGTGACGTATATCATCTTGCGCTCAGCACCATTGTAGAGGCCCTCGACAGTGATGCAGGTGCCGCCACGATGAAGGTCGTTAAGCACATACTGACGCACCTCTTCGAGACGGTCGGTAACGATGAAGGCAGTCTTGTAGCTCTTGGTGCCATCCACCACGAGGTCGATAATCTTGCCTTCGATGAAGATGATGATGATAGAATAGATAGGCAGACGGATGTCGCCAAAGGCGATGAGGGTGGTGAGGGTGATGCAGCTATCCACAATCATCACCAATGTACCGAGGCTAATCTTGGTGTACTTGTGGATAATCATCGAGATGATGTCGCTACCACCCGAGGTTGCACCGCTCCTGAATATCAAGCCGATGGCCACGCCGTAAACGAGTCCTGCCACCACCGTGTTGAGGAAGTAGTCGGGAGTGAAGTAGCCACCATTGTTGAGGATTTCCACCATGCTGTCGTTCAGGCGCGTAGTCTCGATGAAGCCGTCATGTATCACGGGCGCGTAGCCCCACACAGCCTCTAAAACCCAGGTGGCACCCGCGATGAGGAAAGTGGAGATGATAGTCTTCACGCCGAACTTGGGCCCGAGAATCCCCGTGCCGATGATGAGCAACGGCACATCCATACAGAGGGCGTAGAACGAAATCTTCCTAGGCCACAGCGTGTTAAAGACGTTTGAAAGACCGTAGGTGCCACCAGGTGCCAGCATATAGGGGTTCACGAACATCACATCACCCACCGCGAAGAGTGCACTGCCCACAATCAGCAGCAGATAAGAGAAAATCTCTCGCTTAACTTTCGAATTGTCCATTTTATTTTTATTTTTTTTGTGAACTGAGACCAGTGAACTGTGATCTGACAAATGACCGCGTCAGCCTCAGTTCACTGGTCACTGTTCACAGTTCACTATTCATTATTCATTGTTATTGTGCATATTGCACTAATCTGCAACATACAGTTCAAAATGCAAAGGTACGAAAAAATAATGAATATTGAAAAATTAAAAATAATTTGTGTGAACTGAGACCTGACAATACAAATGTTTGTTCTCCGCTTCGCTATCGAAATCTCCACTGGAGATTTCTTCAGGGTGCGTCAGCCTAATTATCAATTCTCAATTAAAAAGACCGCATCAAATCATGCCTACCTCCGCCGTACATTGCTATGCATTGCTTCCACATTGCTACTGCATTGCTATGGCATAGCATATCAGTAGCAATGCAGATGCTATGCAGTAGCAATGCAGAGCGAAGGTAAGCCATAGCAACGGCGAAGAAATTTTCCGGCCTCCGCGTGTGATATAAATAATTTCTTCTTTGGCGAGGGCTTACGCACAAGGGGCTTTGCACCCAACCTGCCACATTATCAGCCACATACATTAAGTATTTAAAAATCAATTACTAAAGAATACTTCTAAGCGCTGAAAATTTTTTTTAAAACAAATTTGCTATATCGAAAGAAAGGCGTATATTTGCAGCAGGAAAACGGATTTCCTCATCACCTATAAACATCACTAATTCAGCACATAATGGACTATATCAGCATCTACGGAGCTACCGAAAACAACCTCAAGAACGTCTCTGTCGAAATCCCGAAAGGCAAGATCACCGTCTTCACAGGCGTCTCGGGCTCGGGCAAGAGCTCGCTATGCCTCGACACCATCGCTGCCGAGAGCCGTCGCGAGCTGAACGAGACCTTTCCCAGCTTCGTGCAGCAGTACCTGCCCAAATACGGCCGTCCCAAGGTGGAGCGCATCCACAACATGCCCGTGACCATCGTCATCGACCAGAAGAAGCCCGCCAACAACCCCCGCTCCACGGTGGCCACCTATACCGATATATATGCCCTCCTGCGCCTGCTCTTCTCGCGCGTGGGGTCGCCCTTCGTGGGCTATTCCGACACCTTCTCGTTCAACCACCCTGCGGGCAGCTGTCCGCGCTGCGGAGGCTTGGGCGAGGTGACCAACCTCGACATCCACAAGCTGGTCGATTTCAACAAATGCCTCAACGACGAGGATGTGATTCATTTCCCCACCTTCACCACAGGCGCCTGGCGCTGGAAGCGCTATGCCTACAGCGGCCTCTTCGACCTCAACAAGAAGATTAAGGATTACTCGCCCGAGGAGATGGAGCTCTTCCTCTATTCGCCCCAGGTACGGCTCAAGAACCCGCCCGAAAACTGGCCTAAGTCTGCAAAGTTCGAAGGCCTATACCCCCGCATGAACCGCAGCATCATCACCACTAAGGAGGGCAAGCGCCAGCAGAAGGTGCTGGACACGATGATGTGCACCGAGGAGTGTCCCGAATGCCACGGCACCCGCCTCAACGAGCGGGTGCGCAGCTGCCGCATCAACGGCAAGAACCTCGCCGACGTGGTGGCAATGCCCATCAGCGAAGCCCTCATCTTCGTCAGCGAGATTGAGCACCCTCTTGCCGGCGACCTCAAAGGCGAGTTGCAGAAACGCCTCCAAGCCCTCTGCGACATCGGTGTGGGCTACCTCTCCCTCAGCCGCTGCACCGGCACCCTCAGCGGCGGCGAAGCCCAGCGCATCAAGATTGCCAAATATATCAACTCGCCCCTCACCGACATGGCCTACGTCCTTGACGAGCCCAGCGTAGGACTTCATCCGCAGGACATCGCCCGCCTCAAGCAGTCACTGCTCCACCTGCGCGACCACGGCAACACCGTGCTCATCGTCGAGCATCACCGCGAGATTATCTCCTTGGCCGACTATATCGTCGATATGGGTCCGGGGGCAGGCGACCACGGCGGCCACATCGTCTTTCAAGGCAGCTACCCCGAGCTGCTGAAGTCCGAGACCATCACCGGCCAGATGCTGCGTCACCACTCCCCATTGAAAGAGCACGCACGCAAGCCCCAGGGCTGGTATGCCATCGAGCATGCCAACCTGCACAACCTGAAAGACATATCCCTGCGCATCCCCCGCAACGTGATGACCGTCATCATCGGCGTGGCAGGCTCGGGCAAAAGTTCACTCATGGAGCATTTCCTCCGCAATGGTTCGGAAGACAGCCAGCCCTCCCAATCTTCTAATCCCATCTTCATCGGGCAGAAGGATATCGGCATCAACCTGCGCAGCACCCCCGCCACCTACCTCAACATCGCCGATACGATACGCCGCCTCTTTGTCCGCGAGGGCATCTGCAAGAAGTCGGAGGAGCTCTCTAACAGCATCCCCTCCCCCATCGCCAAACGCGCCAAAACCGTCATGAACACATCTCAGCCTTCGGGCAAAGAAGCAATCGCCGATAACAGCAAAGCGAACGGCTCCCGCCCCGATTCTCAATCCTCCAAACGTCCCAGCATCCAGCTTTTCTCCTTCAACAGCCTGGGTGCCTGTCCCGTGTGCGGCGGCAAGGGCATCATCGTCTCCGACATGGCCTTCATGGAGAGCATCGAGACCGTCTGCGAGGAGTGCCACGGCAGCCGCTACAACCGCACCGCCCTGCAGTACCGCTACCGCGGCAAGAACATCGCCGAGGTGATGGACCTCACCGTCGAGGAGGCCATACAGTTCTTCCAAGGACAGCCCTTCCTGGCACAGCTGCGCATGTTAGAGAAAGTGGGTCTCGGCTACCTCCACCTCAACCAGTCGATGAGCACCCTCAGCGGCGGCGAACTGCAGCGCGTCAAGCTCGCCGACCACCTCTTCAGCACCGCCATACACCTCGCCGACGGCGACACAAAGCTCTCATCGGGCCACACCTACATCGTCGATGAGCCTACCGACGGCCTCCACCTCGACGACGTGCGCCGCCTGCTCCTCCTCTTCAACGAGATGACCGACGCGGGCAACACCCTCATCCTCATCGAACACAGCCTCGACGTCATGAAGCAGGCCGACTACCTCGTGGAACTCGGCCCCGAAGGCGGCGCAGCCGGCGGCCGCCTCCTCTTCTGCGGCAAGCCTAAGGACATCTTGACCGAAAAGCAATCAATCACCTCAAAATATTTACAATAGCTTATGCGAAAATATATTTCCGTCAAAGAGTTTCAACAGCTCCACCCAGCTCAGATACAATGTGCCACCGACAAATTCTACACCCAGTTAGCCAACACCATCTGCTCATTTTTCGAGGATGCCCACCTCGGATTCTATCGTGATGAAATCAAGCAAATAGGCACTGCTATCGCCTTATGGCTTGAGGACATGGCCTCCGGCACTCATCAGTGGGAAGTATTCGAGAAACTTTACAAGCAACAATACCATCGCGAACTGCCATTCTTCGACCATGCCGACAGCGACAGCTGGCCAATCCTCCAACTGCAGTTCATCGTATGGCACTCCGTGCAATCCACTACAGACGAACGTGTCTTCAACCCAGAGAACCCTGCCATCCACCAAATCGCGCAAGACCTCTTCCACTACTTCATGCAGCAAGGCTACTATGACGATGGTGTTTTACCCGCCAACCAAGAACTTGCCGACTTCCTATTTTGCGAAGAGACCCAGACCGATTTCTTTGAAGTGAAAAAGGTTCTCATCTGGTTGGCTTTCGATAGCTATTTCGGTCACTGGGACGCCACCTACCTCGACATCAATTCGCTCCAAGTGCATGAATACTGTTCTTTTCATGAGGGCCTCCAACCCCACCCCGCACTCTACGGCCTCCGCTCTGAATATTGCATCACTCGGCGCTGCTGGCCGCTCTCCCTCTATGCAAAGGACATTTATGCCGAGATGATCCGCATTGAGATGGACGATGACAATGACTCCTACGCACAAGCCATCGCCGACATTCAATCCAAGCAATACAGCCTCAACCGCCAACTGAGCAGCAACAAAGACGAAATCATTCTGGAAGACTACACCGGAGAAACATTCAAAGTCATACGTGATTCCTTCTCCAACACCAATAATATCAACAGCTGCCGATATATGTTGGGGGGCTTTGCCAAGTTCAATAATCAGTGGAATGCCAACGGGTTCGGGTCGTGGCTCAAGGACATCTCCCCCAAAGAATGGGAAGACTGCTGCCAAGAGCAAATCTTCAGCGAAGACAAAGAATCCAACGAAATCATCCTCGAACGCTTAGGCGGGAAACAGCTGCACTTCGTCAAAGATGTCAATGAGCTAATACAATGGCATCAGCAGCATCTTGGAATTAAAAATCTCAACCACTCCGATTTCGCTGAACATTTTGACGACACCCCGCTGGTAATATTCGTTCCCCAATACGGCGGCATGTCCATCTACAACATCGCCATGGCAATTTGCGCTCCCGACAACCCATATTACGACAAAGAGTGTGCCAAAGAAGATTCGCTATGGCTGTTGGCCGACCCAGACCAGTGCTCGCCCGAGATGCTACAATACCTCCTTGACCACAACATGCTCCCTGATGCCGCCATGACATCGCTCCGAGGCGAAGAATACGGCCGCCAGCAAGTACAGGGAAACATCCACTTCCTCGCCCGATGCCTACGCCGCGACCTATAGCCCCTACTGCCGCCAACTTCTCCTCCAAAACATACAACATCAACCACAAAAAAGGACGCCATCAACAGCGTCCTTTTTCATTCCTTCCTGCATAAAAATCTCCATTTTATGCAGTTTAGACCACCCAAAATTTTCCATTTTGTGCAGTTTAGACCTATAAAAATTTTCCATTTTATGCAGTTTGCGTGCAATTTTTTTCCCATTTTATGCAGTTTATGGATTTTTTTCGTAACTTTGCATCCGAAAAAAATACCGCAATATGGACCTTATCGAAATACTATCCAACCAGCAAGCAGAACTGAAATCAATAGATTACAAGCAATTATGCAGCAGGGCAGAAGAAGCCGAATTCGACTTAGACAGCTCTTTAGCACAGGTTGTAATTGGTGTAAGACGTAGCGGAAAGTCCACATTATGCCAAAAAGTTCTCCTCCAAAGCAACGTCAGCTTTGCATACGTCAACTTTGATGATGAGCAGTTAGCCACCCTCAAAGCTTCGGACCTCAACGAGATGATGAGTGCTCTTCATAGGATCTGCGGCGACTTCACCCATCTCTTTCTCGATGAGATACAGAACGTGGCAGGCTGGCCTCTTTTCGTCAACCGCCTGCTACGACAAGGGCTGCGCCTGATAATCACAGGCAGCAACGCCAATCTGCTCAGTGGCGAACTATCTACCCACCTCACTGGCCGGTACAATCAGATATCTCTCTTCTCCTTCAAAGAATACTGCACCCTCACCCAAATCAACACCACCTCTTTCACCACAAAAGAGAAAGCGCTCCGCGACAAGGCTCTCGACGAATACCTCCTCCATGGTGGCATGCCCGAAGCCTACCACCTGAAACGTGTTGACAAATACGTCCAATCGCTGTTCGATGCCATTATCAACAAAGACATCTGCCGCCGCTACAAAATACGCTACCATCAGACGCTTACCAACCTAGCTAACAGCTTGGTTGACCACTACTGCCAAGAGATCTCATACGCCCAACTAGCCCAGCAGCACAACATCGCCTCCGTCCATACAGCCAAAGACTATGTGACATATCTTTCCAATGCATTCCTCATATCTTTAGTACCGAAATATTCGTTCAAAACCACCGAAAGGCAGCAATCGCGTAAATGCTATGTAGTCGATACCGCCTTTATCGACAATCGCGGAGAAACCCTGCAATCCGAAGGATACGGATGGCGGTTAGAAAACGTGGTAGCCATCGAACTGTTGCGACGGATGGAGATGGAGCGACTCTACTACATCCGCAAACCCAAAGACTATGAAGTTGACTTCGCCATAGTAGAACGCAGCCATGTGAAGCAACTCATCCAAGTGACCTACAGCTTTGAGAATCCATCCACGAAGCTCTATAACCGCGAAGTAGGCGGACTAATCAAAGGGGCAAGAGACACCCAATGCGAGAGCCTCTATCTCATCGTAGGCTATGGCAAGAGCGAAGAACTCCACATCGATGGCCACACCATCCACAAAGTCCTCGCCTCCGAATGGCTGTTAGGCGGAACAACAGCGACCTCGGTATAGACTTCAAAGACGGAAAAGTCTTCGCAAACTCCGTAAGTGCCAAACTCAACATTATTAACATCGGCACGATGTCATAAATCTTTACTTCACACTCTTCATCACATATTATCCAAGTTTTTTTAACCATTTTTATAGTCCCATTCCTCTCCCTTCAACGAAAGAATGAATGGTGCAAACTCACGTTCTAAAGCATCTAAATATTTTACAGAAGTCGAAAATACGCTACCGTGTCAAGCATGCGTTCGGGCTCATGTAGGAGGTGATGCAAAAGCTCACCCTGAGGTTCATAGGGTTCCTGCGAGCTTGCGAAAATATATCACTAACCTATCTCAACTACAAACTGTTCCATATCGAACAATTTGTAAAACTGGGCACAAACCAACGGAGGCGCAATGTAGAATAGTGTTAAAAACATAAAAAAACAGCAACACGTAGCCGAATATTCGAAGAAATAGCGTATCTTTGCAAAATCAAATTTGGACAGAGCGGTCAAAGTAGGCTATCCGCCCAACCCAAATGAACAAAAAATCGATTTTTTAAAGCCTACTTTAAGACAATATTTTTTCAATACTGACTTTTTTCAATCATCATGACAAGAAGCGAATACGAAAATTTACTGAAATCCGATTATTGGAAAGGATATTCATACTCTTTAATCAAAGAGAGAAATTTTACATGTCAAGATTGCGGAAGATGTTTCCCTGGAGAAAGGAATAAACTAGAAGTCCACCATCTTGTATACAGAAACATTAATCCTTGGTCATATCGACCCGAAGAGGTTGTTGTTCTGTGTGAAGAGTGTCACAAAAAGCGACACGGCATTAAAACAGATTATCAGAGGAAAGAGGAAACGTTTAATTATGGTCAAAATAGAGAGCCCTTTTCATCTATTTACACCCAAAACAGGCAAAAGTTCTCACATGCTAGTCATTTCACAGACACAAGAACAAACAATTTCGCCCAAAGCGCTCCAACCCGACGGCAACAGGAGTATGCACATCCAAAGAAAAAGAAAAAAAACATCTCACTTCTACCTATACTTCTTCTACTTCTTTTTGCCTATCTAATATATCAGTCACCAAAGCCTGCAACAGTTAAAGAAAATTCGCCAGAACCTGGAAGTAATATTGAAAGTATAAAAATAATACCACGAGAGAGTATACAGAAAATTAAAACAGGCCATCAAGATGAAACACGAATCAAAGAACAGAGTGAAGAAACGGTATCCGAAGTCGAAAATACTAAAGAAATCGAAAATACTGACGAAACCTACTCCGGAAACACTATGCATAATGATGGCAGAAATATTGCCTCCAAAGAGAATATCACATCTGAAATTCTCGATGAAATCACTCATCAAAATGCTGTGAACAGTGCCAACAGAGCTGGCGTGAGTACTGAAGGCACTACATCTGAAATCCTTGACAGAATCTCCCACCAGAATGCTGTGAACAGTGCCAAAAGAACTGGCGTGAGTACCGAAGGCACTACATCTGAAATCCTTGACAGAATCGCTCATCAAAATGCCATGAATCGTGCCAGAGAAGCTGGCATTAGTGTTATCAATTAACACGACCACCTATTCAAAGAAGAAAGGCAAGTCGCTGACTTGCCTTTCTTCTTTTGAGCGATAGACGGGGTTCGAACCCGCGACCTGCGGCTTGGGAAGCCGCCGCTCTGCCAACTGAGCTACTATCGCATTTGGGGTGTCTGGGGCGTTTTCTGCCATCAGACACCCTTATTAACTCGCCTCTTGCAATATTATTGTGTGAGGACGAATTTTTTTTTATTTATTTTCTTAGTGTCTGTGCTCGTCATCGCTGCGACGGCGTTCGCCACCTTCGCGGCGAGGGCCATGGTCGCCATCACGACGAGGACCACGATCGCCTTCGCGGCGGGGTCCGCGGTCACCTTCACGACGAGGGCCACGGTCGCCACCTTCGTGACGAGGGCCGCGAGGACGTTCTTCCTCGGTATAGCCTTCGGGCTTGGGCAGCAGGGCTTTGCGGCTGAGCTTGAGCTTGCCGTTCTTCTCGTCGATGGCGATGATCTTCACCTGGATGATGTCGCCAACGTTGATGAGGCCTTCGAGGGTCTCGGTGCGCTTGTAGTCGTACTCGCTGATGTGCATCAGGCCTTCTTTGCCAGGAAGGAACTCGAGGAATGCGCCGAACTCGACGATGCTGACAACCTTGGCATCATAGACCTGACCCACCTCGGGGACGGTGCAGATGTCCTTGATCCACTTGAGGGCAGCCTCGATGGAGTCTTTATCGACAGCGGCGATATCGACAACGCCAACCTCGCCGACTTCTTCGATATTGATGACGGAGTTAGTCTCCTTCTGAATCTTCTGGATGACCTCGCCACCCTTGCCGATGACAGCGCCGATGAAGTCCTTGGGAATCTGGATCTGGACGATGCGGGGCACGAAGGGCTTGTAGTCCTCACGGGGTTCGGCGATGGTGCTCTGGATGTGGTCGAGGATGTAGAGACGACCCTGGCGAGCCTGCTCAAGAGCCTTGGCGAGGACGTCGTAGCTGAGACCGTCAACCTTGATATCCATCTGGCAGGCGGTGATACCGTCGCGGGTGCCGCAGACCTTGAAGTCCATGTCGCCGAGATGATCCTCGTCGCCGAGGATGTCGGAGAGGACAGCCCACTTGTCACCCTTGCTGATGAGGCCCATGGCGATGCCGGCGACGGGCTTGCGAATCTTCACACCAGCGTCCATAAGTGCCAGACAGCCAGCGCAGACGGTAGCCATAGAGCTGGAGCCGTTGGACTCGAGGATGTCGGAGACGACGCGGATGGTGTAGGGGCATTCGGTCTCGGCGGGGAGCACCTCTTTGAGGGCGCGCCAAGCCAGATGGCCGTGGCCGACCTCGCGGCGGCTGAGGCCGCGGTTGCCCTTCACCTCGCCAGTGGCGAAGCCGGGGAAGTTATAATGGAGGAGGAAGCGGCGGGTGCCTTCGATGACAGCGCCGTCGATAATCTGCTCGTCGAGCTTGGTGCCGAGGGTGACGGTGCTGAGAGACTGGGTCTCACCACGGGTGAAGATGGCGCTGCCGTGGGCGGAGGGCAGATAGCTGACCTCGCTCCAGAGGGGGCGGATCTCGTCGAGCTGACGGCCGTCGAGACGGGTGCGCTCAGTGAGGACCATGTCGCGCATAGCCTCGCGCTCGGTATCGTGGTAGTAGCGGTCGATCATAAACTTGATCTCGTCGGTGAGGGTCTCCTCGGTATAGTTGGCGTCGATGAACTCCTGCTTGATGGCCTCGAAGCCTTCTTCGCGCATCTGCTTATTGGCGATGCCCTGCTTGGAGAAGTCATAGCACTTCTGATAGACGGCGTCGCGGACACGCTGACGGAGCTCTTCGTCGTTGACCTCGTGACAGTATTCGCGCTTCTCGGTCTTGCCGGCCTCGATGGTGAGCTCGGCGATGGCGCGGCACTGGATCTTGATGGCCTCGTGGGCAGCCTTGAGGGCGTTGAGCATGACCTCTTCGCTGACCTCCTTCATCTCGCCTTCCACCATCATGATGTTCTCCTCGGTGGCGGCGACGATAAGGTCGAGGTCGGCACGCTCGATGTCCTGCATGGGGGTGTTGATGACATACTGGCCGTCGAGATAGGAGACGCGGACCTCGGAGACAGGGCCGTTGAAGGGGATGTCGGAGACTGCGAGAGCGGAGGCGGCTGCGAGGGCTGCCAGCTGGTCGGGCATAGTGTTCTTATCGCCCGAGATGAGGGTTATCTGAACCTGCACTTCGGCATGGAAGTTGTCGGGGAAGAGGGGACGGAGGGCGCGGTCAACGAGACGAGCGATGAGGATCTCGTGCTCAGAGGGGCGTGCTTCGCGTTTGAAGAAGCCGCCGGGGAAACGGCCCACAGCAGCGTACTTCTCTTGGTAGTCAACAGTGAGAGGCATGAAATCGACGTTCTCGCCCACCTCGCGCTTAGAGCATACGGTGGCCAGGAGCATTGTGTCGTTCATACGCACCACAGCAGCGCCGTCGGCCTGCTTGGCGAGTTTGCCTGTTTCGATTTCGACCATGCGGCCATCGCCGAGGTCGAACTTTTTGGTGATGATGTTCATTTTCTTTTCCTTTTTATTTCTTTGTTTCCGCAACGCTCCGCACCGTGCGGGGCGCATTTAATTTGGCTTCTTAAAAAAAGGGGACCCAAAGAACTCGGGTCCCCCAACCATAACCAAATAAATATGAAAAACTATTACTTTACTTTCTCAAGTTGAGTTTCTTGATGATGGCACGGTAGCGCTCGATGTCGTTTTCCTTCAGATAGTCGAGCTGACGACGACGCTTACCAACCATGGTGACGAGGGCGCGTTCGCTAACCTGATCTTTCTTGTTGTTCTTCATGAGTTCAGTGAGGTGCTGGATTCTGTAGGTGAACAGAGCAATCTGAGCCTCGATGGAACCAGTGTCCTGAGCGTTTTTACCGTACTCGGCAAATATTTCTTCTTTCTTTTCTTTAGTCAGATACATAGTGTATTACGTTAATTTTTTGTGTTCTTTTATCTTTCGATTTCGACTGCAAAATTACAACTTTTTTTTCATTCGGCAATACTTTTTTTTGCAAAAAGTCATTTTTTAACTCTTATTAGGAAAGTTGGGGGCTTTTGCGAGGGGCCGTTTTTGCTTGTGGATAGGGCTTTTCGGAGGATTTGGGGCATTTGTGCCATGCGCGGGCTCTTTTTAGGCTTTGAGGGCGGAGGTTGAGCGAAGCTATAGTGGAGCTACACCTTATTTTTCGCATTTTGAAGGCTGAGAGAGGCCTCCGCGGGCTCGTTTGCGTATAACTATGTCTATCTGATACAGTTAGTCTCTTCTTATAAAAAAAATATGGATTATTTTATTTATATATGGAAAAATCATTGTATCTTTGCAGTCTCATTCTAAATGCACATTATTAATGAATTTTGGGGACATATTACTGATAATTATTAAATTTGCGGGTGCCGTGGTGGTGTTCATCTACGGCATGAAATTGATGAGCGAAGGTCTGCAGAAAGTTGCAGGCAGCAAGATGCGCAGCATCATGGGCAGGATGACCAACAGTCCCTTCCGCGGCATCGTGACGGGCGCAGCCGTGACCGCAGCCATACAGTCCTCGACGGCCACGACGGTCATGGTCGTGAGCTTCGTCAACTCGGGTCTGCTGACCCTCGCGGGCGCTATCGCCGTGGTGATGGGCGCCAATATCGGCACCACCATCACCTCATGGATTATCCTCCTCGGCATGGGCGGAGGCGGCGCCAAGTTCGTCTTTCCGCTCGTGGTCTTTGCCGTCGCCTCGCCGTTTATGCTCATGAAAGGTGACAAGGTGAAGTCCATCAGCGAGTTCATCATCGGTTTCGGCATCCTGATGGTAGGCTTGCAGTTCTTGCAGGATGCCATGCCCGACCTCAGCCAGAACCCCGCTATTCTGGAAGCCATGCGCAGTTGGAGCGACTGGGGCTTCTGGTCCATACTCATCTTCATCATCGTCGGCGCCGTGCTCACCGTCCTCATACAGGCCTCCTCGGCTGTGATGGCTATCACGCTGATTATGACTGCCAACGGATGGATAGGTTTCGACATAGCCGTGGCCATCATCATGGGCCAGAACATCGGCACCACCCTCACGGCCAATATCGCCGCCATGGTAGCCAACGCGGCAGGTAAGAAGGCCGCACGCGCCCATTTCGTCTTCAACATGGTGGGTACCATTCTCACGCTCCTCGTGCTCTATCCCGAGCTCAACCTCATAGCCTATCTTGCCGAGAGCTTCTCGGGCGAGGCAGCCATGTTCGACTACCATCTGCTGCCCGCAGCCCTCGTGCCCCTGGCCATCACCATCTTCCACACCTTCTTCAACGTCATCAACACCTTCATCCTCGCCTTCTTCATCCCGCAGTTCATCAAGGTGGTCAATTGGATGGTCAAGACCTCCAGCGAGGAGAACGAGGACGAGTTCCGCCTGCGCTATATCAGCGGCGGCTTCACCAACACCGCCGAGCTCAACCTCCAGGCCGCACAAAAGGAAATCGAGACCTTCTCCACCAGGGTGCTCCGCATGTTCACCTTCCTCCCCGCCCTGCGCACCGCCAAGGACGACGAGGAGTTTGAGAAGACCGTGGCTCGCATCGAGAAGTACGAGGGCATCACCGACCGCATGGAGATGGAGATTGCCAAGTTCCTCACCAAGACCGCCGCAGGGGACCTCTCGCAGGAGGGCTCGCGCCGTGTCTCGTCGATGCTGCGCATCGTCGATAACCTCGAAAGCATCGGCGACACCATCTTCCAGATTGCCATCACCCGCAAGAACAAGCGCGAGGAGGCCGTGCACTTCGACCAAGGCCTCAACGACAACCTCGACCACATGACCGAGCTGGTGCAGAAGGCCCTCGACGTGATGGACCAGAACCTGCACAGCGAATACAGCCACATCGACCTCAACGCCGCCTATGCCGTCGAGACCGAGATAAACCACTATCGCGACACCCTCCGCAGCCGTCACCTCGACGCGCTCAAGCTGGGCGTCTATGACTTCTCTATCGGCAACGCCTACAGCGGCCTCTACGCCCTCTACGAGAAGCTGGGCGACTATGTCATCAACATCTCTGAGGCCATCGACAACAGCGTCAAGGCCGCCGAGACCCTCGGCAACGAGGCTCAAACATTATAGCATAAAATAATATCTAATTATGGATACACTAAAATACAATCTCCGCGGCGTTTCCGCTTCCAAAGAAGATGTCCACAACGCCATTAAGAATATCGACAAGGGCCTCTATCCGAAGGCTTTCTGCAAGATTATCCCCGACTATGTGGGTGGCGATGAGCAGTTCTGCAACATCATGCACGCCGACGGCGCCGGCACCAAGTCGTCTCTCGCCTACCTCTACTGGAAAGAGACGGGCGACCTCAGCGTGTGGAAAGGCATCGCTATCGACGCCGTGGTGATGAACCTCGACGACCTCCTCTGCGTGGGCGCCGTCGATAACATCCTTCTCTCCTCCACCATCGGCCGCAACAAGAACCTCGTGCCCGGCGAGGTCATCAGCGCCGTCATCAACGGCACCGAGGAGTTCCTCCAGGAGATGCGCGACCTCGGCATAGGCATCTACCTCACCGGCGGCGAGACCGCCGACGTGGGAGACCTCGTGCGCACCATCATCGTCGATTCCACCGTCACAGCCCGTATGCGCCGCGCCGACGTGGTCGATAACGGCAACATCCATGCCGGCAACGTCATCGTGGGCCTCGCCTCCTACGGCCAGGCCACCTACGAGACCGCCTACAACGGCGGCATGGGCAGCAACGGCCTCACCTCGGCACGCCACGACGTCTTCTCGAAATACTATGCCCAAAACTTCCCCATGAGCTACGACCACAACCTCCCCAACGAGGTGGTCTATTGCGGCAGCCGCCGTCTCACCGACCCCACCGAGGTGCCTGGCGTCGATGCCGGCAAGATGGTCCTCTCCCCCACCCGTACCTACGCCCCCATCATCCGTCGCATCCTCGACGAATACCGCCCCAAAATCAGCGGCATGATCCACTGCAGCGGCGGCGCACAGACCAAGGTGCTCCACTTCATCGACGACCTCCACGTTGTCAAGGACAACCTCTTCCCCATCCCCCCGCTCTTCCGCATGATACACGAAGAGAGCGGCACCGAATGGAAGGAGATGTACAAGGTCTTCAACATGGGCCACAGAATGGAGATCTACACCGACGAGCAGACCGCCCAGGGCATCATCGAGATATCCAAGAGCTTCAACGTCGATGCCCAGATCATCGGCCATGTCGAGGCTAACGACAAAGCCCAGGTCACGGTGACCACCGAGAACGGAACATTCATCTATAACAACTAATCTGACATCCAATTATTTGTTATAATTAATAACGCTTCGCAGAACATGAATTATCATGAATTAATCATAAATCCCTCAAAAAATAATGCCCTGCAATAATTCATGAGTAAATCCGTGGATAATTCATGATAATTCGTGTTTAAAATAACTCAAACATTAATAAATCGATTTATATGGCATCTGTTTTTTCAATGATAGTCGCAGGCGAGATACCCTGCTACAAAGTGGCCGAGAACGAGCACTGCCTCGCATTCCTCGACATCAACCCCGTGGTGAAAGGCCACGTGCTCTGCATCCCTAAGAAAGAGGTGGACTACCTCTTCGACCTCGACGACACGCTCTACACCGAGCTGCAGCTCTTCGCCAAGAAGGTGGCCTGCGGCATCAAGAAGGTATGCCCCTGCACCAAGGTCGGCGTCGCCGTGCTGGGTCTCGACGTGCCCCATGCCCACATCCACCTCATGCCCCTGCAGTCTGAGGGCGACCTCAACTTCCGCAACCATGTCAAGATGAGCCCCGAGGAGCTCCAAGCCCTCGCCGCCGAGCTTGCCCAAGCCGTGGAACTATAGGGTGTGCATCTGAACATCCTGCCTGACACAGAAAACTATAGCTGGCGACAGTCCAACATACGACCAACCAGCAAATACATCTTTTGCAGAAGGCTCCGAAAGCAAGGCATACCCCAAGATTTGAAAGACATAATTCATCAACAGTCTATGGAGAAAAGAGATGAGAAAATTGTCAGAGTTGAAGGGAACGGGATTGCTATAATCAACCAGAAAGTCATTCGATAATATATAATTGGAAATCTCTTATAGCTGTAAACAAACGAAGAACTATAAAGAAAAAGCAATGAATGAACCATCCTCCAACGAGTTGTTATGACAGAACCAGAGTGGATTGTTGAGAATGGTACGGTGAAGATTGTGTTTAAACGCCCATCGGTATTGACAGATGATAGCCAAAATGGCAGCCAAAGCGGCAGCCAAAGCGCAGGACTGACTGATCGTCAAAAACGAATCAAATTTGTAATCAAAGAAAATAACAAACTCTCTGTTGCAATGATTTCCAAGATGTTAGAAATATCACAAAGAACCATCTATCGCGACTTGAAGATAATTGGCGTTCATTGGGTAGGCTCTCCAAAAACAGGGCACTGGTCGTTTGACTGACAAATGTCCGTCAAAAATGTTCGTCAATGATAGTTCAAATGCAGCGGCAGGTCTTCTTCTTGTCATATTCGGGCATACACTGGCCTCAGATTGACGAAGACCTGAGTTTCGCTGGCATATTCGCATCATGTGGCTATGCAATCGAAACCGAAGAAGATGTTGTCTTCATAGCAAAGTGCTGACTAATTCGGCCTGTTTTGTCATAAAATATCTTAAAAACAGCTTCTTTTTTTGTAAGAAAACAGCACCTCATACGTTATATAGAACAACGCCCACCGAAAAAGAGACCAAAATGAAGGAAAAATCACTTGCACTAATGTCCATTGGCATGGGGATGCTCTGCTCCTTGCTTTTCTCAGGCTGTGCATACTACATCCCCCAGGTAGGCCACATCCCGCTGATGAGCCAGCGGGGCGAGCTGGTGGCCGAGGCGGGCATAGGTCCCGCTGCGATGGATGCCTACGTGCTGGCTTCAGAAGGTGCCAGCGATTGCCCTTGGTTTTATCAGGCGGCCTGTGCCTACGCACCCACAGACCATCTGGCCCTCCAACTTTCGTCGAGAAAATACGCCGACACCCGTCACCAGATTATGGCGGGCTACTACACGCCTCTGGGCGAGAACGCCGTCGTGGAGGTGTACGGCGGATATGCCTACGCCAAATGTTCCGATAGGGTCAGAAAAGACGGAGAATGGTCGCGCTACGGCAACGCGCAGACCTTCTTTGTACAAGGCGACATCGGCATCCCCTCCGTCAGGCCGTCGTGGGACAAGAAGACCGCCTACAGCGTCGCCTTCGGGCTGCGGGCCGGCGGGCTCTGGCTGGACTATATGGAGGACCGTCGTCTATATGTCTGGGACGAAGAGCACCTCGATGGCCAATGGGTTCCCCAGCCCACCAAGCAGCACAACGTGACGGGCTTCGAGCTGCAGCCGATGCTCCAAGTCGGCATAGGCGGCGACCGTTTCAAGATAGAATGGGCCATAGGCTACTCCTGGACAGTCTTTCCCAACGGCCAAAATCTCGGATTCTTCCCAGCCAGCTGCAACCTCAGCCTCACCTACCGCATCCCCTTGAAAAAGCACAATAGCCCGACGCCTTAATTCCCCCGACTCAAACAAGAAGACATACACTTAGTCTGACGGATGGGCTAATCGCCTCCGTCCATCAAGAAGACAAAATACAAACCTCTGGAGGCTCACAAAATCATGAAAAAAAACATAAGAAAAATCCTGCAAGGCTGCACGCTGACAGCAGCAATGTTCGTGTTTCAAGCATGCTATGGAACCGAACCTGATTTGGGAGACCTGAATCAGTACGTCTTCCGAATGGTCGATGAGAACAACAACGCCATTGATGGGGTAGAACTCCAAACCCGCTGGGAACATCGAAATAGCCAAGGGACACTTAACAGTTTCAGCGACTGGGAATACCAAGGAATCACTGGGACCGACGGAGTGGTCATGGCATATATATACGACCGCGAGTTCCCTTATACAAAATTCCAGTTCTCTGATAACCAGTCGCGCTTCGAAATGCTCGATACCACCTTCGCCTCGCTGCCAGGAATGGACACAGTGGAGATAAAGTTAAAGAGAATCGCTGATGAATAATATTGGACTCTGGCTGCACCGTCGATTCCGCCAGCTGGAGACCGATGTGCACGAACTGAACTACCTCTTCTGGGAATGCACGCTGAGGTGCAACCTCCATTGCATCCATTGCGGCAGCGACTGCACCTTGGACAGCGGCTGCAAGGACATGCCAATGGAGGATTTCCTGCGTGCCTTCGACACCATCCCCAAGGAGGAGCTGCAGCATAAGTTCACCGTGGTGCTCACCGGCGGCGAACCGCTGATGCGAAACGACATCTGCGAATTAGGCATCGAGCTGCGCAAGCGCGGGGCAGGCTGGAGCATGGTGAGCAACGGCCAGCTCTATACCCAGGAGATGCACCAGCGTCTGATGGCTGCCGGCATGGGTGCCCTCACCATCAGCCTCGACGGCATGGCCGAGGAGCACGACTGGATGCGCGGCCGCAAAAACACCTTCAGCCGCACAATAGAGGCCATCAGCATTGCCGCCAAGGAACGGAGGCTGAATTTCGACGTGGTGACCTGCGTAAACCAGCGCAACCTGCCCCACCTGCAAGAGATCCACGACCTGCTGGCCAGCCTGGGTGTGCCGCAATGGAGGATATTCACCATCATACCGATTGGCCGTGCCAAGGACTACCCAGAGCTGCACCTAAGCAACAGCCAGTATGTAGAGCTGATGGAGTTCATCAAGCACAAAAGAGAGGTCAAGGAGTCGGCAATGAACGTGACCTACAGCTGCGAGGGCTATCTGGGACGCTATGAGCGCAAGGTGCGGCAAAACCCCTATTTCTGCCATGCGGGCATCAATATCGCCTCAGTGCTGATCGATGGCACAATAAGCGCCTGCCCCAATATCGACCGCCAAGCCTTCGGACAGGGCAACATCTACAAAGACAGCCTCTACGAGGTGTGGCAAAACAGATTCGAGCCCTTCCGCAATCGCGAGTGGGCACGCAAAGGTATGTGCAAGGACTGCAAAGTATTCAAGAACTGCCTGGGCAACGGTATGCACAACTGGCACGACGACTGCATGGAGGTAATCAACTGCCACTACCGAAAGATACAAGACTGAACATGGGGGAAGCCCCATCCTCGAACCTGTTCTTATACCCAAATCGGCACACAATAAAGCGGCCCTGTCCGCGTTATTTCACAAAATCGCAATAGCTTCTGCCATGAAAAACGACCTTCGAATCCTCCTCGTCATGACGTGCCTCCTCGGGTTGGCACTCTCATCATGTCAAAATTCGGCACAAGACAACAGCCAAGTGCAGCCTGCCGCACCACTGCAGCAGATCGAACTCACACAGCCGCAAGAAGCCGCGCTGGGCAACAGCCAAGTCGCGTTCTCCATCCAGCTGCTTCAGCAGGCATGCCAAGCTGCACCACAGGACAACGTCTGCCTCTCGCCCATCGGCATCGCCAACCAGCTCTCGCTCATCGCCAACGGCACACAAGGCGAGACACAAAGCCAGATGCTGCGAGCCTTACAAGTGGACAGCATTGCCCAAAGCAATGCCTACCACAGCCTTTTCATGAGCCGCAACAGCCAAGACACCACGGTGAGCATGGCCAACATGGTAGTGCTCCAACCCACATTCAAAGTGCTGCCCGTCTTCAACCAGATTGCCCAAGAGCAGTACCGCTCAACGGTGCGGGTGCTGAGCGGCAACACAGCCAAGGACGTGGCCCGCATCAATCGGTGGTGTGCGAAACACACCAAAGGGATGATACCCGACGTGGCCGACGAAGACATGCTCCAGCAGTCGGCGATGGTGCTCCTCAACGCCGTCTCGTTCGATGCCGAATGGGTCCACAAATTCGAAAGCTGGGACGAGACCTATACCTTTCACACCCCTACACAGAATGTCAAAGCCGACGAGCTATCCGACAGCTTTAATGCCCGCTACTGCCAGCCGACCGACAAAGCGGGCAAAGCCCTGCCCTTCAAGACCCTCTGCCTCGACTATGCCGGAGAGAAGTACGAGATGATGATTGTGCTGCCCCGAAAAGGCATCGCCGCCGACTCCCTCCTCCCGCTCCTGACGCCCGACCTGCTGTGGAGATGCTCCGAAGTGGAGAAACGACTGGTCTATCTGCAAATGCCCAAAATGGATATGTCGGACGAAGTGCCCGTCAAAAACCTGCTGCAAAGCATGGGCGTCACCAATGCCTTTGACAGGAGCGGCAGCGTGTCCAACTTCTCACTCCTTTCCCCCACGCCCACCTACATCTCCGACATCATGCAGAAAGTGGTACTCAAGATCGACGAAGACGGCACCAAGGCCGCCGCCGTAACCATAACGGAAGTCTGCATACGCAGCGGCATAGACGAAGAGGCCCCCGAGCCCATCGAGTTCATCGTCAACCGCCCCTACCTCCTCTTCCTCCGCGAGAAGAGCCACGGCACCATCCTCTTCGCCGCCCGCATCAACGACCCCACCGCCCGCCAATAACGCACCCCGCCATCCAACAATGGCACGACCCACCACCCAGACAATGACACGACCCACCACCCGGACAATGGTGCCCCAACCGCCCAGACAATGGCGTCCCTACCCATATCCAAAAACCATGAAGCCTACCCCATTCGATTCATTCGACTGAGACCTCTGGAAGGCTTCAGCTCCCAGCTGGCACCCAGCCATTGTGTCCACCATGCCGATGACCCTATTCGATTGTTCGACTGGTTCGACTGAGAACCTTTAAATGGGTCCAGCTCCCAGCTGGTTCGACTGAGGCCTTTGAATGGCTCCAGCTGGGCAATATTGAGGACTGCGTTTTTAACACAAATGTTAAGGGGTTGTTAATGGAAAAAGGCTGGTGAGGGCGTCTCTGAGGGACTTTTCAGACTCCGTTGAAGCTCCGCCTTAGCTTCGCCTTAGCTCCGCTCTAACTCCGCTCTGCGGGCGGAGGTTGGGCGGAGCCTCTGTGGGGGTGGGGCACTGCTGCGGCGAAGGTCGGAAAAGGCACTCCGATTTTAACATTTGTCCGCCGGCACGTCTCGTGTGCGGTGCTGCCGGTGGGGACGACAGGAATCGAATGAGTCGAAAGAGGTCGTTCGACTCATTCGACTGGCTATTTTTTGCTATAAGGCGACCTCAAATTTATGGCAACTTTAAATTATTCGTTATAATTTAATATTTTGACAAACATGAATTAATTAATTCATGAAAATTCGTGTAAAGAATCATTATGAGCAAAAAAGAGGAATATCTGTAGATTATTGTTTATCAATTATCTGCGAGAAGATGCAGGTTTGAGATAGGGGGATTGGGGGCGAATTTTGTGAGAAGGGCGGCTTTTGAGGAGGGTTTTGTGGGCGGGCCTTGTGGATGGGGGAATTTTTTTCGTGTTGAGGCTTTGGAGGTTACGCCGGATGATGAAGATTTTTTTCGTAGAATGGATTTTTTTTCGTATCTTTGCAATCGAAATAAAACATATAAGCTTATGGAAAAATCCAATAAAAGTTTTTCGCACGCTCTGTCTGGCAACGATATGATGCCCGACATGCCCCCGATTTTTGACGTCATGGTCTCCGCAGCTCCTGAGCAGTTCAGGGGGCAGGCTGCACTGGCTTGTCTCGCACCCTTGGGCGCCCTGGGATGCCAGCTTGAGGCCGAGTATCTGGACGGCGACATGCAGTCGCCTCTCTTCCAGTCGAATGTGGTAGCCCCGCAGGCCAGCGGCAAGGGCAAGTTCGGCAGGCTCGTGGAGCGGCTCCTCTCGCCCATGGAGCGCACGGAGGAGGAGATGCGGCAGGCCGTGGAGGCCTATCTCGAACGCAGAGAGGAGTACCTTGAGGTGTGCCCCAGGGCTACAAGGCAGGAGGTGGCGGAGGCCGTGGGGCCGATGCCGCTGTGCTTCACGCGCGACCTCGGCTCGAAGGTCTCGACCACGGCCCTCATGGAGCTCACCAGCCATGCCCACGGCATGGCCCTGATGATGAGCAACGACGAGGCCGACAGCATGGTGAAGTCGTGGGTGAACCGTCACACGGACATCTCCGACATGTTCAGAATTGGCTGGGACGGAGGCACGTACAAGCAGCACATGGCCACGATGAGCGCTACCTTCAGCGGCAAGGTGCGGCTGCGCATCTGCTCCGCCATCTGCGGCACGCCCAATGCCTTCCAGCGTATGTTCAAGGACAACGAGTGTGGCGCCGCGAGCCGTCAGCTCTTCATCCACCTGCCCGACATGATGTTTGAGCGGCTGCCGAAGTGGCGCAAGCTCTCCTCGGCAGAGGAGGAGGCCTTGGAGGCACGTCTGCAGGAGCTGAGCGAGGTGTCGCTGGAGCGGGTTGAAGGGGCTTGGGGTCCCGACTGGCACGTGCGTGAGCGTCATGTCATGGATCTGGACTATGTGAACGCGCGTCTTGAGGAATGGCTTGAGGATCAGCGTCTCACCGCCAGGGAGCAGGAGAGCCGCACGCGCGGTACCTTCTACCGCCGCGCCGCCGTGATGGGCTTCCGCGCCGCCATGCTGGCACACTATCTGTGGGGCGAGCCCGCAGGGGAGGCCGTGAGGGAGAAGGTGTGCCGCTTCGCCCTCTGGGTGGCCGACAAGGCCCTGCTGGGGCTGATGCAGTTCACGCAGTTGGAGGAGGACCCCGCCACCAACTTCTATGCCAAGAACCTCTACGACAGCCTCGGCGACACCTTCACGAGCGACGATGTGGCGCCCCTCGTGAGCGCCTTCGGCTTCAGGAGCCGTGCCACCGACATCGTGAACAAATGGAATCGCAGCCACCGTGCCGTCTTCACAGGCCAGACCATTGTCACCCCCTTGGGACCGAGAAAGCTGTATAGGAAGCAGCGGCCGCCCATGCTGGAGGCGGAGGCAGTCGAATCGAACCAGTCGAATGGGGTGAAAGCAGAATGCCAAGAGGCAATAGCACTCCCCAAAAGTCCCAAGAGAACAGAAAAACTAGAACCCCTAGAAAAACTAGAAAGCCTAGAACCCCTAGAATGACTAAAAAAGAAAAAAACGCAACATCAGAGCCTCAATAGGTGACGGCACAGAGGCCCGTGTAGTAGAATATAAGCGTCCAGCCGAGGAAGCGGAGGAACTTGCCGACAAGCATGAGCAGCGCGCTCTTGACGGGTGCTATGCGATAGAATCCCAGAGCGATGGCGAAGACATCGCCCACGAAGGGCAGCCATGTGAGCAGCGCCAGCCAAGGGCCGAACTTGTCGATACGGGAGCGTTGTTTTTCGAGGGTTTCACGCTTGACATGAAACCATTTCTCTATCCACTCCCAGCGGCCCAGCCAGCCCACACCGAAGGAGGTGAGGCCGCCAAGCCAGTTGCCCAACGTGCCGATGAGCAGGCAAGCCACTGGAGGGCATCCGGCAAGCAGCACTCCGGCATAGAGGGCGTCGGACGAAAACGGCACCACTGTGGCTGCCAGAAAAGAGCCGAAGAGAAGGCCCCAGAGACCATAGGCTTGGAGAAAATCGAGCATAGAATGAGCAGCTTGTTGATAATAGATAGAGACCTCTCTGGAGAGGGAGGTCTCTATATCACGACAAAGTCATTGTTAGCGTTCAACAGTGAGGATTTCGAACTGCATGGTGCCAGCAGGGACAACGACATCGACTTTGTCGCCAGCGCGCTTGCCGAGGAAAGCCTGGGCAAAGGGCGAGGTGACAGAGATTTTGGCCTGCTTGAGGTTGGCCTCGCTTTCGGGCACGATAGTATAGACCTGCTTGGCCTTGGTCTTGATGTTCTGGATGGTAATCTTGGAGAGCAGGAGGACCTTGGAGACATCAATCTTAGACTCGTCTAAGAGACGGGCATTGGCCACGAGATCCTGGAGACGGGTGATGCGTGCTTCGAGATGGCCCTGTGCCTCTTTGGCTGCATCGTATTCGGCATTCTCGGAGAGGTCGCCCTTGTCGCGGGCCTCAGCGATGGCTGCGGCAGCAGCAGGACGCTCAACGGCGATGAGATGGTGCAGTTCGTCTTTCAGTTTCTGAAGACCCTCTTCACTGTAATATTTAATTTCTGACATGATTAAACTAAAGCGGTTAATAATTTATAGTGTTTAAAAATTAGGAAAGGCTTGTGGAAGCCTTTCCTAATTTTACAATATGTCACGCAGCCTTTAGAAGCGGAAGGTAGCACCAATTGAGTGGGTACCACGCAGTCTGTCGGCAGAGCGGTAAGCGTAGTCGATAGTCAAACCGGTATTGCTCTCGCTGTCTTTCTTGTGCAGGGGAACGTTGACAGAAGCACCTGCGCAGAGGCCTTTGAAAGCAGTGGTGGATTCAGAATGACTGAAGACGTTGGTCTCATAGACGTAGCCGCAGCGCAGCTCGAGGATGTTCAGCATGCTGTATTCCATACCGATGTTGAAATTATCTTTACGGAAGGAGTTGGAGATGAAGGCGGCTGCAAAAGTGAGGCGCTGGTCGAGAGATTCGAAGAGGAAGTCGTAGGAAGCGCCCATGCTCAGAGAGGTGGGGAGCTCCATCTCGCCCTCGCGGAACTCAGCAGTCATGTTGTTGCCTGCATCGTTGAAGAAGGAGAAAGAGTTACCGGTGCCACTGAAGCCGAAGGAGGGGCCCCAGTTCTTCAGGCTGATACCGAAACGGACGTTGTCGGAAGGACCTGTGACGTACTGGATACCTGCATCGACTGCGAAGCCGGTAGCTGTGAGGTCGTCAGTAGATTCGGTGATAATTTTGATGTTACCGCCACCATGAATGGACTGTGTGAAGGTCCAAGCGAAAGCGACATTCAAGTTCATCATAGTGGGAGAGAAAGTACCATTGATGGGTTCGGGGCTTTCTTCAGTGGTTCTGTCGATATCGCCGAAGCCCATAGCCATGATGGAGAAACCAAGGACACCACGATCGGAGAGGCGCATGGCCAGACCGAAAGAGTTGATGGAAGCGCCGCTGTTGAGGCCGCTCTTGCCACCAAAGAGCATGGTGTTGGAGTAGGTAGCTTCGATTTTATTGATAAAGCTCAGACCTGCGATGTTGGTGTAGAAAGCATCGAGACCACGAACATTAGCCACATTGACGCAACCCCAGCCAGCACTATGTGCCCAAGGGTTGACCAACAACTCGGAAGCACCAGCAGTACCTCTACGGTTGTCGTTACCTGCCCAAACAGAGGTGGTGGACAGCATCATCATCACGGCTACTACAGCAAATATTCTAAATATGTTTTTCATTTCAGACATTTTTTTAGGATTAACAAACAATGCTTAGAAGCCAAAGGAGTTTAAGTCAACAGGACGCATGGTGCCGAACCACTTGACAACGCGCTCACCGATGCCGGGAACGTCGAAGTGGATCAGATAGATGCCGCCGGCGATGGGCAGACCTGTGTGGTTGTGAAGATCCCAGTCGAGCGTGGTAGCAGTACCAGCGGTAGGACCTAAACGACGGACCAGAGTACCATCAACTGTGTAGATAGAAACGGTAGTACCAGTAGGAACGTTGGTGAAACGAACCTTGGTTTCCAACTGGCTTGCGGTCTCATAGGTAGAATAGCTGTAGTAGGGATTCGGAACAACATTGATGAGGCTCAACAGAGAATCCTTGTAGGACTGAGCAGCATTGCCTTCGCCTAAACCGGTGAGGGTGGCGATGTCGGGAGTGAGCTCGAACATATACATAGGATAGTTGTTGTTCTGAGTGTTAGCATCGGGGAAGAGTTTGACAGCGGTCTTGTTCGGTGCGAGGAAACGATTGTAAGGAGTGTTGACGTCGATATCGATAGTCACGTCGCAAGGAATGTCGATGGGGTTGTCGAACTGATAACGAGGATTGACCAAAGGCATATTGACCCAGCAAGCAGATGCGAAGAAGAGTGCTGCGGAGTCACGCTGAGGAATGAGAGTGGTGCTCTCACCATCAAGGACACCGTGGTTGACACGCATACGGTCAACATCGCTGGTGGGGACGAAGTCCATCAGACGTTCGAGAGAGCCGAGCATCTGGACAGCCCAACGACCTGCATCGTAGGAAGGAGTCTTGTAAGAGGTGACCTTGGTGTTGGTACCATTAACAATGTCATAGAAGGTCTGGTCGAGAGCGTTCATCACATAGATGAAGTGGCGACCGCCCATGATGTAGTTCTGAGTGCCGTCCATGAGTTCAGAGACGGGGTTCCACATCATGTCGCGACCATTGTACTGGATGTAGCGGGAATCCTCACCAAAGACGACGTTCAGACGCTCACCAGTGACGGTGTTGATAGCATAGCCGGGGAACCAACCCATACCAGTTGCATTGATGTAGCCAGGATTGTTGGGATCGTCGGCATCGGCAGAGATGTGGAGGTCTTCGACAGTACGGCCGAGCTTATCGACGGAGAGGTGACGACGCATCTGGAAACGACGTGCATTGCCTTCAGCCTGAGTGTGGTCATCGCACATTTCAAGAACCGGGCAACGAGTCCACTTGGAGGTATCGTTGGTCATGACGATGCGGACGCTGGGCAGGTTGGAGAGGTCGTTGAAGTTGAGCGACTTGTTCACCATGTTATCCATGGTCTTACGCATGATAAGGTTCTTGGTGTAGATACGAGCGTAGGTGGGGTTCTGGCAGATGCTGTCGAGAATCTCATCGGGAGCGATATAATAACGGTAGCAGAAACCGGGGTGGAAGGGCAGCGTGGAGGCTAAGCCGTAAGGAGCCCAGAGACCGCCGATGACGGATTCGAATACCTGGTATTTATCAACAGCCGAATAGGTGGTGACAGACATAAGACCGGAGTTGTAGGCCTTGAAGTAGTCTTCGTCCATATAGGTTTCGCTCAAGCTGATGGGAGTATTGGCATACTCTTGAGCGGTGAAGGAGTTGCGGGTGTTACCAGCAAACTGAGAACCAGCGCGGACCCAGTTGAAGGTCTGGTAGCTATCATCATCGGCAATACCGCTTAGCCAAGGCTGGCTGTTGTCGGAATAGGTCATAGTGGCGCTAAGCACGCACATGTCGTTGACCAAGCCGCCATAGTAACGAGAAGCATAGTTATCAGCGGACTTAGTACCGATGAAGAGAGGTGTAGCAACAGGCTGAGGATTGGAGATTGCAATAGCAAGACCAAGGTCGAGGAAGAGCTGCTCGTTATAGCGGTCGAGTGAGAAGTCGGAGTTGACTTTCATCATATTGCCATAGACGTAGGGGTTCTCTTCGTAGTTGGGATCATCAGGAGACTTGCAGATGGACCATCCGCACTTCTCGATGGAGTCATTCTGATCGAAAGTGATGAGATATTTACCTGCCTTGACACTCAGGGGGTCAACGACCTGAACTCTGACAGGACCATAGTTCTCTTCGTAAGCAGGATTGAGGATGACGCAAGGATTGGCGAGCATGCCAGAGCCATCGGTCTTCAGCTTACCAGCAGGTTTGCCGGGAACTCCGGGAGCGCCCATGAGTTCTTCGATAGAAGCATCGGTAAGACGGAGCACAGAGCCGCCATTGCCGTAACCTTCGATACGGGTGATGTTGGGGCACATGCCAAATTCAGCCTGTACGATAGTACCGCCGTTCTCAACAGAAGGATCGTGAGGAACAGCGACAACAGGAGTGATGGTCTTGCCCATCTCATCTTTACGACCTGCGAGATAGGGTTCTTTCTGACCATCGAGGAAAGCCGCCTCGGTCTGAGAATAAGCCTTGAAACGGTTCTGAGCGTAAGCGACGCAGACGAAGTAGTACTTCTTGTTGTTGACAAGTCTGGTGTTGGTACCAGTAGCGAAAGCATCGTTGGTGATACGGAAGACGTGTTTGATACCCTGGTTGGTGCCTTCGACCATGATCTGGGGAACCATCAAACCAGTGGTGGAGTTCTGGACGTAGTTGACCAGCGTTCCGATAGGCAGGGTGGGATTGTCGTTACGGACCATTTCGTTGGTGGTCTCATCGAGTGTCAGAGAATCGTAGAAGTTCTCGACATCGCACTGAGCAACGAGCTGAGCCTTGGTGATATCACGGATGTCAGCGATGGAGACGTTAGCATCTCTGAGCTGGAAGATCTGATAACCTTCGAACTTGTAGCTGCGCTGATCGTCGGAATAGAAAACAGTCTCACCATTAGCATCGGTGTAGGAACGAACGATAGAAGGATCAACCTCGGAGTATTTCTCGCCAAAGTTGTTGCTGGAAGGATTGTCGTACTTGATGTAGAGGACGACCTCGTTGTTCATTTCCTGAACGAACAGCGAAGGAGCATCAGGACCATCGAGGACCTTGAAGCAGTTTTCGAACAGAGCCTGGCAGACATCATCGATTTCACGAAGAAGTTCGACTGAAGAGTAAGCATTGCCAGAAGCAGCCTGTGCGAAAGGAATACCAACAGTGATGTAGTTCAAAGCACCAGGTTTCAGGGTGAAAGGACCAGCAGACTGCATGAAACGACGGTCGGAGGGGCTGTTGCCAGCGGTGACCTCAGTCCAGTCATCAACCTTTTCACCATTAGTACCCCAGTGGAGAGGATCGGAGTTGCCAGGGAACATGAAGTCGCAATCGAAATCGGTGACATCGGTGTTGATACCGTTTCCACCATATTTCATGCGCTGACCGTTCTTCCAATAACCACGAAGGTAGTTGTAGTAGTCGGTAGCCTTGGAAGGCTCACCGCTGATAGCGTCATTACTATTGTTATAATAGACGAAACGGCGCATACCGAAACGCTCATCATCAACAATGTTGTTACCGAAGTTCACACCATTGATAGCGCAGTTGCCGATAACATCATCTTTAACAAAGTACCAAGCATTGGGGTAATAGAGGTCAGCATCATCAGTAAGAGAGATGGTGTCGTAGGTGCCGTCAGCAAGTCTGTAGCGTTCGAGCTGTTCGGGATAGTAAGCTCTCATCTTCTGGATATCAATCTTGGGATTGTCCTTGCCATCAGGATCCATGTAAGGGCCCTGGAAGAAGTCGATACCTACTGCAGGAGGAATGCCAGAGTAGGAACCAGCTCCGGGACCATCGGACTCATCGCCATTGTAGCAGTAGCCAAGACCACGCTTGACATCGCAACCGACGAAGTCATCGTGAGCATAACCAAGGTCGGCATCGACCCACTGGCTGAAGTAGGTCTCACGGAGTTCGTAGGTAGAACGGTTGATGATCTCGTAGGTGTAGAAGGTCATGTTGTTGATTTCATCATTGGTAGAGAAAGCGAAAGCCTGAGCACGGATTTCCATACCAATAGGCTGACCCTGGGATTCGGTGTGGACGTCACCCATATCGTTGAAGACCCACCAAATGGTCTGGTCGCCTTTCAGGACCTGGTCAGAGAGAAGACCGCCGCTGACGATGCCAGCCTCGGTTTCGAGAGTAGTGGCAACATGAGAGGTGTATTCGCGACCCCACTGAGCTTTCAGCGTACGGGGGCAGAGATCATTGTTGAAATCGTAGTAAGGATAGTCACCATCCTCCCAGTTGTACTGACCATCGTGGTTAGCATCGTAGTAGGGAGCGAGATAGGGAGACTGGAGTGCGTTGATGCCAGAAGCGGGCCAGTTTTTGATAGTGGCGGAGATGGCTTCAGGAGCGTAGGACTCGTTAGGAGTAGCACCATTCTCATCATAGTCGAACATAGACATGAAAGCCTGGACTTCAGTCTTGGTGATGATGTAGTGCTTATCGAACTGGTTACAGACCGGGAGGTCAACCGAAGCGGTTTTCAGTTCAAGAGGACCGGGCCAATAGTCATCGCCTTCGGAACCGAAACGGAGAGCGGCAATACGGAGCTGATCGTTAACGTCGGTACCGCCGATCCAAAGAGCAGCACAGAACAAAGGACATGTGTTGCTGTTCTTGGGCAGATGGTATTGTGCCACACTTCCGTCGTACCACATGTTGCCGTAACCGTTAATCAATGCTCTAACATTGTTAACATTCAGCTCAGCAGTACTCTGTGCTCTTTTGCACACAGCAGCTTTTCTCTGCATAGCGACTTTCTTGGAACTGGTCTTTTTGCAAGTTTTGCAGTCCTCAGCAAAAGCCGTACCAGACAGCGCGGAGAAGAGGAAGGCCGCCAATACTAATTTGCTTAAAATATTCTTCATATTGTATTATTTTTATTCTCTATTAATTAGAAGCTATACAGTAACTGAAGCATGATATAACGAGGAGAGGTGTACTTCCAACCACTATAGAGGCTGATTGCATACAGGTCTCTGAAGGACTGAGCATCAAGATAGCTGTTGATGACAGTCTGGGTTTCAGGATCAGTCAGATAACCATCGTCTTCAGGATTGCCAGTAACGGGATAGACGTCAGCAACGTTGCGGATGTCGAAGACATTGTTGATATTCAGGATAATCGAGAAATCCGTGACGCGCTTTTTAACCTTGATGGGGAAAGACTTGTCGAACTGGAGGTTGCAGAAGAAGCTCCAGGGCAGACGAGCACCATTGTAGCTACCCACGATAGTAGGCTGGTTGTGGCTGAACAGACGGGTGTAGGGACGACCAGACTGAGCGATAGCCTGCAGATGGACACCAAAGTTCTGGAGAATCTTGATATTCTTGGAGGTGAGTTCGCCAGTCTCCTTGTCTTTAACAGCGCGCTTGATGACGGGACCGTTGTACTGGTCACCACCAAGATAACGGAAGTCTAAGTCAGCCTTGAACTCATGGCGACGGTCATCGTCAATAGGATTGAGCATCTTCAGGGTGGTGTAACCTTCCTTGATCAACTCAGTCATGGTACCACTGGGAAGACCTGTGCCTTCTGCATACTGAAGCGTGTAGTTAGCAGAAATACGGATGTTCTTGGACTGACGGAGGTCGTAGCTCAAAGTGAGACCCTTAATGGTCTTAAAGTCGAGGTTGTCATAAGAATAGTAGTTCTGGTTAGGATCAGCACCTGCATACTGAACAAGCTGAATCAGGTCGCGGGTCTCTTTGTAGTAGGCAGCGATGCTGATAGCGGAGTTCTTATTCAGAGCCTGCTCAAAGTCGAGTTCGTAGTTGGTGATACGTTCGGGCTTCAAGTTAGGATTGGAGACAGCGGAAATCTGACTCATATAGAGGTAGCTGAGGTAGTTGGCCTGCCAAGAGCTGGAAGGACGACGGGAGATAATGTCGTAAGAAGCCTTGAACTGGGACATTTCACCAACGGGGAAGGAGAATGCGATACGAGGCATGACAACGACCTGGGGTTTGTAGTCAGTGAAAGCGCTGGAGGAGACATTGTTGCTGTTGAGTGCCTGCTGACCATCAGGAGTACGATAAGGAGTGGGCTTACCAGACTTACCAGCAAGAGCGCTGGGGCTGTTCACGCCAACACCATTAGCGTCATACCAGTTGGAACCGGAACGATAGCCATAGATGGTGGGAGCCTCTGCATCGGCAGCATCAACATAAACCGTCCAGTCATCACCAGCACCAGCATAGATGTCGCCCTGATAGTTGGCCTTGCCATTTCTGAGGTCGCCAACAGTGTAGGAATCATACAGGAGGTAGGGGTCTTTCAAGACCATCTGCTCAGCGTCGAAGATATCGACACGGACACCGATGTTGAAGATAAGGTCGGATACATAGAACTGATCCTGGATGTAGCCAGCCATATAGGTGGGATGGAAAGAGGGAAGATAACGGTACTTGGGATCCTGAGGATTGTAGAAATCATCCAGGCTCCAGTTTGCGCTGTTGTATTTCTTACCAGTGTGGTCGTAGCCATAGTAGGATACAAGAGAGTTGCTGTTGTTGAAGAGTTCGTCAGCGGAGAACATCTCGATACCGCCAGCCTTGACATAGTCTTCGGGAGTGTAACGGTCAACATCGAGATAGGTTCTTTCACCCTCATAGGAGCCAGACCAGCCGAGGTAGTCGCGCATAGCTCTGTCGAAATAGGACTGAGCATCGGGATTATACAGGCGGTCATAATCGACATAGAGGTTAGCACCTTCCCAACGGAAATGGGGATTATCGAGGTCCATCTGGGTGATGTGGCGGTTGGCATTCTGACGCATAATGGTCCAAAGAGAAGTAGCGCCTAAGCTGTATGAAGAATTGTCAACGCGGTCATACTGGAAGCCCATTTCGAGGGAGTGATCCTTGATATCAGCCTTGGCCATAGCCGAGACATAGATATACTGATTTCTGCCATAACCAAGGGAACCATCCTGAACGCCGACGTTGTTAAGACCATAGATGCCGCCAGGGAGGTCGCCATTGGCAAGGCCTTTGAAGTAACGAAGGTTGTCAATATTTGTAAGGCTGGTAGCAACCTCGGGGATGTTAAGGAGCTGGAGGTTGTAGTTGGCCAGCACCTGGTTGGGACCGTAGGGCTCGTAGGTGCTCCAATCAATAATATCATACCAGTTGTTCTGCACGTATGCAGCACGGCTGATGCCCTGATAGTCGAAAGAAGGATTCAGTTCATAAGTAGGAACCTGGTTGGTTTCGAGACGGCCGTTGTAGCCATACTTGAAAGCATCATTAACCGAGCTACCAAAAACCTCGTTATAGGTTTTGGAAATGGAGACATCATACATAGCCTTGATGCTATACATGACGTTCTTGATAGCACGCTCGTTGCTGGTAGCACCATCGACATTGTCGGCGGAAGCTTCAGGCTGAGGATCGGGGAAACGCTGGGTGAGGTCGGCAGTGATGGTGTAGCCCATACCACGGGAAACACTATTAGCACAGCGAGACATGTTGAGCTGAGTAAGACTCGTGTTAGGAGAGTGGCTGAAGTTGAAGTCGCCAGTCAGAACCAAGTTGGCATAATCTGAGAAGCGGAAATCGAGAGCCAGCTGAGTGGCGATAGAATAGCTCTGGGTGTTAGGCACGCGGCTTGCATCGCCACTGAAATCCTTCTTGGTGGGGCGTCTTAATTCGACGAAATCATCTCTATAAAGACCTGTTTCAGCAGTGTAGTTGACGGCACCTGTCACAGGGTCGTAGCTGATAGGAGCCTGCTCGTACTGGCGCACGAGAGCGTCATTAACGACGAGGTATTCATGGCCTCTTGCACGATGGAAGGGGTTGTTATTATATGCACCCTGAGCAGTGAAGCGGAAACCTACGACAGAACGTTTGCCCATTTCTTCACCATTCTCATCCTTGAGAGAGGCGGTGATAACGGGACCAGTGAGGTAGAGAGAGAGGTAGTTGTAGAGGTTACTGTTGAGAATGGTACGGTAGTTGGCAGAACCGTGGAACTGGCTCGTTGGCGGTTTGAGCGTGATAATCTGGGTGCCGCCGATAGCCTCACCAATGCTGGCGGGGGTACCACCGAGGATAACCTGGATTTCAGCAATAGCGTCCTTAGGGACGTTAACGCCGGTACGTTTACGGACACCGCCCACGTTGGTGACCATACCGTCCATACCACGAGCGGTGCTGGTACCACCATCGTTGTAACCGACACCACCTACGGCAGCCACAATGTTTTCAACAGAGGTACCAGGCATGTGCTTGATATCCTCAGAGCTGATGTGCTTACCAGTGGCAGGGTCACCGACATCGATGATCAGTTCCTTGTCCGTCTCAACAACGACCTCTTTCAGGGTTGTCGAGCCTGTTGTTAAGTCAATGTTACATACAGAAATACCGGATGCTTTTACGTTAAAGCTTTTCCATGTGTAGGAAGTGTAGCCCACACAGGTGACGGTGATGTCGTACTGGCCGACATCGATAGGCTTAATCGTAAAATTACCCTCGAAGTCTGTTCGTGTAACCTTGATTTGTTTTCCGTCTTGCATAGCAACGACGTTGGCGAAGGGGACACCCTCTTTGGTCGCCGGATCGGTTACTGTACCTTTGATTGTACCCTGTGCTAAGACGAAGTTCGCCATCAGCAGCAGACCGATTGTCATTAGTACTTTTCTAAACATAATCATTTAGGTATTATTACTATAAATAAATTAATTAATTTTCGTAGGATGATACCTCATCGAGGTATTTGTTAGTAAGGATTGTCTGATAAATCACAGCCTGTCGGAGGTCGAAGTCGGCAGCCCCGTTGATGGCGCCATCTTTGCCCTGCGCAGGAGCCTCTTTGGTCCGAGCCTTGGAGCGAGCCTTGGACGGAGCTGAGGCGGAGCTATTGCGGAGCTTCTCTGTCTCCTCATAGCTGAAGTACGAAGGCTGCTGGCTGGCTGCGGCGAACTGGCTGGAGAAAGCATGCTCAACGGCAGCCTGCTCGCTGTAGTCCTCCTTCTCTACTGCGTATGGGTCTTCTTCGTCAAAGGCGATGTTGTCGTCGGAGAAGAGCGACTCGAATGTGCCTTCGGGCACATCGTTGGCAGAAGGGGAGGAATAGTCCTCCGGGGCAGCCTTGGCCTTTGCAGCATTCTTGCTGAAGGACCTAAAGGTGACCCAGAGAACTATTGCCATTATGATGAGGAATGTATTCATCGTGCGATTATCAGATAGCCGTTACCGTAGTTATGCTGCGATTTTCTTGGTCTCCTTCTTGGAGATTTCGTAAACGATGGCGCAGGCGATGCAGACTGATGAGAAGACACCGCAGACAACGCCGACGAGGATTGCGAAGATGAAACCACGGATGACCTCACCACCGAAGATGAACATCATCAACAGGGTGAAGAAGGTGGTACCGCTGGTGTTGATGGTACGAGCCAGGGTGGAGTTGATAGCGTCGTTCATGTGGGTCTTGATATCGCGCTTGGGATAGAGTTTGCGATATTCACGCACACGGTCGAAGATAACCACGGTGGCGTTGATGGAGTAGCCGATGACCGTCAGGACTGCGGCGATGAAGGATTGGTCAACATCGAGGTTGAAGGGCAGGAGGCCGTGGAGCAGTGCGAACATACCGATGACGAGGATGGTATCGTGTGCCAGAGCAGTAACACTACCAACACCGAAGCGCCAGCTCTTGAAGCGGAGGCCAATATAGACGAACATGACGAGCAGACCGCCGATGACGGCTAAGAATGCGTTGCGGACCAAGTCGTTTGCGATGGTTGCACCAACCTGTTCGGACTGGATGATACCAAGAGGATTGGTCTCGGTGCTGCGGAACTCTTCTTCAGTGATAGCGTTAGCGAAGTGGTTTTTGGTGCCTTCATAGAGTTTGTTGACGATTTCTGCGTTGACAGCTTCACCTTCTTCACCAACTTTGTACTTGGTGGTGATCTTCAACTGAGAGGAGGGACCGTAGGTCTTGACTTCGGGAGCTTCGCCAAAGGCGGTGTTCAGGTCGGCACGGACATCAACAGCGTTGACGGGCTGGTCGAAGCGGACAACATAGGTGCGGCCACCGGTGAAGTCAATACCCTGGCTGAGGCCACGGCCGAAGATGCCGATGAGGCAGATGAGGATGGCTGCGCCAGCGATGCAGTAGAATACTTTGCGCTTGCCGATGAAATCGACATTAGCATTGCGCATGAAGTTCTCGGAGAAGGGGAAGGAGAAGTTCATCTTCTTCTTGTGGGTCAGCATCCAGTCGATGCAGAGACGAGTGATGAAGATGGAGGTGAAGAGGGAGGTGGCGATACCGATACAGAGTGTGACGGCGAAGCCCTGGACAGGACCGGAGCCGAACATGATGAGCACAACGCCCAGGAGGAAGGTGGTCACCTGACCATCGATGATAGCGGAGTAAGCGTTCTTGAAACCAGCGCTGACGGCATTGACCATGCTGGAGCCAGCGCGAAGTTCTTCCTTGATACGTTCATATATAATAACGTTACCATCAACTGCCATAGCGAGGGTCAGCACGATACCTGCGATACCAGGCATGGTGAGCACGGAGCCTACAGAGGCAAGAACACCCATCAGGAGGAAGATGTTAGTGATAAGAGCGATGGCCGAAACCCAACCGCCACGGTTGTAGAAGACCACCATATAAATAAGTACAATAATAAATGCAAGGATGAAAGAGATGAGACCCTTGGTGATGGACTCCTGACCGAGAGAAGGTCCGACCACGGCTTCCTGGACGATGACGGCAGGAGCGGGGAGCTTACCGGACTTGAGGATGTTGGCAAGGTCCTTAGCCTCTTCGAGGGTGAAGTCGCCAGTGATGGAGGAACGACCGCCAGAGATTTCGCAGTTGACGTTAGGAGCGGAATAGACGAGGTCGTCGAGGACGATGGCAACGCACTTGCCGATGTTCTCACCAGTGATGCGTTTCCAATCGCGTGCGCCTTCGCTATTCATTGTCATAGAAATCTCATTGCCGCCGGCATTGCTGAAGTCCTGACGAGCGTCGGTGATGCAGCCGCCATCGAGAAGAGCGGCACCATTACGGGTAGAGATCTTGATTGCATAGAGCTGATAGAAGTCGGAGCCATCCTTCATAGGCTTGGCACCCCAGAGGAATTTCACTTTACGGCCATCAATGACCTTCTTATCGAAAGCGAGCTGAATCATGCGGCTGATGGCGTCACGATCCTTGGCCTGAGCAACACCTACAACAGGACCAGGGATGAGCTGGCCGTTTTCGGTTGCATAGGGGCGTAAGAGGTTGAAGAGGGGGTGATCCTTGGCCTGTTTGTCCAAAGAGGCCTGGGCGTCATCGCTGCTGCCATTGCCAAGAGCGTTGAGGAGAGAATCGCCTTCGGCTGCGGCGACCTCGGTCTCAGCGGCGCTGTCGGCCACTTCGGCAACAACATCGTTAGCGGCTGCTTCAACACCACCGACAGCGGCGATGTATTTGTCAACCTTCTCCATCATCTGGTAGGGGCTGTTGTTCTGGTCGGCGTTGTCGTAGGTCAGCCAGAATTCCAACTGAGCGGTACCCTGGAGGAGCTTGCGGACACGCTGGGGATCCTTCACGCCGGGAAGTTCGACAAGGATACGCTCAGAAGCGCTGAGCTGCTGGATGGTGGGCTGAGCCACGCCGAACTTGTCGATACGCTGACGGAGGATCTCGTAAGTACGATCGTAAGCGCTTGCGGCTTCTTCCTTGACCACCTTGATGACGGCTTCGTTGTCGTCGTTCAGCTTGATGCGGTCACGCAGCTGGGTGTTGAAATAGGAAGCGAGCTGCACATCGGGGTTAATCTTACGGATGGCATCGTAGAACAGAGAGACGAAGTCACGGTTGGTGGTCTTCTTCTGAGCTGCGAGAGCCTGGTCGATTGCCTGGTTGAAGGTTGCATCTTCGGTGTGACCAGCGAGGGCGCGGACGACATCGACGGTGGAAACTTCCAGCATCACGTTCATACCGCCCTTCAGGTCAAGGCCGAGGTTGATTTCGCGAGCCTGGCACTGACGATAGGTGTAGCCGAGATAAACTTTTTCACTTGCCATGGAGTCTAAGTAGTCGGCCTCACGGCTAACTTTCAAAGAATCGACGAGAGTCTGAACATACAGCTCATCGCCATTGGCTTTTGCGTTGATTAAATTTTGAGTTGATTGACTCTGAACATAGGCGTCGGCCGCTGCTTTTGCGCGTTTTTGGATACTGCTTGTCACAAAAGTAAACGATAATTGGTACAAACATACCAACACGAATGCCCATGTAAGAAACTTAATAAGTCCTTTATTCTGCATATCTTACGTATTAAAGTTTTATATAGTTAATTCTCTTTTTGAACATGCAAAGATAAGAAATTTTATCGATACAACAACGTTTTCTCAAAAAAAATATGTATTTTTGCAAAAAATATATCTTATGAACAGCGATAACGAAACCCAATTTGGCAGCAATATACCCATCACACAATGGGCCGAAGAAGACCGTCCGAGAGAGAAAATGATCGCCCAAGGCAAGAAGAGTCTCACCGACAGCGAGCTCATCGCCATACTCCTCCGCACAGGGGTCAGAGGGGCAAGCGCCATCGACCTCGCCAAGCAACTCCTCATCCGCGCAAACGGCCGTCTAAGCAACCTTTCGCGCCTTGAAGTGAGCGAGCTCCAAAGCAACATCTGCGGACTTGGAGAAGCCAAAGCCGTGACCGTCCTCGCCGCCCTCGAACTGGGCAACCGCATGCTTCGCGAAAGCAAGGACGCACATGAAGATATCATCAAAAACAGCGACGACCTCTTCCACTACATCGCCCCTACCCTCATCGACTTGAATAACGAGGAATTCTGGGCTGTATATCTCAACAACCGCAACAAAGTCGTCAGTATGAGACGCATCAGCGCAGGCGGATACACCGAGACTCCTGTTGATATTCGGCAGCTCTTCTGCTACGCGCTGGAAAGCAAGGCTGTGGCCGTCGCTGTGGCACACAACCACCCCTCTGGGAACCTCAAGCCAAGCCAAGCCGACAAAGACTTGACGAAGCACATTGACGATGCTGGCAAAATACTAAAAATCAAACTTATCGAACACCTTATCGTTGGTATTCGACCTGACGGAAAGCCCGACTATTACAGCTTCAGCGAGTGCGGTCTTTTGTAATCACGACCGACACCGATTCCAGCTGGCCGCCGAGAGGCGGATTGAGCTTCGACACCTTCACCCTGACGTTCTCTACGGCGGGGTATTCCTCCAATATGGCTTCGCCGATACGGTCGCCCACATGCTCCAAAAGATGTGATGGGATTGCCATCTCTCTCTTGACAGTCTGATAGACCTCAAGGTAACTCACTGTGTCGGCAATATCGTCGGACTGCTGCGCCCGAGACGTATCGGTCTCGAACGCAACATCGACGCGAAAATAGGTGCCTATGGCCTGCTCCTCTGCGAAGCATCCATGGAATGCGTAGAACTGCATTCCGTTTATCGTAATACGGCTCATTGCAACAGGTTATAGCACTACACGATAGCCTCGAACTGCTTCAGGAAGCGGAGGTCGTTCTCGAAGTAGAGACGGAGGTCTCGGATCTGGTACTTCAGCATGGCCATACGCTCCACACCCATGCCCAGTGCGAAACCGCTATACTCGTTGGGGTCTATGCCGCATGATTTCAGCACGTTGGGATCAACCATACCGCAGCCTAAAATCTCCAGCCAGCCAGTGCCCTTGCAGATGTTGCAGCCCTTACCGCCGCAGATGCCGCAAGAGATGTCCATCTCAGCCGAAGGCTCAGTGAAGGGGAAGTAGGAAGGACGCAAGCGAATCTGGGTCTCGGAACCGAACATTTCCTTGGCGAAATAGAGCAGCGTCTGCTTCAAATCGGCAAAAGAGACATTCTTGTCAACATACAGAGCCTCAACCTGATGGAATATGCAGTGGGCACGTGCGCTGATGGCCTCGTTACGGAACACGCGGCCAGGAGCGATGATGCGGATAGGAGGCTTGTTGTTCTCCATCACACGCACCTGGACAGACGAGGTGTGGGTGCGCAACGCAACCTCTTGCTTGCCCTCCTGCTTCTCGACGAAGAAGGTGTCCTGCATATCGCGTGCAGGGTGGTCGGGAGGGAAGTTCAGTGCTGAGAAAAGATGCCAGTCATCCTCGATTTCAACCGATTCCGCCACCGTGAAGCCAATACGGGCAAAGATGTCGGTAATCTCGTTCATCACCACCGAGAGGACATGGCGGCTGCCCAGCTCCGAGAAGTCGGTCGGCATTGTAAGGTCGCCGGTCTTGTCCTGCTCCTCGTGTGCCTCCACGAAGGCCTTGAACTCTTCAATCTTATCCATGGCGGCCACTTTTAGCATGTTCAGGGCCTTGCCAAGGTCTTTCTTTTCCTCGTTCGGCACAGTCTTGAACTGCTCGAAGAGGTCGCTGATAATACCCTTTTTGCCCAGATACTTCACGCGGAAGGCCTCGACCTCTGCGGCTCTGTCCTGGAAATCTTCAATACGGGTAGCCTGAATATCATTGATATAGGCTTGAATTTGATCTTTCAGTATATTCATCTCTTAATAATAGTCTTCTATTTTGATATTGCGACAGGTTTCTCGGCCTATCATTCCTTTGTCCCTTTGGGCTCTTTGTACTTTTTCAACACGGACATCTTCATCTTGACATCTTCGACAGGACGGTCCATGGGTCCGCACTTCACCTCGGCAATCTTGTCAATCACCTCGATGCCTTCCACAACCTCGCCGAACACTGTGTAATCGCCGTCCAAGAAAGGTGTTCCGCCGATAGTGGCATATGTCTCAGCCTGCTCCGGCGTGAAGCTCTTACCCATGCGCCGTTCCACCATCTGCAGCTTTTCTGCGGACCAGACATCGCCCTGCACCAAGTAGAACTGGCAAGCCGACGAGGCCTTCTGCGGGTTCACATCATCGCCCTGTCGAGCGGCTGCGAGAGCACCTTTCTTATGGTAGAGGCCTGGCACAAATTCGGCAGGAATGGTGTAGCCCATATCGCCGTCGCCGAGCATCTGTCCGGGCTTGGCGGTACGTGAATTGGGGTCGCCGCCCTGAATCATAAATTTGTTAATGACGCGATGAAATAAAAGGTCTTCATACGTGCCATCTTCGACCAACTTTATGAAATTATCGCGGTGTTTTGGGGTCTCATTGTACAATTTTACCACCATATCACCATACGAAGTCTCAATTTTTACATAATAGGTCTTCTCGCCTTTCTTTGCTTGTTTATCAATCTTTTGCGCAAAACCGCTAAAGAAAAATGATAAAAAAACTAATAAAAAAGTTATTTTTTTTGTTGTCATACCACGAATTTTTATTATCTTTGCAAATGCAAAATTAGTCAAAAAAATTCATATAATCACAAAAATAATCGATTTTTTATGAAGAAAAAAACTTTTCACTTTTTCGGAATTCTGTTAATCAGTGTTTTATCAACCCTCACTTTTTCGTCCTGCGACAAGGATACATGGTGCTATATTGACGTCACAGTCGTTGATTCTAAGAATAACGACATGCCTGCACCGGGTGCTTGGGTGAAAATTCAGTATGTGAAGACCAGCGCAAGCGATCCTACCACCGAGGTGACCGGCACCATCTCCGACACCGGCCAGTGCAACGCCCAGGGTGTCTATTCCACCAAGTTCGCTGCTCCTGCCATCTTCACCATCAAGGCCCGTATTGATGAGCCCGACCTCCTCAACAACAGACCTTACTATCGCGAAGGCGAGAAATCTATCCGTCTGAAAGAGGGCGAGACCGTCACCGCTACCGTCAAGGTCATTGGCGAGAAGCATCTTGGCAACGCAAACTTCCAGGACCTCTATTAATCGGAACTCGTAAACACCTTACGTCATGCCCAACCATTTTTCCGACAGCGATCTGAAGCAGATGGCCTCGTTAGGCTTGTCCATAGAGGCCGTCAACCAACAGATTGAGAACTTCCGCCAAGGGTTTCCCAAGACGGTCCTGCTTGAAGCTGCCACAGTTGACAACGGCGGCATCCTCCGTCTGAGCGATGCCGACATCAACCACTTCACAGCCTACTACAAGCAAGCCTCCAAGGGGAAGAAGATACTCAAGTTCGTCCCCGCATCAGGTGCCGCAACGCGCATGTTCAAAGACCTCTACGCCTTTGCCTCCACCTATTTCGGCATCGACTACAAGATCGAGCAGGAGCATCCCGAAGTCAAAGCGTTCATTGAGCACATCCGCGCCTTCGCCTTCTTCGACGACCTCGTCAACTGCATGGAAAAATACAAGGCCGACTTTGGCGACTATATGGACCGCGGCGACTTCGCCACCGTCATCAACTTCCTCCTCAAGGACCAGTACATGGGCTACGGCAACCTGCCGAAAGGTCTGCTCAAGTTTCACAGATATGGGCATTTGCAGCGCACGCCCCTCGAAGAGCATATCGTCGAGGGCGCCGAATATGCCCGTATGAGCGACGGCAGCGTGAATCTCCACTTCACCGTCTCACCCGAGCACAGACCCCTCTTCCGCAAGAAGATTGCCGAGGTGAAACGTTACTACGAAGAGGCCTTCCATGTCAAGCTCAATATCTCTTTCTCCGAGCAGAAGCACTACACCGACATCATCGCCGTCGATGAGCAGAACAACCCTGTGCGCGACGACGAAGGACGTCTCGTCTTCCGCCCCGGCGGACACGGAGCCCTCATCGAGAACCTCAACGAGCAGCGTGCCGACATCATCTTTGTCAAGAATATCGACAATGTCGTGCCCGACTGGATGAAGCACACCACTATCATCTATAAGAAAGTCCTCGCAGGACTCCTTTTAGAACTTCAAAAGGAGATCTTCAATGCCTTGCAGCAACTCGACAAGGGTGTCACCTCGCAGCAGCTCAAAAAGATTGAGAAAATGGTGCAGCAACAGCTTCACATCGAGCTTCCCCAAGACTATGCAGAGTGCAACCCGCGCCAGCGGGCATCCATGCTCCACGACCTCCTCAACCGTCCTATCCGCATCTGCGGCATGGTCAAGAACCAAGGCGAGCCCGGCGGCGGCCCCTTCTTCACCCGCAACACGAAGGGCGTGAAGAGCCTCCAGATTGTCGAGACCGCCCAGATTAACCGCAAAGACCCTGAGCAGGAAGCCATCCTCGCCAGTGCCACCCACTTCAACCCTGTCGATCTCGTGTGCTCCACCAAGAACTACCGCGGACGCTATTTCGACCTCCGCAAGTATGTCGATCCCGCCACGGGCTTCATCAGCAAGAAGAGCAAGGGCGCCACCACCCTCAAGTCGCAGGAGCTCCCTGGCCTCTGGAACGGTGCTATGGCCAACTGGATTACCCTCTTTGTCGAAGTGCCTCTGGCAACCTTCAACCCTGTCAAAACCGTCAACGACCTGCTCCGCAAAGAACACCGCGAAGGCTGACGAAAAGAACTATAGCAAACGAAAGGGGATGATTTGAAATCATCCCCTTTCTTATTTTTTTATAGCTATATAACGACCACATAACTATCTCATCATACACCTGAATCAGTCATTACAGTTCAAGACAACATTCATGCGAGTGTAATTGCGCCCATACATTTGGAGGCGGCATAAAGACGTTAGCATTTCATCGACCGACTTGGAATAAAAGCGGTCCAAGCCGCAAAAAGATTCAAAAGCGGCCGTGGGCGCCGCCGCCGCCAAAGCTGCCGCCGCCAAAGCCTCCGAAACCGCCCGAGCCAAAGCCGCCCGAGCCGCCGAAGCCGCCGCCAAAGCCACCACGAGGGATGCCGCCATAGAAGATGGGGCTGTTTCTGCGGTTGCTGAAGCCGTCGGAGAAATCGTCGTTGTCATGGTCGTGCGGGTGCTTGCGGTTATAGCGGTCAGCCAGCACGAGAAGCACCACAAAAACGACTAAAAAGACTATAAAGAAGATAATCCCTATGCGGTCCTCCTTCTTATACTGCTCATAGCTGTATTCGCCCTTGCAGACGGGCTCTATCACATCGAGGGCATCGCAAAGCGCCTCGTAGTAGTCGCCGTTGCTGAGGGGCTCTATCATCTCGTCATCGATGATATGCTTGCAGAAGATGTCGGGCAAGGCGCCTTCTAGTCCGTAGCCGGGAGCCAGAGCCACATCGCCCCACGGCTCCTCGTCGGTCTTAGACTTGATGAGGATGACAAGGCCGTTCTTCAACTTCTTCTGTCCTACGCCCCAAGTGGTGCCGATGCGGGTGGCCAGCTCCATGATTTCGCAACCGTGGAGCGACGGAGTGATGATGACGAGGATCTGGTTCGACGTGCTGTCATCGAAAGCCACAAGGCGCCGTTCGAGAGCCTCGCGTTCCAAGTCCTGCAACATGCCCGAATAGTCGTTCACGAGCCTGTTTGTAGGCTCTGGACACCACAGCTGCTGCGCCCCCGTGCGAGCCAAGGGCAGCAGCAGCGCGGCAATCAGCAGTAAGGTGCGTACAGCCAGCCTTTGCATATCTTCTTATATAGATATTATCATTCGAAATCGAACTCCACCTTCACAGGCTCCTCGCTACCAGCGGGAGCGGTGAAATAGCCCTTCTTGTCAAAGCCGCAGATGCCGGCGATGATGTTGTTGGGGAACTTGCGGAGCATCTTGTTGTAGGCATTCACAGCCTCGTTGAAGTTGCCGCGCTCGGTGGTGATGCGGTTCTCGGTGCCTTCGAGCTGCACCTGAAGGTCGCGGAAGCCCTGGGTGGCGGTCAGTTCGGGATAACGTTCCACAACCACGTTCATCGAGCGTGTGAGGGCGTTAGAGAGGGCATCCTGAGCCTTCTGGAACTGGGCCACATTGGCCTCGGAGAGCTCATTGGCATCGACCTGCACGGAGGTGGCCTTCGAGCGAGCCTCAATCACCTCTGTGAGCGTGCCCTTCTCATAGTTGGCAGCACCCTGGACGGTGGCCACAAGCTGCGGGATGAGGTCCGCACGGCGCTTGTAGGCGTTCTCCACCTGAGCCCAGCTCTGCGACACATCCTCTTCGGTGGTCACGAGCTTGTTGTTAATACCAATACCCCAAAGGAAGGCCACGGCGACCAATCCTACGATAACCAGAATGGTGACAAGAGATTTTTTCATATTCTAAAATATTAATAATTCGTCAATTACGATGTCGCACATACCGACATTCCAAAATGCAAAGATATACATTTTTTGCGACACTTCAAAACAAAAATGAAAAAACTTTATCAAAAAAGTTGTGTATGTCAGAATAAAGTTGTAATTTTGCAGAACCTTTTTCGGAAGGCATATTATGCATTACGCACAATAAATCAAGAAGTTAAATAATAAAAAATATTACTGAAATGGGTATCAATGCTAACAAAAAAGTGAAGAGAAGCAAGGTTAGAATCAATGGCAACAAGAACTCCACCAACAATTGGGGCATCAACGCTGCAGGTTGGAACGCTGTTCACAAGGCTGTCATCAACGCTGACAAACAGGCCGAATAATCCTCGACCCAAAAGCTTCCTCACCAAAGGAACACAAGAGGCTGCCACACACATGGCAGCCTCTTCTTTTTTTGCCATACCCTCTCCCCCGCCCTCCTTTGCGGAGAAAATCACAAGCAATACATTTTCACCGCTTTACAACCATCCCATCTCCGAAAATCCAATTCCTTAGCCCCGCCTAAAGAATACCTTAGCTCCGCTGTGCATTGCTACTGCATAGCATCTGCATTGCTACTGATATGCTATGCCATAGCAATGCAGTAGCAATGTGGAAGCAATGCAGTAGCAATGCAGAGCGAAGCTACCCCTTATTTTCAGCGAAGAAGGATAGCCCTTCTCTCGCGAATGTGATAGGGCATCTTTCGCGAAAGATAAGCATTCGGAGAACTATTCTTCGGCGGCGCAAAAAGAAGGTTGCAAAAGAGGCGAAGCGCCTATATGGTATAAGACTGTGATGATTTGCCGCGGCGGCGTGATTCAACCAGGCGCCTTTCAGGCATAACAAACAAAAAGGGGGGCGATTTCAAATCGCCCCCCCTCTGCATTCCAATCCTTATTTGACGGCGAGCGGGAGAGGGCGGCCGTCGAGCTTGGCGGCGAAGAGGTCGTCGCCGTGGTATTCGAGTTTGAGGGAGAAGAAGGGCTGCTGCGGATCCATGAGGAGGCGGAGGAAGATTTTGTCGCCTTCCCAAAGGGTGAGGTCGGAAAGACGCTGCTTATCAATCCATTCGAGGTCGCCCTCGTCACACACAATCTCTTCGCCCGTCCATTGCGATGCCGTGAAGAGGTGCATGTACTCGCAGGGCCACACATCGCTGATGAAGGTCACGATGCCGCGATAGCGCCACTGCTGGATGTCGAGGCCTGTCTCCTCCTTCACCTCACGGAGCATACACTCGTCTGGGCTCTCGTCTGCCTCGCATTTGCCGCCCACGCCAATCCATTTGTCATGGCTGGCGTCGTTCTCTTTCTTGACACGATGGAGCATCAGGTACTGGCTGTCGCGCTCCAGATAGCATAATGTGGTCTGTTTCATGAGATAATATCCTACATTTAAAAGAGTGGGCAAAGTGCTCAGACTCTGCCCACTGCAAGGGTTCTACTGTTGAGGGATGCTCTCCGCGGCGCTATCGGATGCCCGTTGTGCATCCTTCACACTCCGCTTGGCGTACCACTCGTACACCACAGGAATGACAAAGATGTTGAGCAGCGTGGAGGTGATGAGGCCGCCGAGGACCACCACTGCCATGGGTGCCTGAATCTCGTTGCCTGGATGGTCGGCCGCAAGAACCATAGGCACCAGCGAGAGAGCCGTGGTGAGGGCCGTCATGATGATGGGGTTGAAGCGATCGACGGAGCCTTGGACGATGATATCGCGGAGACTCTGCGCATCTCGCTGACGGCTGAGGGTCTGATATTTGGCCACAAGGAGGATGCCGTTGCGCGTAGCGATGCCGAAGAGGGTGATGAAGCCGATGATTGCCGGGATGCTGAGGCTGTTGGCACCCAGCTTGACAGCCAGCACGCCGCCGATGAGGGCGAGGGGCAGGTTGAGCAGCACGATGAGCGAGAGCGAGAGGTTCTTGAACTCAGTGTAGAGCAGCAGGTAGATGATGGCCAAGGCCACAAGGAAGACGAGGATGAGGGTGCGGGTGGCAGCCTTGGCGCTCTCGAACTGACCGCCATAGTCGATGCGATAGCCCTCAGGCAGCTGCACCTGTGCCTCTACAGCCTTCTTGATGTCATCCACCACGCCCATGGCATCGCGGCCGCTCACATTGGCGGAGACCACGAGCTTGCGCTGCACATTCTCGCGCGAGATGGTGTTGGGTCCGCCCACGGAGACCACCTCGGCCACCACGCCGAGAGGCACCTTGCCGCCATCGTGAGTGTCGATGAGGGCATCGCGCACATCGTTCATCGTCACAGGGTTGCCAAGCTGCTGCTTGACCACAAGGTCAAAGCTGCGCTGGCCCTCGTAGATGTCGCCAATCTTCTCACCGTTGAAAGCGCCCTCCACAAAGTGGTTGAGCTGCTCCATGGTAATGCCGTACTGTGCCAGCATGTCGCGGTTGGCGCGCACCTGCAGCTGCGGGGTCTCGGTCTGCTGCTCGACGCTCACATCCACGAGTCCCTCGATGCCAGAGACGGCGCTCTTAATCTTATTTCCAATAATATAGAGCTGGCTGAGGTCTGTGCCAAACACCTTGATGGCAATGGTGGCCTGAGTGCCAGAGACCATGTGGTCGATGCGGTGGCCGAGGGGCTGTCCCACGCTGGTGACCACGCCAGGGATGGCGGCGAGATGGGCACGCACGTCGGCCATGAACTCTTCCTTGCCACGGTCAGAGAGGTCGAAGTTGACATCTATCTCGGCGCCGTTGGTGGCCTGCGAATGCTCGTCGAGCTCGCCACGGCCTGTGCGGCGCGAGGTGGATTTCACCTCGGGTATGGAAAGGAGCTCTTTCTCCAAAAGATTGCCAATGTTGTTGCTCTCTTCGAGCGAGATGCCGGGCTTTGCCACAGCGGCAATGGTGAGGGAACCCTCGTTGAAGGGCGGCAGGAAGTCGCGTCCCATGGTGAAGAGCATACCCACAGCCACAAGCAACAGTGCCAGCGTGGCTCCCACTACGGGACGGCGATGGGCAAAGACCCATTGCAGTGCCTTGCGGTAGCCTTTGGTGAGGAAGTTAGAGAGCCAACTATCTTTCTGTCTGCGATTGAGATATGCCTCGTCCGACAGCAGCAGCTTGCACAGCAGCGGCGTGAGGGTCATGGCCACCACGAGCGACATGAAGAGGGCGATGAGGTAGGCGATGCCGAGGGGTTTGAGCATACGGCCTTCAAGACCGCTGAGGAAGAAGAGCGGCACGAAGGTGATCATGATGATGAAGGTGGCGTGGATGATAGAGCTGCGTATCTCTGACGAGCCTCGGAAGACGACATTGTAGGCCGTGTCGCGCTGCTCGGGAGGCAGCTGGTGGTTCTGCCGCAGCCGCTTATAGACATTCTCCACGTCGATGATGGCGTCATCCACCAAAGAACCAATAGCGATACACATGCCGCCGAGGGTCATCGTGTTAATCTCCAGTCCCATAAGATAAAGGCACAGCACGGTGCCGAGGAGCGAGAGGGGTATGGAGATGATGGAGATGAGCGTGGTGCGGAAGCTGCCGAGGAAGAGGAAGAGAATGATGATGACGAAGAGCGCGCCTTCGAGCAAGGCCTCGCCCACGTTGCCTACAGACGACTCGATGAAGTCGGCCTGACGGAAGATATGGGTGTTCATCTTCACATCGGGCGGCAGGGTCTTCTGGATGTTGTTGAGGTTCTCTTCGATATTCTCTGTCACGCGGAGGGTGTTGATATTAGGCTGTTTGGAGATGGAGAGGATAACGGCGGGCTGGGCGTTGCAGGAGGCATAGCCCTGCTTGGGCGCGTTGCCCACGACGACCTCTGCCACATCGGAAAGGCGCACAGGATGACCCTCGTGCATAGCCACGAAAGTGCGGCCCAGCTCTTCGACATCGTTGGTGCGACCCATGCCACGGAGTGCATATTCGTTGCCGTAGTCACGGATTACGCCGCCCGTAGAGTTGGTGCTGAGGTTCGCGCCCACAGCCTCGATATCGGCCATGGTGACACCGTAGGCCTGCATTCGCATCGGGTCGGCAAGAATCTGATACTGTTTATATTCGCCACCGATAATGGTAACCTGCGACACACCACCCGTGCCGAGGATGGCGGGCTTGACAACCCATTCGGCCAAGGTGCGGAGGTCCTGCTGCGAGGTAACTTGCGAGGCACTATCGACCTGAAGGCTGACAAAGAGGATCTCGCCCATCACGCTGCTCTGTGGCGCGAGGACGGGGGTGATGCCTTCGGGCAGCTGCTCAGCGAGGGTGGTCATCTTCTCGCTGACAATCTGGCGGGCGCGGAATACATCCATGCCCCAGTCAAACTCCACGAAGACGAAGCTACACCCCTGCAACGAGGTGGAGCGGACGCGGCGCACGTTGGTGGCACCATTCACGGCGGTCTCGATGGGGAAAGAGACGAGGCGTTCCACCTCCTCGGGTGCCATGCCGTGGGCATCGGTCATCACCACGACCTGCGGAGCGGTGAGGTCGGGGAAGACATCGATGTCGGTGCGGTTAGCCGACCACAGTCCTGCCACCATCAGCAGTATGGCTGCCAAGATGATGAAGAGTTTGTGGTCCAAACTGAATTTTATGATCTTATTTAGCATAGTAATTCTATATTATCTTTGAGCGGGCGGGCTTTCTTTGAGAAGACGGCAGCCACGAGGCTGTCGGCCCTATGCCCTACCCCGCTCTTCTTATAACGTTATACTGTTAAGCTGGAGGTACGACTGCTCCAGCTCGCGAGCCAGCTGCCATATCTGCAGTTGGATATCGACATAGCTGTCGAGCTGGAGGAGGTATTCCTCAAGGTTTATCTCGCCAGCCTCCAAGGCCTTGTCGAGCAGCAACATGCTGTTGCAGCGGCTGTAGGCGGCGCGGAGGTTGTCGAGGTTGAGGCGCAGGGCATAGAGATGGTGCATGAGGCACTGCAGGTCGGCATAGAGCTTGCTGCGCTCGGCTGCGAGCTCCTGCTGCGAGGCCTCCTGCTCCAGAACAGCCTGGCGCACAGCTCGCTGCTGACTCCATAGCGGCAGGGTGAGACCTACGGTGACGCCACGGAAGGTCTCGCCAACGATATTCTCCGAGGCATAGCCCACCGACATGCTGGGAAGCCACTGCGCTCGGCTGAGCTGTCCTTTCAGCTGGTCGGCATCGGCATGGTTGCTCAAGGCTTTCAGCACAGGATTTTGCAGTTCGCGCTCCTTATACCAGTCGTCGAAATTGGGCGGCAGCGGCACAGAGTCGTACTCGCGCTGGTTGAAGGAGTAGGCATCCTCGCCAGCAAGGGTGATGAGGGCGGTGCGCACATGCTGTCCTTCGAGGCAGGCGTCGGCAGCCTCTTTCTGCACCTTGGCGAGATAGATCTGTGCGCGGTTGTACTCCAAGATGGAGCAGTCGCCCGCGTCGAAACGTTTCTGATAGAGGTTGGCCAGGCGGTATGCCGTGGCGGTGCGGTCGTCGAGAATCGAGGCCACAGCCTGACAGTAGATAAGGTCGGCACAGAGCTTCTGCGTCTCATAGAGCATCTTGTTGCGCACCACCTCGTAGCTGAGACGGGCGGACTCTTGCTCTATATTGCGCAGACGGGCACGGCGCACCATGACCGAGGGCATCTCGAACGACTGAGAGACGCTGAGGTCCCAGCGGATGCCTATCTCCGAAGGGTCGCCCCAATAGTAGGCGCCCTCAACAGTAGGGTCGGGCAGCAGCACACCCACACGGGCCTCGGCCTGACGGGCCTCTGAGCGCTTCTGGGCGGCAAGCAGGATGGGGTTGTGCTCCTCCACCGCTTTCAGCATCGCACTATAGTGCGGCTGTGCCGACAAGCTCCAAGTTAGAGCCAATATAGCGGAAAAGATTGCTATCTTTTTCATAGATTGAATAATTGGATGTTAATGAAAAAGTAGAATGAATGGATGAATAGAAACTATAATGTGGGCTGTCGCCTGATGGCTCCTGCCCTCACTTTTTATTCATTAATTATTTCATTCATTAATTCACTTTAATGTACATGACCTGCGTGAGGGTCGAGGGCTCCGGCACCTTGTGCCAGCTTGACCATCGAGGCACCGTGTGCCACCACAATTTCGCCTTCCTGCACGCCCGAGAGGATCTCGGTGCGGAGGCCGTCGGTGGAACCTATCTTCACAAGACGCTTCTCATACTCGCCGTCGCATACCTTCACGAAGACGAAGAAGTTGCCCATCTCCTCTACCAGACCTTCGTTGGGGACGGCAATGGCTTGATGGTCGGAACGTGTGGAGATATAGAGCGTTACAAAGCTACCGCTCAGCAGCGCCCCCGTGTTGCGCACCTTGAAGGTGACCGGCACCAAGGGACAGGAGGCGTCCGTGGCCTTGCCGTAGGAGACCAGGCTGCCGCCGAGTTCCTTGAGGGTATAGACATGCTCGTCGCCCGGGATGCGGACAGTCACCTCAGCGATATTCTTGAGGGCGGCATAGTAGCGCGGCTGCACCTCGGCACGGAGCTGGAGGTCGCGGTTTTGCGAGATGGTGATAACAGACTGTCCAGCATCGACATAGCCGCCATTGCTGACATGTATCTGCTGCACATAGCCGCTGATGGGAGCCTTCACCACAGCACCATGCTGCGAGAAGTTGCCCTTGAGGTTGTCGTATGCCGCCTTGGCGGTAACATACTCGGCATGAGCGGCTTCGAGGTCGGACTGCGACACAATCTTGTCCTCGGCCAGCTTCTTCTTGCGCTCGTAGGTGGTCTTAGCGGAATTGTAGCGTGCCGTGGCCTCGGCCAGGCGCACGCTCATGTTATTGTCGGCCATGCCGTCGCTCACGATGGAGCACAGCTGCTGGCCAGCCTTCACGGCCATGCCCTCGACCAAAGAGGCGTTGGTGAAACGCACCACGCCCGAAGCCTTGGCCACTGCCTCAGAGGCGCCCTCGGGCGAAGGCAGCACCTGTGCCGAGGTCTTGATGACCTGTCCGAAAGCGCTTGGCGCAACCTTCTCTAATTTGAGGCCTACCTTGAGGCCCTGCTCGTTCGAAAACGCCACCACGTTGGCACCATGATGATGCTCATGGCCCTCGTGGTCGTGGCCTTCGTGCTCGTGGTCATGGCCTTCGTGACCATGACCTTCGTGACCATGCTCATGTTCTTCGAGTTCATGGTCGTGATGATGTTCGTCGCTATGCGAGCAAGCTGGGACCATACCCAGCACCAGAGCGACGGACAGTATAATGACGAATTTCTTCATAACTGAAATATAGAATTAATGAGTAATAGATATAGAATACAGAATAATGAATAATGAGTATTGAATATAGAGTATTGACGGCTACCGGCCCACTCATTATTTATTATTAATTATTCATTACTCAAGCGGCTGCCGTCACACTCATTATTCATTATTAATTGTTCATTACTCAAAACGGCGGGGCTCGCAGAGATATGGCGCCTATATATGGCACCTCGATGGCTGGCGCCGCGACAGCAGGCCATCCGAATGGCAGGCCGAGGGCCGGCAGGGGTGCGCCGCTCTGCTCGGCAGGGAGGAAGAGCAGGAGAAAGCCCTGTGCCTCGGCCTTGATGAGAGCTGCGAAATAATACTTATCTGTATTCGACAACGTGAGCTGCGACAGCATCTCCTGCAGCAGACAGTTGTCGAAAGGATGATGCGAATGCTGGCCGTGATGATGCTCACAGGCCCTGTCGTGGCAGGCCTCGTCGCAATGGCAGCACGCTTCGTCTTCAAAGACGAGCCCCACCGTCCCGCAGCAGTCGTGATGATGATGCGGAACAACGGCATGGAGCATGATAACCGCACATGCCAGAGAGACCATTACTATAGCCACTAAATGCTTCATACTGTGGTGTGTGTGAAGAGATTGCGCGCCCTGCGGCAACATCTTTCAAAATGCAAAGATACTACTTTTTTTCGTATCTGCACAATTTTTTTTACTGCGGGTTGCGGATTGAAGGCTGCGGGGGCAGGAGAGGCAGGGTGAGGGTGGGCGGGAAGGGGGTGGGACGAGGGGCGGATTTTTTAACATTTGAATTAACATTTGGTTCGGACGCAGTAGCCTACC
>JAKSML010000006.1 GCA_024400665.1 Bacteroidales bacterium
CGCACCTCGCGCCCCGTGGCGTCGCGCAGCACAAGGCGGGCATGAAATGAGGAAAGCCCTTCGGGAAGGCTGACTGTCACTTCCCCGTGTGCGGGATTGGGAGCAACGACAAAGCGCTCCTGCATGTTGCCTGTTGAACCTATACCCACACCCTCACAATCTTCATATATACTGTAATTATTCCAGTACTCTGTCGCCTCGTATGCCGTCTTGCTTCCACATGGCACTTCCACCTCGTAAATATTGCACATATAGAACGTCCTTTCATTCACCGCTGGTGGCACAGGATTCTCTGACACGAGATACCGCAACTTTAAGCATTGTGAAAATGCTTCACCCGCTATGTAGCGCACCGACGCCGGCAGGTTCAGGTCCTCCAGCTTCGTACATCCGTCAAACAACGCATAATGTATTGTGTCTATCTCGCCCAACAATACTGCCTTCTTCATTGAACTGCAATAGCTGAAAGCCGAATCGTCTATTCTTGTAACGCTGTGGGGAATCGCGATACTGTCCAATTTGGTGCAGTACGAAAAGGCGTTCCGACCAATCGACCGTGTTTCATCTCCCAATTCGACAGTCTTCAAGTTAGAGAAATAAAATGCCCAATCGCCTATTGACAGAGGTGCTCCTGCCACCGTCAGCTCCTCAACAGACGAACCCATAAAGCAATGCGCCCCCATCAGCTCCATCGTGGAGGGTATTACCACCGATTTCAGTTTGTCGGAGGAACCGCATGCATACTCGCCCATTTCCTCCACCCCATCGGATAGCGTCAGCGATGTAGCCTCCCTACAGAATCTCAATGCACTGGGACCGATAATCCTAACCGTATTGGGCACTCGGATACCCACAATGTCTCTACGGCAACCTGTCAGCACCGACTTTGAAGCATCCGCATAAAACAGGCTGTCCTCTTCATACGCGTTGACCATCAACGCTCCCCACGGCGCACCTTCTGCCATGCCTGCATATACCAAATTGGGTAATAGCGCAAATGCCCGAGCACCTATCGTCTCCACCCCTTCTGGCACCTCCACCTCCGACAGCTTCGTACACCCACCAAAGGCCAGTTCACCTATGGCTACCACTCCTTGTGGCACTCTTACCGACGTAATCGAGGTACAGCTCATAAAGGAACTGTCGCCTATCGCTGTCACGTGATAGCTCCTCTCCTCGTGCATCACACTGTCGGGCAGAAACAACGCTCCCGAGTACAGGCTCGACCCTCCTCCGCGCACCGTCACATACCCCAGCAACGAATCGTTAATTGTGTAATACAGCATCTGCCCGGCATCATTAGCCTCAGCAAAATCATAACGGCCCTGTGCCCTTGCACTCATCATAAGGCCACCCAACAATAGCACCGACACCATAACGTGTCTCAAACAAAAACTGGTTCTTTTCATATTAGTATGTGTTATTCATAATATCATTGATGTTTAAAGATATCTGTCTATGTAGGCTCTAAAAATTCAATTATTATTCGTAGGTGTTCGACGGAGAGCCTGGCTAAGCCGCCTCGCACCTGATTTTAATCCGCAAAGATACTAAATTATTTTCTATTTCAATATTATTTTCTACATTTTTCTTGCTGAATTTTCAGTGGTGATTATCAATATGTTATGGTGATATAATTTTTCATCATTCCACTACCAGTTTCTGCGTGCTGCTACCCTTGTCGGTCATCAGGGTCAGCAAGTAGGTGCCTTGGGCCAGACCTTGAAGCGGCATCTTCACCGTGGGATTGCTCGCCTCCATGCTCCGCACCTCGCGCCCCGTGGCGTCGCGCAGCACAAGGCGGGCATGAAATGAGGAAAGCCCTTCGGGAAGGCTGACTGTCACTTCCCCGTGTGCGGGATTGGGAGCGATGTTGAAAGGCGTTACACGAGGAGTGATAAGGGCAATGTCAACGCTGTCACAGTTTTCCTCCACCACATTATATTCTTCTGCGTTACCGAGGGCGGCAAGATAAGCATCGCCAGCGTTGCAAGGCACATATATCGTGTCGGCTTGAATGCTTGTGCCGATAAAGACTGGTGGCGTAGCCGATTTGAAACGCACAATATCGCTTTTTATAGCATTGTGTCCGATTGTGTCGGCCGAGCCGTTGAAGACAACTTTGCCGACTGCTGGGAAGGCTTTATAACCCACTTTGCTGAGCGTGCTCGGCAGTGGCTGTATCGAGTCGAGGGGCGCGCCACTGAAGGCATAATGCTCTACCACCTCCAACAGGTTGCCCCACCTGATGTTTTTCAGTTTGTATGTAGAGAAGGCGCTATTGCCCACATATTTGAGTCTGGGCGCCAGCAATGACTCCAATTTGCTGTTTTGAAATGCGCCAGGGCCAACCGTTTCCAGGTTGGGCAGGTACAGGTCTTTCACCTTGGTGGTGCCATAGAAGGCATTTGTATCAATCTTTTGCAGGCTCTGCGGGAGGTTGATTGTTGCTTTGCATCCGAAAAGCGCATCGACCCCAATAGTGGTCACTCCCTCTGGAACATCGATCTGCGACACACGATAGTTCTCCGCCAGCACCGAAGTCCCCAATACCGTCACCCCGTTAGGAATGGTGACGTGCCCCGAGGCTCCCACTATCATCAGCAACGTGTCGCCGTCCATGCTCATAAGCATGTTGTCAACGCATTTGTAATGCGTGTTGGCCGCGTCAACCGCCAATTGGAAGGTTGACTGGGAGTTCTCCTGCAACACACCATCAATAAATCTTACAGAGGCTGGTATCGTAATTCCTTCAAGTCGGCTGCCGAAGGCACGGCTGCCTATGCGGAGCAAACCCTCGTTCAACGTAATATGGGCAATCGAGTTCTCTCCGTAAAATGCCCCGTCATCAATGGAGCGCACCTCACTTGGCACCACAAAGGTGTTTTCGATTCCCAATGTAGGAGGATAGCAAAGCAGGCGGCTGGTGTCATAGCTGAGAAGGGCATTGCCTATAACGCGGAAATGTGTGTTGGCCGAGTCAACGGTAATCTGCCTGATAGAAGAATAGACAAAGGGCTCGAAAGCTATTTCCTCCACATTGGCAGGAATGTCGATGGCGACCATACGGCTGGAGCTGGCAAATGCCCCCTTGCCTATACGCTTGAGCGAGTTGGGGAGGACAATAGTGTCGCCCGCATAGCCGTTGAAGGCCTGCACCCCAATTTCCTCTATGGTTTCGGGCAGAACGACCGACTGAATGGTGCAAGAGTTCAGTGCCAAATCACCTATCTTGACCACGGTGTAGGTACGGCCCCCTACCTCTATTGTTGCCGGCACCTCTACAATGCCGCTTGGATAAGGAGTGCAATAGTCCTGATTTTCGTACAGCTCCGCTGTGCTGTCCGAAAGAATGTGATAGTAGAATGCTCCGACTTTCACCGTAGAAACAGGCTCATAAACAATCTGTGCTATCGCGGTACACGCAACACATAAGACAATCACAAAGGATAAGAACTTTTTCATATATTTCTTTATTAACTTCATATATTTCTTTATTAACTCATTGGCAGAATTATTCTCAACCTCTCATTTGAACGAAAGAGACGGGAAGAAATGCTCTGAAAATTAGGATCTGCTCCTCTGCTTCGTTGTGTATTGTTGCCGAGTGCAGTACGCCGTTAACGGCATACTGCACCGTGTACACGGTACCTGCTTGGGATATAACGGTTTCGGACTCAAAGTCCATCACATTTTCTTTCTGGCAGCTGACAGTGAGGCCGCCAAGCACTGCGAAAAGTGCGATAGTGATAAATGTTTTGCGCATATTTATGAATTTAAATCTATGATTAATATTCCAAAAATCAGAAAGTCAACCACACTTATATATTATATTGATTTGTCGAAATTATAATACAAGACCGCATCACTCTCTTCGTCACTCTTGAGGTGAAAGACTGTTAATGTGTGCGTAAGATGCGAGGTGGCAAGTATATCAAACGTGTAAGAGCAGGTTGCAACCTCTTGGGTGAATTTGGGGATGAGTCTTGAAACAATTAAATCCACTCCATTGTCAATACGTCGCTGTATGTCTGGGACAAGTTCAGCAACTTCAAAATCCCTCTTCAGCAAGGCCCACGCCGAGTCGGTCTTTGCTTCCAGCATCGTGACATCCACACACACCGTGTCGTTGACTTTGAAATCCTTTATGTACGACACATCGAGGCCTTCGACATGCTCATAGCGGGTGTATAGCTCGCTGACCTCGTCGGTGGGGAAGATGCTGTGCCAACGGAATACGAGGGTGATGGCTCCTAAGGCAATCATAAGTATGATGCCGAAGCGTGTCCAAAACTTTGCTATTTTCTTACTGTATGTCATGACAGATGCTCCATGAAATAGATGGCGGTGTCGCAGATGTGCTGCGAGCCCTGACTGCTTGTTGTGGTGATTTGGTCGTACATGGGTGCAGCCATTGCCAACGCGTATGACACGGTGCAGCCAACGAATAGGCAGGCCGCCACGGCGGTGCGGCGGTAGCGGGCACGGCGGCGGTAGCGGGCGCAGCGCTCGGCGAGGCCGCAGTCGTCGCGTTCCGCAAGGTCGGCGATATGCACCAGAACCTCGGGGGTGAGGGGCTGCGGGCGCGGTGTGGGTGAGCTGTTTTGTTTCATAATGCAATCCTTTCTTTTATATGGTGATAGGTGTCAACTTTTCACAATTCACTATTTCACAATTCACTATTACGCAGTTTCTTGATGATGCGGTGTCGGAGCAGCACCGCGCTGCGGTGTTTGATGCCGAGTTCTTCGGCCATGTCCTCGGCGCTGTAGCCGTCGGCCATGAGGTAGAAAGCGCGGCGCTCGTATGGCGTGAGGAGGTCGGCAAGCATGTCGATGGTGTCGAGCAGCTGGCTGTTGTCGGGTTCGGCGATGGTGTCGGCCATGCTGTCGTTGAGCGGCAGGAACTGGTGTGTGCGCCGCCGATAGGCGAGATGCGAGAACACGCTGCGGCAGTGCCATACGACCCATGTCCTCTCCTGAAACACGTTGGTCTCCTCGCGCAACGTAGGGAGATAATTCCACAGAGAGATGTAGCACTCCTGCCGCAGCTCGGCACAGCGGCTCGTGTCGCCCCACGCATGCCGCATACAGAGCCACTCGATGAGCGCCCCATTCCGTGCTATCATGCAGTCGTACCTGTCGTATAGTTCTCGGTCGTTATTATCCATTTGGAAGTTAACTTCGTTGACGTCTCTTGCGCTCGGCATAAACCAAGCGAGCTTGGCTTAGCTACGCTGACGTATTTCGCTACGGTCTCAAGAGCGAGCTCTTGGACGCTCCGCTATCATACGTTCTGCTCTCGCTTTTGAGACGTTCCTCTACTTATATACTAACAAATTTTTGAGCCAAAAGTTTATCTAAGGTGAAAATTTTTTTCAGATTTTCGGACTGGCAGATGTTCAGACTGTCAGATTCTGAACATCTGAATATCTCCCCATCTGAATATCTTTCTGACAATCTCTCCATCTGAATATCTCTCTCCTAACCTATTTTTCTCACCAACCACATACGGACAAGCCACCGTCCCAAGAGGGGGGACGGTGGCTTGGTATTGATGTGCGTGGAGGTCGCGGATCATTCCACGGTGACGCTCTTGGCGAGGTTGCGGGGCTGATCGACGTTGCGGCCCTTGGCGATGGCAACGTAGTAGGAGAGCAGCTGCAAGGGGATGACAGCCAGCAGGGGCACGAAGCAGTCGCGCGTGTCGGGGATGACGAAGCTGTAGTCGCTCATGCCGCGCACCACGGTGTCGCCCTCGGTGACCACGGAGATAATCTTGCCCTTGCGGGACTTGATCTCCTGGATATTGCTGACCACCTTCTCATACATGCCGCGCTTCGGGGCGATGACCACGACGGGCATCTCCTCGTCGATGAGGGCGATGGGGCCGTGCTTCATCTCGGCGGCGGGATAGCCCTCGGCGTGGATGTAGCTGATCTCTTTCAGCTTCAGCGCGCCTTCGAGAGCCACGGGGTAGTTGTAGCCGCGGCCGAGGTAGATGAAGTTCTTGCAGTAGGTGAACATCTGGGCGAACTGGGCGATGTCCTTGTTGTGCTCGAGGGTCCACTGCATCTTGTCGGGAATCTGCTCCAGCTCTTCGACAAGCATGTGGAAGATGTCGTCGCTGAGGGTCTTCTTGACCTTGGCGATAGCCAGACCCAAGAGGCCGAGGGTGATGACCTGGCCCGTGAAAGCCTTGGTGGAAGCCACGCCGATTTCGGGGCCGACGTGCAGGTATGTGCCGCTATCGGTGGCGCGAGGGATGGAGGAGCCAATGACGTTGCAGATGCCATAGAGGAAGGCGCCCTTCTCCTTGGCCAGCTGGATGGCGGCCAGCGTGTCGGCTGTCTCGCCCGACTGAGAAACGGCGATGACGATATCGTCGGGATTGATGACAGGGTTGCGATAGCGGAACTCGGAGGCATACTCCACCTCTACCGGAATCTTGGCGGCCTCCTCGATGAAATACTTGCCGATGAGGGCCGAATGCCAGGAGGTGCCGCAGGCGCAGATGATAATGCGGCGGCAGTTGATGAACTTGTCCTTATGGTCGATGATGCCGCTGAGGAGGACATCCTTGTCAACCATGTTCACACGGCCACGGATGCAGGTGCGGAGGGCATTGGGCTGCTCCCAGATCTCTTTGAGCATGAAGTGGGGGAAGCCGCCTTTCTCCAACTGGTCGAGGTTCATCTGAAGTGTCACCAGCTGCGGAGTCTGCTTCACATTGGCGAGGTTGGTGATGTCGAGACGGCCTGTGCGGTCCATGATGGCAATCTCCTCGTCCTGAAGGTAGATGACCTGGTTGGTATATTCAATGATAGGAGTGGCATCGGAGCCGACGTAGAACTCGGCACGGCCGTTGTCGCTCTTGCCCACTCCGATAATCAGCGGGCTGCCCTTGCGGGCGCAGACGAGCTGGTCGGGGTGGCTCTTTTCGAGGATGGCGATGGCGTAGGCGCCTACCACGTTCTTCAGTGCCAGCTGCACAGCCGTGTAAAGGTCGCACTTGTGGGTGTTCATCATGTATTCCACAAGCTGGACGAGCACCTCGGTGTCGGTCTCGCTGCAGAACGTCATGCCGTTCTTCTCCATCTCGGCACGCAGCGACTTATAGTTCTCGATGATGCCGTTGTGGACGAGGGAGAGGTTCTTGGACTGCGAGAAATGGGGATGGGCGTTGGTGGCGTTAGGCTCGCCGTGGGTGGCCCAGCGGGTATGGGCGATGCCGATAGTGCCGGTAGTGTCCTTATCCTTGGTGCCCTCTTCGAGGTTCACAACCTTGCCTTTGGCCTTATAGACCGACAGCTCGCCCTTGCTGTTGATGAGCGACACGCCGGCGCTGTCATAGCCACGATATTCCAAACGATGCAGGCCCTTAATCAAGATGGGGAAAGCCTGCTGCTCCCCGATATATCCAACAATTCCACACATATAGTATGTTTTTTATTTTTTTGTGAATCATGAATTGTAAAATTGTGAATTGACAAATGGCAGATTGCGGATGACAAACACCTGCGCCAGCCCCTATTCACTATTCACTATTCACTTTTCACTTACCTGTTATTTAATTATTTATTGCTCTCATCATGGAAGTATGCCTTCCCATAATAAGTTGCAAAGATACGACTTTTTTTCGAAACATCAGCAATTTCTTTCAATTTACGCACCTTACGTTCCCTTTCGCGCCACAATTCCGTCACCTATATAAAAGCTTCCATTGCACTACAGAATCCGGAATGCCAGGTATAATTGCTCTATCAAACGCTGTGGACTTGCCTGAGTTATCAAGTCCATATCCAACATTGTAAGCCTCAGCAAGGTAAGCCTATGCCATCATAGAAATTATATCGGTTATGAATATTGCGGTTTAGAACAGCTCCACCGGGTCTAAACGGAAAAACTCCTCAATAGGGATACCATCGGCCCCGACCAGATAAATGGCTTCGGGGTGATACCTCTCTTCGAACCCTTTCATACCGCTCACATGGTTGGCCTTGCCGCTCTTCACCTCAATGCCGATTGTCGCGGTGCCACGTTGCAACACGAAATCGACCTCACGGCAGCCGTCGTTCCAATAATACAGCCTGTATCGACCCTTGTCGGCACAAGCCTGTAAGTGAGACCCTATCGCCGACTCAACCAAGCGTCCCCATAGGTTCGCGTCGGCTTGTGCCTGTACCAACGTCATGGGTATCTGTGCACTCACAAGAGCATTATTGTACACTTGGAATTTGGGTTTCGACGCACGCTGACGAATCATGTCACTCGAAAACTTTTCCAAGCCGCCAATCAGTCTTGCCGAGTCCAAAAGATTCAAATAGTTGCTCAGCGTCGTAAGGTTGCCCTTCTCGTTCAACTCACCTTGTATCTTGCTCAGCGATACTATCTGCGCCGAATAGCGACATCCTATTTCAAATAATCTACGCAGCAGCGCGGGCTTATCTATTCGACTAAGCATCAGCACATCCTTGCTAATACTGGTTTCTATCATCGTGGTGGAGATATATTGCTTCCAGCGATTCTCATCACCGACCAGTTCCGCAGGCCCTGGGTAGCCGCCAAACCAAATATATTGGTCTGCGGTCCAGCCAAAAGCCTCGTTCATTTCAGCAAAAGACCAATGCGGGATGGGTATCACCTCGAACCTTCCTGCCAACGACTCCGTGAGCCCTTTTTGAATCAACAACGAAGAAGAGCCTAAGATGACCAACTTGATGTTTACTCCGTTGAATGTGTCCATATCCCACTCACGCTTCACCACCTCGCTCCAGTTGGCAATCTTCTGTGTCTCATCTATCACCAATAGGAACCCTGCCTCTGCATTGTGCTTACGACATTCAATGCGGGCTTTGCTCCACAACGTTTTGAGCCATACGGTGCTGTCGCCTTCTATATTATCAGCTGTCGCAAACAGATAAGGTATGTCCACCTCATGCAAAGCTTGAGTGATAAGCGTGGTCTTGCCCACTTGTCGGGGACCGAGAATGACTTGGATGAATTTTCGTGGTTCAAGAATCCTACTCTTAATCGCTTGAAGATATTGCCTTTGCATAACACATAAAGAATTTATTAGGTATATCTAAATATTTTATTAGGAATACCTAATTATTTTATTAGGTACGCTAAAACAAGTTGTACAAAAGGGCCGCACAATATGATACGGCCCTTTTTTTTATATGTTTTCTAATAATCTGTGACGTGATGCGGATATTGGCCACAACATCACTAATCACTTACAATATATTAGAGAACCTGGACGGCTTCGATGAGACCCTTGCCGAGCTCGATAGCTTCCTCGTTCTGGGGAATGAGGTTGTGGTGACGCTCAGGGAGGGATTTCTCAAGACCCTTGTGGATGAATTCGCTTCCAACGATGGGTTTCAGTTTCAAGAAACCACCGAGGACGACCATGTTGAAGACCTTGGAGATGCCCATTTCCTGAGCCTTCTCGGTAGCGGCGATCTTGTAGATGTTGATATCCTTGCGGGTAGGCTCCTTCGTGATTCCGTTGGGGTCGTAAATCAGCAGGCCGCCGGGCTTAACAGACTTCTCGAACTTGTCGAGCGACTGCTGGTTGAGCACGATAGCGGTGTCGTACTTGCTGATGATGGGCGAGCAGATACGCTCGTCGCTGACGATGACGGTCACGTTTGCGGTACCGCCGCGCTGCTCGGGGCCGTAGGAGGGCATCCAGCAGACTTCTTTATCTTCCATAACGCCAGAATAGGCAAGGATCTTACCCATGGAGAGGACGCCCTGGCCACCGAAACCGGCGATGATAATTTCTTCTGTCATGATTGTAATGTTTTGTTTTTGTGTGACCAGTGATCAGTAATCCAACAAACGAAGTCGTATTGCCAGCTCACTGCTCACCATTCACAGTTCACTTTATTTATTGACAACGGTTAAGGGTGCGGAAACCACGAGACGGTCAGCGGTGATGCCCTCGGCAATCTTGCCATCGACCTTGATGTCGCCCAGAGGATAGTTGGGGAACATATTCTCTTCCATCCACTTGTTAGCCTGTACGGGGGTCATCTTCCAACCGCTGTTGCAGCTGCTGACGATCTCGACGAAGCTGAGGCCCTTCTTATCGCGCTGATTCTCGAAAGCCTTGCGGATAGCAGCCTTTGCCTTGCGGACGTTGGCGGGAGTATGGACGCTCTGGCGGGTCACATAGTAGGTGCCGGGCAGGGTGGCCAGCATCTCGGTGATACGCAGGGGATAGCCGTTGAGAGCAACGTTACGGCCGTAGGGCGTGGTAGCGCTCTTCATGCCCACGAGGGTGGTAGGAGCCATCTGGCCGCCGGTCATACCGTAGATACCGTTGTTGATGAACACCATCACGATGTTCTCGCCGCGGTTAGCAGCGTGGACGGTCTCGGCGGTACCGATAGCAGCGAGGTCGCCATCGCCCTGATAGGTGAAGACGTAGCTGTCGGGGTTGAGGCGCTTGATAGCGGTAGCAACTGCTGGTGCACGACCGTGAGCTGCCTCTTCGAAATCAACATCGAAGTAGTTGTAGGCCATGACGGAGCATCCGACGGGGGAGACACCGATGGTCTTGTCTTGGATACCCATCTCGTCGATAACCTCGGCGATGATGCGGTGTGCGGTGCCGTGGCCGCAGCCGGGGCAGTAGTGCATAACGTTGTCGGTCAGCACTTTCGTTTTGGTATAAACCAGATTTTCAGGTTTTACTATATCGTTAGCCATATTATTCTTTATTTTTTTGTGACCTGTGTCCTGTGACCTGTGTCCTGACGATAGCAACAAGCCTATCATTTGTCAGTTCACCGTTCACTGTTCACCGTTCACATATTTCATTTACTTAATAATTTTCTCTTCAAGTGCTTCGAGAACCTCTTCGGGAGTGGGGATGATACCACCGAAGCGGCCGTAGTGCTCGATAGGAATCTGGCAGTTAGCAGCCAGCTTCACATCCTCGATCATCTGACCGGCGCTCATCTCTACGCAGAGCATACCCTTCACCTTCTTAGCCAGCTCAGCAACCTGCTTGGTGGGGAAGGGGAACAGGGTGATAGGACGGAGCAGACCAACCTTCAGGCCCTTGGCGCGTGCCAGCTCCATGCTCTTCATGCAGATACGGCTGGAAGTACCGTAAGCCACAAACACATAGTCGGCATCCTCGCAGTTCAGCATCTCATAGCGCACATCCTCTTCCTTCATCTGAGCGTACTTCTTCTGGAGCTTCTGGTTGAAGACCTCCTGGCGAGAAGACTCAAGCTCAAGGGAAGTGATGATGTTATGGTCGCGGGTAGCAGGCTTGCCCCAGCAGCCCCAAGGTGCGTGCTGACGACGCTCCTCCTCGGTCCAGCGAGGAATATAGTCGCGGGTGTAGCACTTCTCCATGCACTGGCCGATAGCGCCGTCAGTGAGGATCAGAACAGGGTTGCGATATTTGAAAGCGATATCCCAAGCGTCGAAAACAAAGTCATACATCTCCTGAACACTTGCGGGAGCCATGACGTACAGCTGATAGTCGCCGTGTCCGCCGCCCTTGGTGCTCTGGAAATAGTCGCTCTGTGCGGGCTGGATGGTGCCCAGGCCGGGGCCGCCGCGCATAGCGTTCATCACCACGCAGGGAATTTCAGCACCAGCAATATAAGTCAGGCCCTCGCACATCAGCGAGATTCCGGGAGAAGAAGAAGAGGTGGCAACCTTCTTGCCAGTAGCAGCACCGCCATACACCATGTTGATGGAGGCAAGCTCCGACTCAGCCTGCAGCACCACCATGCCGGTAGTCTCCCAAGGCTTCTCGGCCATCAGCGTTTCCATAACTTCCGACTGCGGAGTGATAGGATAGCCGAAATAGCCGTCCGTACCGCTGGCAATCATAGCGCGGGCAATAGCCTCATTGCCCTTCATTAATTTCAGTTCTTTTGCCATGTTATTTTTCCTTTACTTTGTTTAACATTTGACTTTATAGACGGAGATGACGCCGTCGGGGCACACCATTGCGCAGCTCGCGCAACCAATGCATTTGTCGTTTACGACATGGGTGTAGTTATAACCTTTGCCGTTTACATTCTTCGACAGCTCGATGCACTTCATCGGGCAGGCTTCGAGGCATACGCCGCAGCCCTTGCAGTGCTCGGTATCGATTACGATTTGTCCTTTAAATGCCATAATATTAGTTTTATATGATTAATACTTTATGTGAAATATATTCTAAAATCCGATTTGCAAAGATACGAATTATTTTTGACATGGCGAAATAAATCTTCAAAAAACATCACAACCCCCACACCCTCAGCCAATTATTTTATCACCCGCCCACCCCTTCCCACTCCCCTCCTCACCGCCGCCCCGCCCTCCCCGCCGCCCCTGCCACGCCACCCAAAGCCGCCCCGCCAAACAAAAAAGAGGACGACTCACGTCGCCCTCCCTGTCAAATTTAAATATATCATTAAGAAGTAATGCGTCACTTCACATTAGCACAAGCTCACCCTCACAACGCCCCGCCCCAGAACATCCCCCGAGGACGGAACATCCGCAATAGCTGGATGTATTTTTATCTTTTAAATTTTGTTTTCCCACGTCTCGGACTCTTTGTTTTACGAGGTCTAGGCAAAACAGTAGGAGATTTTTTCCTAATAATTTCAATAGTTTCTTTTTCTGGTGGAAGCGGAGGTGCCATTCTGGGAGAGAAAGGTCCTATTGTAATCTTTTTAGGTGGCAGATTAGGTGGCAGAATTGGAGCCGAACTCTGAGTTTGGGTTGGTTTTTTTTTCATATTTCTTAATTAGTGATTAGCAAGATTAATGCATATCCACATTCCATACAAAATAATCCCCAATGTAATCAATATAACACTTGCTAAAAATCTTAATTGGGAAACTTTTTGATTTTTGATAATATGTTTTTTGATATTTTCTATTTTTTTATCTGAGCCGCTTTCTGATAATTGACATATTTGTTCTAATATTTTTGCATTGTCATTAGATAGAAACAAATGGTGAATAATGCTAAGGATTAAAGCCAAAACAAAACTCAACAATGCCCCAACAAATAACCATTCGTAACAGAATTCAGACTGTAATTTTATTCCTATTGTTCCAAGCATTATAGCAATTGCACCCGTAGGAATAGTATAAAGCCTTTGGTCTAGTCTAATTTCTGAATCTTCTCTGGCTTTTTCTAACTCTTTGAAATAATCAGACCAATATTGTTTTTCATCTGCATTGCAGAACTTCCCCAGTTCCTCTACACTGTCAGACCCACTACGACTATGTTCTTCCATAATGTTTATTATTTAAGTTTATAAATCTTCACCATGGGCCTTGTTATACTCATTGTCGTAATATATTACGATAAAATATTCCCCGAGGTCTTGAGATATCATGAACCAGACCGGTCTATTAAACATATCTAATAAATTTCCGTCATCGGATAGTTGCAAGTAAGAGGCTTGATAACGTTTGTCATGCGCTGTCATTTCGTATGAAATATCTTCATCTTCGCTAATTTCATAATCACCAACAAGGTCTTTGGGTCTATATTTACCATTCTTGGAAAACTGCCTGCACAAAGTATTGAAGCGTAATTTGATTTCCGTCTCACTATTTGTTCCTCTTGGATCATGAACCATAATACGCCACACTTTATTGTTATTCGTACCAATTAAAATATAGACATCTCTTCCATTAAATTCGCCCGCCAAATAATCATCTTTAGCATTGTAGGTGAAGCCTTTGGCTTTCAGCTTCTGTATCATTTCATTCTTCGTTCCATCCACAGGTATGCCGAGGAACTTCGTGACCTCTTTTTGTGCCGATACCGTAAAGGCAATCATCATTGTTAGTACGAGAGTGATAATCCTTTTCATATCTTATCCTTTCTTTTTAGTTTCGTTCCTATTGTGTAGGCTCTAAAATTCATTGGGAACAAGCGTAGAGCCCGCCATAACCGCCCTCCCAAAATTTGACTTTGCAAAAGTACGCATTTTTTCCAACACATCAGCAACTCACCGCAATATTTAACAATATTTAATACCGATCCCATCCCTTCCGCCCCCTGCCTTAGCTCCTCCTCCCCCGCCGGCCCCGCTCCATTCTCAATTCTCAATTCTTAATTCCCAATACTCCCATTCACAAAATCGATATGTCCCCAAACCGTCCCTCCTCAAGGGCATTTTTTAACAATTCCCTAAAAAAGAGTGTTGCCAAACTGCTGCCGTTCTGTGTCCGTTCTGCTTCCGCTCTGCTTCCGCTCCAAATGTTAAATGTTAAAGTCCCTCGTTCGAAACCATCAATAACACAATCGAAACCACCAATAGCACCCCTCCAACCGCCCCTCCCAGCCCCCAAATCCACACCCCCCAATCCCCCACAAACCACCCCGTCCCGAGACTGCCAACAGCACTCCGCGACACCCCCCTCCGAAAAATATTTGCCGCCATATTCCTCCTATGTCGTTTTTTTTTCGTAATTTTGCAACGCCAAACTATATTGACATGGACACAGAAGAAGACATCACCCTACCCCTCAGCAACGCCGCTAACTACGACGAAAGCAGCATTGTACACCTCGAAGACATGGAGCACATCCGTCTCCGCCCCGGCATGTATATCGGCAAGCTCGGCGACGGCTCCTCCCACGACGACGGCATATACGTCCTCATCAAAGAGGTCATCGACAACTCCATCGACGAGTTCGCCGCCGGCTTCGGCAAGCGCATCGACATGACCATCAATTTCGCCGAGCGCAAGGTCTCCATCCGCGACTACGGCCGCGGCATACCCCTCGGCGCCCTCGTCGAAGCCGTCAGCAAGCTCAACACCGGCGCCAAGTACGACAGCAAGGTCTTCCAAAAGTCCGTCGGCCTCAACGGCGTAGGCACCAAGGCGGTGAACGCCCTCTCCAGCTACTTCCGCGTCCAGGCCTTCCGCGACGGCAAAACCCGCTCCATCGAGTTCTCACAAGGCAGCCTCGTGGCCGACAGCGGCATCATCGACTACGTGCCCGACGACCCCTTCCTCGCCTCCGGCACCCTCATGGAGTTCATCCCCGACAGCAAACTCTTCGGCAACTTCCACTTCATCAACGAATACGTCGAAAGCCGCGTATGGAACTACTGCTACCTCAACCGCGGCCTCTCTTTCTATTATAACGACAAGCGCTACTACTCCAAAAACGGCCTCCTCGACCTCCTTGAGCACAACATCGAAGGCGAGCCCCTCTACCCTATCATCCACATCAAGGACGAAGACTTCGAAGCCGCCTTCACCCACGTCAACGGACAGAGCAGCGACTACTACTACAGCTTCGTCAACGGCCAGCACACCACCGAAGGAGGCACCCACCAGAGCGCCTTCCGCGAGGACTACGCCAAAGTAGTCAAGGAGTTCTACAACAAGAAAGAGTACGCCCCCGAGGACATCCGCCAGGGCCTCGTCTGCGCCCTCTGCATCCGCATACAGGAGCCCGTCTTTGAGGCACAGACCAAGACCAAGCTCGGCTCCACGCACCTCGCCCCCAACGCCGCCGACGGCAGCAACTCCAGCCCCGTCCTGAAGACCTACATCCTCGACATCCTCAAGCGCCACCTCGACAACTACCTCCACATCAACTCCGAGACCGCAGAGATACTCCTCGACAAGATCCAGCGCAACGAGAAGGAGCGCAAGAGCATCGCCGGCATCAAGAAACTGGCCAAAGAAAGCAGCAAGAAGGCCAGCCTCAACAACTCCAAGCTGCGCGACTGCCACGTCCACTACAACAGCAACCACGCCCGCCGTCTGGAAAGCACCATCTTCATCACCGAGGGCCTCTCCGCAAGCGGCAGCATCACCAAGAGCCGCGACGTCGAGACCCAGGCCGTCTTCAGCCTCCGAGGCAAGCCCCTCAACACCGTCTCCGTAGGCAAGGCCGAGGTGTATAAGAACGAAGAGCTCAACCTCCTCCACAACGCCCTCGATATCGACGACGGCATGGAGAACCTCCGCTACAACAACGTCGTCATCGCCACCGATGCCGATGTGGACGGCATGCACATCCGCCTCCTCCTCCTCACCTTCTTCCTCAAGTTCTACCCCGAGCTGGTGCGGCAAGGCCACGTCTATATCCTACAGACCCCCCTCTTCCGCGTCCGCAACAAGCAGAAGACCACCTACTGCTACAGCGACGAGGAGCGTATCGATGCCATCAACAAGACCCCCAACCCCGAGATTACCCGATTCAAAGGTCTCGGCGAAATCTCGCCCGACGAGTTCAAAGGCTTCATCAACCAAGACATGCGTCTCGACCCCGTCCTCCTGCACAAGGATTTCGACACCCAGGGCGTCCTCCGCTTCTATATGGGCCAGAACACCTCCCAGCGCCGCGACTTCATCATGCAGAACCTCCGCATAGAAGACGACGAAAACATCGTAGTAGCCTGAATGGGGAATTGAGAATTGAGAATGGGGCGGGAGCCGTCGATTGTATTGTCAATACACAGTTCACCGACCACAGTTCACAGGTCACCGATCACCAATCACAGTTCACAGTTCACAGATCACAGATCACAGACCACAGTTCACAGATCACAGACCACAGATCACAAAGGAAGGTCCTGTCGAATATTCGGCAGGACCTTCCTTATATGATTTAAATATTGAGGGATTTGAGGGGTTGCTTCCTTCTAATCTCCCAATCTTCAAATCTCCATATCTTTATTTCACGCGGATAATTCTCACGCAGTCGAGCATGGCACGGTTGATGCCTTCCTCGTTCATATTCTGGTTCTCGGGCTCGTAAGCCAGGACGAGGGTCTGGGCGCCGCTCTTCAGTTTGAGGCGCACGCTGGTGCTGTTGCCCCACACCTGCCAGAGGCCCTTGCCACGCTGCGGGAAGACGATGCGGCCCACGCGGTTGTTGTTGTACCACAGCGTGCGGACAGCGCACTTGTTAGAATAGATGCGGTTGTCGCTGCCGTTGGCATAGCGGAAGTCGATCTGATAGATGCCGTCCTCGGGGACGTCGATATTCATCACGATGCGGGAGTTGACCTTGGGAGCAATCTCCACAGCGCCGTCGCCGGTGTAGCCCTTGCACTCGGCAAAGGTGGTGGCGGGGGCGAACTTAGTCATATCGAAGAGGCGCTCATTGTCGTAGTTGTAATAGACCACGGGCTCACTGGCGAAGCTCTGCACGCCGTTCGAGTCCATAGCGATGACCTGATACTCGGCGTATGTCGAGGCTGCGGGGATGGTATAGCGGTTGTCGTTGATACGCTCGGGGACGGTATCGACCACGCTGCCGTTGCAAAGGATGACATAGGAGGTCACGTTAGGCACCTGGTACCAGCCGATGCTGGTGGCGTCGTCGAGGTATGCCTGCGGGGTCTCAGGAGCGGTGACGATAGGCTGCTCGTTGACGGGGTCGAAGCCCGTATATTCGCTGTTGAGGACAACCCTCACGGTATGGCGGCCAGAGATGCTGGCAGGAATCATGTTGCTCTTCTGCCTCTTGCCGTCGATAGAGCAAGAGACCACCTTGTTGCCATAGCCCGACACGACGATGTCGAGCACAGCCTTGCGGTACTTGAAGTTCGTGAGTTTCTTCTCGCCGGCCCATGCCTTAGGCACCAGGGGGCGGAAGACGATGCCGTTCTCCTGGAGGGTGATGCCCATCAGGACGCGGTGTGCCACGCTGATATTGCCAGCCACGCTCCAGAGCTGGCTGGGCGAATTGATAGGCGTGTTGAGGCTGCCCGTGGTGGCGTCGAAGTTCTCCATGTTGGAGGCGTACATGGCGGCAGCACGGTAGATGCTGGCGATGCTATGTTCGAGCGAGAGCTGGTTGCCCACCTCGGCAGAAGCCTGCATCCAGAAGGCCTGGACGAAGGGCCAGACGGCGTTGTTATGATAGGGATGTACGTTAGGAATCTGAGGGCTGAAAGCGGGGGTGCCGAGGGGCGAGAGCGCCACGGAAGAGACGATGCGGCGGGCGCGGGCAGTGTCGGCAATGCCGTAGATGACGCAGAGTGCCTCGCCCAAGGTCTCGCTGCGGGGAGAGACGATGAGGTTGCCGCGGCCGTAGAGGTACTGGCCATAGTAGCCCTTATCCTCAAGCCATAGATACTTGTTGATGGCGGCCTTGATGCTCTCGGCCTTCTCGTTGAAATGGACGGCGAGGTCCTTCTCGCCACAGAGCTGAGCCATGCGGGCTGCAACCTGGTTGGCGCGGAAGAAGATAGCGTTGGTGCCGAGGCATTCGGACTGGGCAATGTCGGCGGGCTCCATCCAGCGGGGATAGGACTCCTCGCGCCAGTCGAGGAACGAGGACTCGCCACGCACGAGGCCGGTCTCGGGGTCATAGACCACCTGCTCGTCCTGCAACATGCTCTGATAGACGATGTCGAAGCACTTCTCAAGCCATTTCTTGTCGCCCGTAGCCAGATAGACCTGCCAAGCGGCGAGGGTCCAGGTCATGCGGTCGGTCGAGACGGGCCAGGAGCCGCCCGTGCCGGTATCCTGCACAATCTTGCCATTGCGGACCTTCTTCATGAGGCTGTTGCGCGTCACGTCGGGGTCCATATAGGCGAGAGCCAGGATGGCGCTGTAGCTCACGTCGCGTGTCCACACACCGCTCCAGAGGGTGCCGGTGCGCCATGTGCTGTCGGACTCGATAAGAGAAGCCATCTCCTCGACGGAGAGGTTGTAGAGCGTGTTGCTGATAGGCACGCCGCAGCTGAAGGCAGGATAGCCCACGCCGCCTTTGTGCTGGAGCCAATTCCGGCCCTCAAAGGTGCTCGTCAAGGCATTCGGCGCAACGATGTTGGCATGATACTCGCCCTGCACAACTTTGCGAGGAAAGAGGCTGTAAACTTCGTTTTGATATATCGGAGTTTCCTGGGCTGAAACAACGCAACCCACCAATACAAAGAGTATTAAAGCAATATTTTTACGCATAATATACTATTAAAAACGCTGCAAAGTTACAACTTTTTTTTCATAATGCAAAACAATTCAGAAAAAAAATGTAACTTTGCATCATCAACAGCATCTGAGAACACCTCTCAAAAGCTGTCGAAACCGACTGATAAAGAACATACTTAACTATCATTTTGAAAGGAGAAAAACCATGTCTCAAAAAAGTTTGGAAGACCGCATAGCAAATGAACTCTGCGACGTCCTCGACGAACCCGAAGCCTACGACGACTGCGTCCTCGGCATCAACAAGAAGACCCTCGCCGTCTCCGTGTGCAGCCCCATGAGCCTCACCAAGGATTTCGACACCTACCCCCTCACCACCTTCCTCACCACAAACGACGAAGGAGACGTAGATCTCGAGATGTCGGAAATCAACTATGTGGCCAGCCGCTACGAAGAGTGAACGAGTGAATTGTGAATTGTGAAAGTGTGAATTGTGAATTGACAAATGACCGTGCCAGCCACAATTCACTACTCATCATTCACAAATCATGCAGCCATGCCCGAGATTGAACGCCATCCCTTAGAGCCATTCCTGCCGCCCAACGCACGCCTGCTGATGCTGGGGAGCTTCCCGCCACCCCGTGCCAGGTGGTGCATGGACTTCTTCTACCCCAACCGCACCAACATGATGTGGGAGATCTTCGGCGAGCTCTTTTTCGGCGACCACCTCCGTCTGGTAGATGTGGCGAACAAGAGCTTTTTCAAAGACGACATCATCGCCCTGCTGCGAGAGCACGGCATCGCCATCTTCGACACAGCCTGCGCCGTGCGACGGCTCCAAGGCAACGCCTCCGACAAGTTTCTCGAAGTGGTAGAGAAGACCGATATCCCTGCCCTGCTGTCGCAGATACCGCTCTGCCACGACATCGTCTGCACAGGCCAGAAGTCGGCGGAGACCCTCTGCGAAGACTACGGCGCCACGGTGCCCAAGATGGGCGAGAGCAGCACCTTTCTCGTTGCTGGCCGCGAGATGCACCTCTGGCGCATGCCCTCCTCCTCCCGCGCCTACCCTATGAGGCTGCAAGACAAAGCCGCCTACTACCGCACCATGATGGAGCACATCGGCCTTATCAGCCTTCCATAAAGAAAAATAATAATCAGTGGACCGTGAGGCTGACGCAGCCGTATTGCCAGTTCACAAACCATAGCTCACAAACCACAGGTCACAGGTCACAGATTACAAAAAGCCCCCCTAAAAAAAGTTCGTTTTGCACAGAGTCGGAGGGTCAGGACTGACAAAATGTCAGTCTCGCTTTTAGAGTCGGAGGAGGTTCGGAGAAGCTCCGCCTTACCTCCGCCTTAGCTTCGCTCTAGCTCCGCTCGCCGAGCGAAGAAAAAACGGGCAAAAAACGACCCTTAAACAGCCCTTGGGCGGAGAAAAAACGACCCGACACTGACAAAATGGCAGACCAAGAGAAAAGCTAATGACCACCCGCGAAGATGTGACAATGTCAAAAAATATTTCTTTAGGTATCCCCAAAAATCCAAGACAAAGAATGCCTGTGGCATCCTAAGCAAGCCCTATTAATTTATGGGGACTTCTAATTATTCATGTTAATTCAATATTTTGATAAACATAAATCGCCACGAATAATCAGAGGTCCCGGTAATTTCCGACCATCTTTCTTCAAGCCCTAATCTTGGCACTGACCCCAAGAGGGCATCCAAATATTAATCTACAGAACCCACCTTTACGACATACAAATCTTGCATGGGTGCCGATGTGCCGTTTCGAGGGCTGGCCGCTATTCCGATAGGGCAAGGCGGAGACCGACAAAACTAACGCCGTCGCGTGGCGACATACTAGTACGGTACGACGGACGACAGCTCACTGTACCACTGCTGTACATGCCGCCACGGCATACGCGGTTAAACCCATTCATAGAGCCAACAGGGTCAGTCTGGGAATCACGACTGTAGGAGCCGTACTTGTCCTGGCACCACTCAAACACGTTGCCGCTCATATCGTACAGTCCCAGCTCATTGGGAAGTTTCTGCCCCACAATATGCGCGGTTTCGTCTGAATTGTCACCATACCATGCCACCTCGTCAATATTGTTGCTTCCACTATACCTGTACCCTTGGCTCATATTTCCTCCGCGTGCCGCATACTCCCACTCTGCCTCCGTAGGCAGGCGGAAATCCGCACCTGTCAGTTCATTCAATTTCTCGACAAAGGTCTGGCATTTCCCCCAGTTCACCTCCACCATAGGCAAATTATCGTCTTTGGTAGTCGCTGAGTTCTTTCCCATCACGGCCTGCCACAAGGCCTGCGTCACTTCGGTCTCGCCTATTTGATAGCTACTTAGAGTCACTTGATGGGCAGGCATCTCCATGGTTTCAGCCTCCTCATCCTGCCTATCTGCACCCATCATAAAGGTTCCCCCCTCTACGGGAATCATCTTATACGACACATCGCCCACTGTCAGCACGCCATCGCTGAAACTTGCCGTAGGGGTTTTGGTGCAAGAAACCATCACACCGAGTGATGCGAGACAAAGCAACGACAAAATATTCGTTCTCATAATCCTGAAAATTATATAAATGCGATAGATTCAAAGGACAGGCCTCTACTCTGATAGGGCAAGGCGGAGACCGCAGCACCACGCGCGACTTGCGACGGGGCCGCTGCCACGGTCATATACGCGATACGGGGCAACGAAAAAGAAGCCATCACGATACACGCGGCCGTAGGCGCTCCCATTCTCTGGCCCCGTGGGGTTGGTCTGCGGAACGTCGTCGTACCCGCCATACCAATCCTGGCACCATTCCTGGACATTGCCGCACATGTCGTACAGCCCGAGTTCGTTGGGGAGCTTCTGTCCCACAGCGTGCGTAGCTCCGTCCGCATTGCCTTCATGCCACCCCACCTCGTCGGCGTCATCGCTGCCGCTGTACATATACCCATGACTCTTATTCCCGCCTCTTGCAGCAAACTCCCATTCAGCCTCCGTGGGCAGACGGAAGCGCTTTCCCGTAAGGGCGTTCAGCTTTGCAATGAACTCCTGGCAATCGTCCCAGCTCACCTCTTCCACGGGACGATTGTCGCCATTGAAATAAGAGGGGTTGCGACCCATCACAGCCATCCAAAGTGCCTGCGTCACCTCGGTCTCGCCTATGCGGTAGCTGCTGAGCGTCACCTGATGGGCGGGCTTGGCATTGTCACTTGCCTGAGCAGCCTGCTCCGGAGCCCCCATCGTGAAGGTGCCACCCTCGACGGGAACCATCTTATACGGAACATAGCCAACCATAAGCACTCCGCTTTCCTCATTATAGCCATCAATATTGGCGGGCTCAACAGGATCCGGGTACTTCCCGCATGAGGTCATCAGCCCCGAAGCTGCGAGGCCTAAGAATAATAAAGTCTTTGCTTTCATAATTGCGATTATGTCGTTCTTATGCCATATCTGCGTTATACGTCTGAAGCCTTATTTCACGCCGAGCTTCTTCTTCATGGCTGAGGAGAGGGCGTCTTTGTGGAGGAGGATGGTGACGGTCTTGTAGCGGACGTAGGCCTTGCTGGCGAAGAACATGCCGTGATAGACGCCGTGGTCGCCCCAGCTGTTCTTGACCATGTAGTACTCGTTGCCGAGCTGGTCCTTAGCGGTGCCGTAGATGAGCATGAGGTGGTCGTCGTTGGTCTCGTGGTTGTCCCAGCCGAGCTGGCGTTCCTCGGGAGTGACCCAGTGCTGAGGAGTGGGACGTGTGGCAGCCTCGTCCTGAATCTCCTGAGCCTTCATGCCGGTCCAGTGAGCCATATCGCTGCCCTGGTCCGATGCCTTCACCTCGGTGGCGGGGAGCACGCAGAAGCCGTTCTTCACGCCCTGGCGGAAGCCTGCCTCGCTCACATCGCTGTCCCAGCCCACAGGATAGCCGTGGCTGATGGCGTAGTCGGTGATTTCGAGGAGCTCGTCAAGGGTGACGTTATAGGAGAGGTCGTGACGCCAGTTGTCGGGGCTCTCGACGGCGAAGGTGCCATAGAGGGGCTCGTGGAGGAAGGCGGTGACCTGGATATAGTCGTCGGCCTTCAGACCTGTTGATTCATAGAAGCTCTTGGGCGTGTAGGTCTTGCCCTTGTAGGTGAACTTTTCGGGAGGCACGCCGAGATAGACGTCGTGGACGGCCTTGATGGCCTTCATGCTGAGGAGCTGGTAGGCGGAGTCGCTCTGCAAGCTGCCGCTCGAAGCGGCGGCCTTGACCATGGGGTTGGTCATAGCGCTGAGCTCGCTATGGTTAGAAAGACTGTCGCGATACATCACGCCGGGACGCATCTGCTCTTCGGGCACGAGGCCGTACTTCTCCATGCAGTGCAGCACGTCGCCAAAACAGCCGCCTTGCGAGAAAGAGAGGGTGCCGTGAGTGCGGATAACGGCCATGGCGCGGTCCATGTAGTCCCAATAGGCGGTGTACATCTCGCTGAGGTCATACTCGCCCTTGCCCATGCGCAGCAGCTCGGCTTCGAGGAAGGCGGTGCCACTATAGTCCCAGCAGGTGCCAGCCTTGCTCTGGTTCTTGACGGAGGTGACGGGCAACTCCTTAACAATGGTGAACTTATAGCCCTCATCCTTGGGGGCGTCCTTGGCATCCTGGGCCATAACATTGCCGCACATCAAAGCCGCGGCCACGAAAACGATAGTCTTCTTCATATTCTTATTTATTGGGGCCATGAGATAAAACAAGAGCGAGGCAGCACAGCCCTTTTTCCCGCCTCAAGACTCGTATGTTTGAAATTGCAAAGTTACGAACTTTTTCCCAATTAGCAAATTTTTTTTGCAGAAAGAGGCAGAATGGCGGACAAGACAGTCCCGATAGCCCTCATAAGGCCTCGACATCTGCCTGAAATTTTTTTCGTCCGTTTTCGTTCACATCCTCAGCCATTTGTGCCATCTTGCGGATACGGAGCCCTATTTTTTTTATTATTTATTGCAATATAATATAGAATTTGCCGTTATTTCTTCAACAATGAAGAAATTGCTGCTCATAGCACTGCTGTTCCTCTCGATAGTTCCCGCACGGGCCAACTACCTCCTCATCCCCATGGACGAGGTGCAGAAGAACCACCTCAAGGCCTACGGCATCGCCTACTGGGCCTTGGAACGCGACGTGGAGGTGACCTGGCTGCTCAACTACCGCGGCGGCAGCTTCTTGGTGAAATATGCCGACCTGCTGGAACGCGAATGCCGTCTGCGCGGCGTCACTGCCGAGGTGATAGCCGACGGGCAGTCTTCCGCCATCCTCTCCGAGATCGCCGACCCCGGCGTGAACATGGACGCCGTGAAGCTACAGAAGGCGCCCAAGATTGCCGTCTATTCGCCTAAGAACAAGCTGCCGTGGGACGACGCCGTGACGCTCGTGCTCACCTACGCCGAGATACCCTACGACGTGGTCTATGACGAGGAAGTCATCACCGGCGTGCTGCCCACCTATGACTGGCTCCACCTCCACCACGAGGACTTCACTGGCCAGTACGGCAAGTTCTGGGCAAACTACCGCAACCAGCAATGGTATATCGAGGATGTGCGTGCCCAGGAAGCCATGGCTCAGAAGCTCGGCTTCGCCAAGGTGAGCCAGCTCAAGCTCGGCGTGGCGCATAAGATTCGCGACTTCGTGATGGGCGGCGGATTCCTCTTCGCCATGTGCTCGGCACCCGACAGCTACGACGTGGCCCTCGCCGCCGAAGACGTTGACATCTGCGACGTCATGTTTGACGGCGACCCTATGCAGCCCGACGCACAGAACCACCTCGACTTCAACAAGACTTTCGCCTTCAAAGACTTCCGCATCAGCGCCAACCCTAACGAGTACGAGATATCCACCATTGACATCGACGACCGCGCCCATCAGCGTGCCGTGAACGAGAAGAACGACTTCTTCACCCTCTTCGAGTTCTCAGCCAAATGGGACTGGGTGCCCACCATGCTCACGCAGAACCACACCCGCGTCATCCACGGCTTCATGGGCCAGACCACAGCCTTCCGCCGCGAATGCGTCAAATCCTCAGCCGTCATCCTGGCCGAGAACAAAGCCCTCGGCGAGGTGCGCTACCTCCATGGCGAATACGGCAAGGGGACATGGACCTTCCTCGGCGGCCACGACCCCGAGGACTACCGCCACTTTGTGGGCGACCCTCCGACAGACCTCTCGCTCTACCCCAACTCGCCCGGCTACCGTCTCATCCTCAACAACATTCTATTCCCCGCGGCCAAGAAAGAGAAACATAAAACTTGATATTGTGAATTGTGAAATAGTGAAGGCTGCCGCCTCACATTTGTTAATTCTTAATCTCCAAATCTTCAAATCTCCCCAAAATACGAACATGAACAAGCTAATCATACCCATCCTCCTGCTCCTCGCCTTCTCCGCCAAGGCGCAGACCTGGACGAACTACAACACCAAGACCTCCGGCATCACCGGCAACAACGTCCTGGCCATCACATCCGACCCCCGCGGCAACGTATGGGTGGGCACCACCCAAGGCCTCAGCCGCTACAAGGACGGCGAATGGACCGACTTTGCCGACTTCAACGAGAAACTCAAGAACCAGTTTGTCAACTGCCTCATCGTCGAGGGCAACACCCTCTGGATTGGCACCGACGACTACGGCGTCATCGAGTTCAACAACGGCCGCTGGTTCGAGCATTCCGAGGAGACGCGCCGCCTCAACATGAAGTACATCCGCGACATAGCCATCGACCATGCCGGCGTGAAATGGATTGGCGTCACCCTCAGCGGATTCGTCGAGTACGATGGCGTGAACTGGAACAAATACACCGCCACCGAGAGCGAGCTCCTCTCCGACTTCATCCTCTGCGTGGTGATTGACAACCGCGACCGCAAATGGCTCGGCACCAACGACGGACTATGCGTCTATGACGGCCGCCGCTGGATTTCCTACACCACCAAGAACTCCAAGCTGCCCCACAACATCGTCCTCTCTATCGCCATCGACAAGGACAACGTGAAATGGCTCGGCACCCTCGAAGGCCTCTGCCGCTTCGACGGCGAGAACTGGAAGATATACAACATCGACAACTGCCCCATCCCCGGCAACCAGATCAACGACCTTGCCATCGACAAGGACGGCCTCATCTGGATGGCTACCGATGGCGGCGTGGCCGTTTTTGACGGCAAGGAACGCTGGGACACCTTCCGCGCAGGCGACGCACTGCCCAAGTGCATGTTCCAGAACGTGGCCATCGACCGCCAAGGCAACCGCTGGTTCGGCACCGACGAGAAAGGGCTCTTCTGCCTCACAGGCTACCAGATGGCACAACCCGAGGCCGAAGCTGAGCAGCTGGCCGACAACAGCAATGAAAATGCCGACAAGCAGCAGCCTGATGGCACCAAGGTCGAGGGCGGCAAGGGCAAGCCATCGTCCAAAGCCGACAGCGAGGCACCTGCCGTCGAGGAGCGCGTGAAGATCACCCCCAACCTCGAAGAGGGCTACATCACCATCACCATGAACAGCCCGAGCGCCGAGGTGACATTCTTCAACTCCAAGGGCGAGAAGGTGCGCACCGTGCCTAAGTACCAGAACGGCGCCCACATCAACATCGCCAAGATGAAGAAAGGCTCCTACTCCGTCAAGGTCAAGACCGCAAACGGCACCCGCACCGTCAAATTCTCACTCAGATAGCAAAGATGTGAATAGTGAAATGAGGCTGGCGCAACTGTATTGTCAGATCACAGATCACTACCCAATTATTGAATTAATAATAAAAATATAACAATATGAAGAAAATTTTATCCTTTTTCCTCGTGCTCAGTCTGACGCTGGCATCCTTCGCCCAGCTGCAAGACCCAGTGAAGTGGACCTACAGCGTCAAAGACCTCAACGAAACAGAGTCTGAGCTGATCTTCACCGGCACCCTCGACAACGGTTGGCACATCTATTCGCAGTTTACCGATGACAATGGTCCGCTCGGCATCTCATTCCAGTTCAACTCCTCCAACGACTACAAGCTCATCGGCAAAGTGAGCGAGACTCCCAAGCCTCACGAGGAGTTCGACCAGGACTTCCTCTGCACCGTCCGTTCCTTCAGCGACAAGGTCACCTTCCGCCAGAAAGTGAAGCGCATCAACACCAAAGACTTCAAAGTCTCTGGCACCTTCAGCTATCAGGCTTGCAACAACGGCAGCTGCATCGCTCCTGAAGACCGCGACTTCTCCTTCTCTGTCAAAGGCGCCGAAGCAGCCGTCACCGAAGAGGACATCGAAGCCCTCGAAAAGGACTCTGCAGCCCTTGCAGAAGTGGTTCCCGACAGCGTCAAAACAGCAGCTGTAGCCCCAGCTGAGGACACCAACGCTCCCGAAAAGAAAGAGAAAAGCCTCCTCGTCATCTTCCTCTTGGCACTGGTGGGCGGCATCGCGACCATGTTCACGCCCTGCGTCTTCCCCATGATACCGATGACCGTCAACTTCTTCATGAACGGCACCGACAACAAACGCGAATCCCGTCGCCAAGCCCTCTTCTTCGGCTTCTCCATCGTCTTCCTCTTCGCTGTTATGGGTGCCATCCTCGCCCTCTGCTTCGGCCCTGAGGCGCTCTACTTCATCGGCACGCACTGGATTCCCAACCTCATCTTCTTCATCATCTTCATCGTCTTCTCCCTCAGCTTCTTCGGCCTCTTTGAAATCAAGATGCCCGAGAAATGGATCAACAAGTCCGACGAGCAGGCCGACAAGGGCGGCTTCCTCGCACCTTTCTTCATCGCCCTCACCACTGTGCTGGTCTCCTTCAGCTGCACGGGTCCCATCCTGGGTGCCGCCCTCGTGACCCTCACCACCAGCTCTACCGACCGCATGGTCTCCCTCCTCACCATGCTCGGCTTCGGTATCGGCTTCGCACTGCCTTTCACCCTGCTGGCCCTCTTCCCCTCTGTGCTGAAGAATATGAAGTCAGGCGGCTGGCTCAACACCGTCAAGGTCGTCTTCGCCTTCCTCGAACTCGCCTTCGGTCTCAAATTCCTCCAGATGGCCGACCAATACTGCAACTGGGGCATCCTCGACCGTGAGGTCTATCTCGCCCTCTGGATTGTCATCTTCGCCATGCTCGGCTTCTACCTCCTCGGCAAGCTCAAGTTCAAAGGCGACGAAGACCTCGAGCACATCGGCGTCGTCCGCCTCTTCCTCTCTATCGGCGTCTTCGCCTTCGTGGTCTATATGATTCCCGGCCTCTGGGGCGCACCCCTCAAGGGCATCGCCGGCTTCGTCCCGCAAATGGAGACGCAGGACTTCAACATCGAACGCTCCATTGAGGAGCACGCCTGCACCGTGGCCTACAACGCCGCTATCGACGACCTCGGCCCCCGCAAATATACCGACAAGCTCCACATGCCCACTGGATTCCACGGCTTCTTCGACCTCGAAGAGGCCAAGGCCTACGCCAAGAAGACCAACAAGCCCATCTTCATCGACTTCACGGGCAAGACCTGCGCCAACTGCCGCGAGATGGAGCACTACGTCTGGGCCGACAAGGAGGTGAAGGAAATCCTCACCACCAAGTTCGTCATGTGCGGCCTCTATGTCGATGAGAACACCATAGACCTGCCCGAAAACGAATGGGTGACCGACGACAAAGGCCGCGTGCTCAAGACCCTCGGCAAGCGCAACCTCTACTACGAGAAGAGCATGTTCAACATGAACGCCCAGCCCTACTACGTCATCATCAACGCCGACGGCAAAGTCCTCACCAAAGAGAACCACAAATACGACCGCGACGTCCAGAAGTTCATCGACTTCCTCAACGAAGGCCTGAGCAATATGTAAACCACTATCGCTGCCTCAAAGCAGCATCAATAAAGAAGCATCCCTCGCCACAAGCGAGGGATGCTTCTTTTATTCTCCACATAACGAACTCACAAACATCAACAAAAAAGCAGGACTGTTCATCCTGCTTCTTATAACTCTACAGCAAACTATTTCCGTCCTGAAATAAAATCCTTTGACCATCCTAACACAGAAGACATATTATCTGCTTTGTGCACATATTTACGATATTTACAGTTCAAAGCTTTTAGCCGTTGAGCATCCATAGTCCTTCCATGTTGCCCCATGTGGTATCGGATAGCCAAGAACTCCTCCTCACTTAAATGCAGTCCTAAATCATTAAGCATGCGGACAGAGCGACGGCCATGGCCGCCATACTGACACATGCCACTGCACTTGCAGAAATCATGCAACAGAGCACATATAGCCAAACTATCCTTATCAATATCATTGTCACCCTTAGACAGCAACAAAGCATGTTGAAAGACCTCCCATGAATGATCGGCCAAGCCGCCCTGATACCTATGATGTTTATGGCACCGACCTATATAAAAACCATTCCTATCCATATAATCGATCACATTTTCAATACCCTCACGCTGTGTTGCCCTTAGTGTATCAACGATTTTAGTTCTTACGTCATTCATCATTAATTCAATTTTTATTGATACAAAGATAACAAAAAAGCAGGACTGCTTGTCCTGCTTTCTTTCATCTTGGTAGCGGGGGCTGGGTTCGAACCAACGACCTCCGGGTTATGAGCCCGACGAGCTACCACTGCTCTACCCCGCACTCTGTTATTTCTTATTGAAATCGAGTGCAAAGGTACGACTTTTTTCGGACATGACCAAATATTTTTTCACTATTTTTGTGTGCATACGAAACGAAGTACCACATACATAGCACATTACACGCAAAAAAATATCTCAACTTCCAATGTTTAAAACCTCAATTTACAATCCTCAATTTGTAATCTGCGAACCTCTCATTTCCCAAAATTAAGATAGAAATATCACCAAATCACGACAATTACGCACATTACCATGATTTTTACATTGTTACATACATTTCGACTTGATTTTCCTGAATCGAACATCAATAGCGATCCTTGCCTCCACATATCACGAAGAGTGCTGGTCACAGCCTATAGAGAGCATATAGGTGCGTGATGATTACAGAGCAGTAGAACGAGGAGGATGTGATAGGAATGTGATTTTTGAGGGTGCAGAGTATAATCTTGAGTACAAAGCTATATATCAAATGATTACACATAAATGTCACAATGTTATAATGTGAAATCGGTGTTTTTTTTATTTCGCATTGCCAGTATGTAGAAGAAATATGTATATATAAATAAATATATATATTATATTATATGGTATATATATATTAATAGTCTTCTATTCTCTCTTCTCCTACTGCTGTTTTTCAAACTATAGAAATCACATTGTAACATTATCACATTTGGCAGACACCATTCTCTCTACTGCTGTTTTTTCAAACCACAGAAATAACATTGTAACATTATCACATTGGACGGGCCTCTCTCTTGGCTGTCGCTTTTTCTTAATTGAGACTGAGGATTAGGCTGACACAGCCATTGTATTTTCAATCCTCCATTCGGTAATACCGCAACTGGTGAATAGGGATGCCACAAGCCTGCCTTTTCTTCGCCCCAGGAAGCGGAGATAGAGCGAAGCTACAGCGGAGGTAGAGCGGAGCTTCTCTTTTCACAAAACGCCCCGAAAAAGATGTGCCACTAAAGAAAAAATGAAAAAAAAATCCAACCAATGCACCCATATCGCACACCCCTGTCGTATCTTTGCAAAATCAAAAACACAGCAAACCATGAATGCCAAAGCACCTAACAGCATCACACAGAGCGACAAACGCCCTTTGAAAAAAAATGTTCCTATATGGAAAAAAATTCGTATCTTTGCATCTTGTATTAACTCACATATTATTGACAACCGTGTTGCATTACAATTGGTAACCAACACTTTTCAAGAAAGGAAACGCATTATGAACACACGTATCGCATTTATCATCACTTTGGTGGGAGTCCTGCTGATGGGCGGATGCAAGAACCAGCCTAAGGTAGCCGAGACCACGACTGTGCTTGAGGTCCAGGCCATCCAGGACCTGCCGCAGCAGATGCCCGCAGCCCTCTTTGAGGGCATCAACGACACGCTCCTCGCCCAGCTGCTGCCCGAGGGCAAGGCCGAGGCCGCCATCAATGTCTTCTACCTCCACAACGGCGACCGCCACATCCTTTTCGATGCCGGCATGGGCGCAGAGAGGGGCGGACAGCTCATCCCCAACCTCGAAAAACTCGGCGTATCTCCTGATGACATCACCGACATCTGCATCACGCACCTCCATGCTGACCACATAGGCGGACTCGTCACCCCCGAGGGCAAGGCAGCATTCCCTCATGCCGTGCTGCATATCGCTCAGGCGGAGTATGATGCTTGGACCACCGGCCCTCTGTCGTCCGACAATCAGCAGGTTAAGACCATGGCAACGCTCTACGAGGGGCATCTCGACCTCTTCGCCGACACGTTAGCGCTTGACGGAGTGCACTCCATCAATATGCCCGGACACACGCCCGGACACACCATGTACAGCGTCGGTAAGATTTATATTGTGGGCGACCTTCTGCACGCCACCGCCCTACAAGTCGATCACCCCGAGTTCTCGGCCGTTTTCGACTTTGACCGCGACCTCGCAGCCAAGCAACGCAAACAGTTCCTCGACGAGGCCCGCGAAGGCCATTACCTCGTTGGCGGAATGCACTTCCCCACCCCTGGATTTATTCAATTCTAAACACATACATCTATGGAAACCAAAGAACAAGTGCTCGACACTATGCGCAAAGCCGGCGAGCCTCTCAACGCTGGCAAGATTGCCGAACTCAGCGGCCTGGACCGTAAAGAGGTCGATAAAGCCATGAAGGCGCTCAAGGACGAAGGCGCCATCACCTCGCCCAAGCGCTGTTTCTGGCAGCCCGCCGAATAAAGGCAGCGGGGCATTGCATCCCTTAACAAGAAGAGCCAGCCTTTATGGGCTGGCTCTTGTATCCAGAAAGGGCATCCGTCCTACTATTCAGAGGTCTCGGGCTGGTCTTTCTTGTAGAGCATCACGCCGTAGCCGAGCTTCTCGACCGCGTCGATAAACATGGCCAAATTGATGGTCTCGTAGCGGCCTTCGACGATATGGCGGATGCGCGAGAGCTTGCAGCCCACCTCATCAGCCACCTTGCCCGTGAAAGTGTCGGCATCGGCCATGGCCAGCTCGAACTGGCGCGAGATTGGCAACTGGCGGAAATCGACCTCGTCGGGCGTGAGGATGTCGTAGTAATTGGCCACGAGCCACTCAACCATCTGCTTCATGATGACCTCAATCTGCTCCTTGGGATAAGAGTAGTCGCCAGAGATGAACAGGCGCTTCGAAGCGTTGAAAGCATTGTTTTCGAAATGGACCTCGAAGCCTTTGGCCTGCTTGGTGGTGACGACCCAGTAGTTTTCTTTAACGAGATTCTTATTCAGTGAGAAAGTGTATGTCATGATATTGTTTTTTTATTATTCAACCTTTTTTAGCCACCTCGAAGAGTTCGAGAGGCAGATGGCAATAGCCTTGGGGATTCTTGTCGAGATAGTCCTGATGATACGCATCGGCGGGATAGAAATTGCGCATCGGCTCCAGCTCTACGCAAAGGGGAAGATCGTGCTTGTGCGACTCCCGATCGAGCACTTCAGAGGCCACCGCACGGTCAGCATCGTTGGTGAAATAGATACCCGTCCGGTAGCGCGACCCCTCGTCCTCGCCTTGCTTGTTGAGCGAGGTGGGGTCTATGGCCAAGAAATAGAGCTCCAAGAGTCGGGAGAGCGGCATACGCCACGGCTCATAGACGATGCGGACAGCCTCGGCAAAGCCTGTCGTGTCGGTATATACCTCCTCATAGGTTGGGTGTTCTGTACGGCCGTTTACGAAGCCCGTCTCGGTAGCCTTGACACCCGGCACCTGCTTGAAGAAGTGTTGTGCGCCCCAGAAGCAGCCCGCGGCAAGGTAAATCTCGCGCGTCTCGCCCATCACCGCGGCGGCGATACGTTCCAGCCAGTAGCGGTCGATATCGTCGAAAGTGTTCAGATGCTCGCTGTCGATATCCAGCACGGCTGCCACTTGTCCGCGGCTATAGATGGGTACAACGATTTCGCTACGCGAGGCATTGCTGCAAGCGATATGCCCGGGGAACTGTTCCACATCAGGCACCACTATTGTGCGCCCTTCTTTCCACGCCGTGCCACAAACGCCCTTCCCATAGCCGATACGCATACAGGCCACGGGACCTTGGAATGGGCCGAGCAGCAAGGTGCCATCGTTAACGGTGTAGAAGCCCGTCCACCAAAAATGGAAAGTCTCATGCAGAAGCGCAGCCACATTGGCCATTTTAGGGACAAGCTCCACCTCGCCATCTACAATTTCGACCACCTGCCTCAGCAACAGGTCATACTGTTCTTCTTTCTTCATAATCACACTGACAAAAGATTTTGCAAAGATACGAATTTTATTCCAAATACGAAAAAAATTTCGGTAAAAACACATGACAAGGACGGACTTCACAATGTTAAATCATAACTCATAAAGCCATCAATATCAAAAAAATAAGAAAATACAATTATTGATATATATAAAAAAACTCTAAAAAATAAAAAAAATATGTATCTTTGCAAAATAATGTCACACAATCATGTCGATAGCCGAGGGACCCGCTTATCGACACGAAATGGACAAGGCCCCAACACAATATAACTACTATGAAGATTCAAAAAGCTATCAACCAAGACATCATCAAAGCCATCGCTATCTTAGCCGTGTGTGCCGCAGTCATTGCCGCTTGCGGATATGTAATACGACTCACAATCATAGGTTTTCGTGCAACAACCCTCCTTGTCCGCATTTTTGCTGGTATTCTAACGCTGGCGATTGGCATTCTTACCATTCGTACAATTATTAATTTTACCAATTTCATTGATATCTGGGCACGGATTGTGGGAAATCTTCGGAATACGCAGAACTCTTACGAACGGAGTTTGCACAAGAAATACAATGCGCTGATGGCCCAGTATCCTTATGCCATATATAAATTCGAATCGGAATGCTGGAAGCTGAATCCTCGTCCCAGCACCTACGAGATTATCGAAATGGCGCTGAAGATTGACGAAACAGAATGGGCCGAGCGAGAGAAAGTCGCCAAAGAGATTCTGACAAGCAAATAGCATCTGCAAGCAATACACATATCTCAGTGAAATGCCCCGTACCATACGGGGCATTTTTGTGTCATATATCCACAATTATATGAGCTGCGGTCTCCTTGGGCTCTACTCATGAAAAAACTCATAGACATTCGCGAGCATGAAAAGAGCGGAGCAGGACGAGAAAAGAAACAATCGGAATGGCAAAAGTAGATTTGCCATTCATGCCACAAACGTTTTTTTTTATATAGACCGACTCACGTTGGGTGCCGCTACCGTACGTTGTTTCTTTGCTACCTTTATATTCGAATTAGCCGTCAAAAGCCATGGGGCAAGAGAATGAGGTGCACGACAAACAATGAAAAAGGTAAGGGAACTCGGTGTGTAGAAAGGTGGGAAAGCACGGCCATCCTATAGATAAAAACAAGAGAGGCTGGCAAAAGTGCCAGTCTCTCTGATGGTGCGGATAAACGGACTCGAACCGTTACGGCTTTCGCCATTAGATCCTAAGTCTAACGCGGCTACCAATTACGCCATATCCGCATCAAGAACTACTGAATGTCGTTCTTATCGAGGGGCTGAGCCAACAGATTGGTGAAGGATCCGGAGGCGTCAAACTCCATACGAGTATATTTCAGCTTATTGCCAAGGCCTTTAACCTTCTGGCTGACGACAACGTAGGTATAGGGCTTGGGTTTCTTGCCATCGATGCGCCATTTGGTGTCGAAGGTATAGACAATCATGCGCTCAATCTTGTACTGCTCACCTTTGTACTTCTCGGCGAGGTACTTGACGATAGCGGCAGTGTAGTGATTCTTATCCAGAACCTTGCCGGACATGACGTGCTTCTCGGTGGCGAGGTCATAGACCTCCTCCATCTCAACGCCCTGACGGTTTACATAGTAGGCTACCACTTGGCCGTTCACGCGGTTAACCCATTCGGGACCCTCAGTAATCTTTGAGGGCGGGCACAGCTTGTTGAAATGAGCAGTCATCTCGGCCGTAGTGTCGATGGCGGCCACTTCAGGCACATCCTCCACAGCATCGGGGCGCTTGCCGCCCTTGTGGCTCTTGAGGTTGCGGAGATGCTCGTCGGCGACATTGTCGTCATCGGGGTTGTTGAGGGTGTAGAACTCACGCTTCACGGCGTCGGGGTCGGGAGCATTGCTCTTCTGGAGACGTCCGCGGGGGTCGAAAATCAGCTCGTTGTCGCTGTAGCCGACACCAGTCTTGACAATTATCATGCGGTAGTAGATATCGCCATCCATCTGCTCGACATAGTCGATGCTCTTGATGCGGTAACCAGGATAATTGTCAACAAAATAGCGGTTCATAGCCGTAGGGCTGTCTTCCTGACGAACGGGGAAGGAACTGTACTGCCAGTCGCCGTTGTGAGTGAAAAAGGCGCGACCGTTCTGGCCGTCATACACGAACTCAGCGATATACTGTCCGGGAGAACGGTACCAGGTCTTCACCTTGTAGGAGTCATATTTCTTGTCGAGAGAAATCAAGACCGACTTGGGGACCTGAGTCTCTTTAATCTTGGTCTGCGCCACCGTCAGCAACGGCAGGGCAAGAAGGAGAAAAAGAACTACTTTTTTCATTTTCCAATACATTTTTGCAGTAAGAAACGAGCCTTTATAGAAATTATTGTGCTATCGTTAAAAAAAATTGCTACCTATTGTTAAAAAATGTTACACACTACTTAAAGAGGACATCCTTGCGGTCGGGGCTGATAGAGACAGCCAGCACACGCACGCCCGTAGCCTGCTCCATAGCGGCTATATAGTCGCGCAGGTTCTGCGGCAGCTTATCATACTCCGTGATGCCAATCAAATCCTGTTTCCAACCTTTGTAGGAAGTGAACTTAGGCTTGATTTCCACAGCGTTGTACTCGAAGGGAATCTCATCGGTATCCTTGCCGTCAATCTCATAGCTGGTGCACATCTTCACCTCGTCAAAGTCGTTCATCACATCGGGCTTCGTCACAAAGAGGTCGGTCACACCGTTGAGCATACAAGCATATCTGAGAGCGGGAATGTCAATCCAGCCGCAACGGCGGGAACGGCCCGTGGTGGCACCATACTCATGACCAATCTCGCAGAGGAGGCGGCCCGTCTCATCAAAGAGCTCCGTGGGGAAGGGACCTGCGCCCACGCGGGTGCAGTAGGCCTTGCTGATGCCCATCACACGACCGATGCGCGAAGGAGCCACGCCTAAGCCGGAGCAGACGCCAGCGGTGATAGTGCTCGAAGAGGTGACGAAAGGATAGGAGCCGAAGTCGATATCGAGCATCGAACCCTGTGCACCTTCGGCCAGGACCTTCTTGCCCTCGTCAAGGCACTTATTAATGAAATATTCACTATTAATAAGCTGGAACTTCTTCAAAGTCTCGAGCGAAGCAAGCCACACCTGCTCATACTCCTCAAGCGTCATGCCGTCGATGCGGAAATCCAGCACGTCGAACTTCAGCGTATGTGCCATCTGGAGGTGCTGGCACTTCAGCAGCTCATACTTCTCGCGGAAGTCGAACTCCATGATGTCGCCCACGCGGATGCCCGAACGGGCAATCTTGTCGGTATAGGCGGGGCCGATGCCCTTCAACGTCGAGCCAATCTTGCTGTTGCCCTTGGCCTGCTCGTTGGCGGCGTCGAGCATACGGTGAGAAGGCAGGATGAGGTGTGCCTTCTTTGAAATATAGAGGTTCTTCGTGGCATCCACGTTCTTCTCGCGCAGTGCGGCAACCTCTTGCTCGAAGATATGGGGTTCAATCAGAACGCCGTTGCCGATCACGTTCAGCTTGCTCTCGTGGAAAATGCCCGAGGGAATGATATGGAGGACATGCTTGATGCCATTGAACTCGAGGGTATGACCTGCATTGGGACCGCCCTGAAAACGTGCGATAACATCATACTCTGGGGTAAGGACATCCACAATCTTGCCCTTGCCTTCATCGCCCCACTGGAGGCCCAACAATACATCTACTTTACTCATTATCTGATATATTAAATGAATAATTATTCAACAAAAACAACTGCAAAGATACGAAACTTTTTTCATATAAAAGAAAAAAACTTTCTCCGCCCCCTCACAAAGGCCCATTTCGCACCCCATTTCGGCTCTCGAACGCACTATCACACAGCATCATAACCCCTCCCTGCAAACCTCTCGCCAAATTTCGCCCAGGACGCTCCTCAAGGCCACACAAGGCCCTATTTCTCCGCCTCTAATACCCCTCCTCACACCGCTTCCCTCCCCTGCGCAAAGCCTCCGCACCTCCCCCACTCTCTCCTCTCAAACCCACTTTTCAAGCCCGCTCTCGCAACCCTATAGCTTCGCTCTGCATTGCTACTGCATTGCTACCACATTGCTACTGCATTGCTATGGCATAGCATACCAGTAGCTATGCAGTACGAATGTACAGCGAAGCTAAAGCCTATTTTCGCCCTTGCAGCCCTACCATCAAAACAGTCCCATGTCGAAGCCGCCCAGCCATGCAAAACAAGAAGGGCAGCCAGCCATTTCGGCTGCCTGCCCTCATAAAAGAGTATCCCAATTTATGAGTTACAAATGTCCGAAGAACTTATCTTCCTGACACAGGTTTAGCGACCTTAACCTTCACCTTTTCGGACATAACGATACCGCCGGTCAAAGCAGAGATGATTACATCTCCGAGGCTGTGTGTCATAACCACTTGGCAGCGGCCATCGTTGGGCGTATTCACATTAGCATGGCCGAGGGGAATAAGGCCCCAGAAAAGCCAAAACTGCCTGCCATTTGAATAGGTCATGGCTGAGTCTGTTCTGTCGTTATAACCGCCGACATCCACCTTTGCAGTCATACAGGACTGGAAAGAAAACACAAGGCAGAAGAGCAGTGCAATTGCGATAACTTTTTTCATAATGATGTTAGGTTTTAATTAATACTTATATTTTCAATTCTATTTATTGAGACCAAGGGCTTGCAGGACTTCGGGGTCGTCGGAGAGGCACTTGCCATCTACGAAATCAGCAGACTTCGTGTAGAGTTCCTCGCCTTTGGCGGTGTACCACGTCAAAGCCAATGAGAAGTCTATATCTGAACTATAGTTAACCCAATGGAAATAAGTGCTGTAGTCATCATTATCCGTGGCAGGGGTCCACAAGGCGTTGAACATATTTTCATCATCACCGAAATCATCTTCATCATAGAAACTGAACTTATATGTGCTATTGATGTTACTCAAAGTGTAATTCACCGAATAGGTGACCGGAAGACTATTATTCGTAATATTCAGTTTGGTCGGGCTTGTGAAATAGCAAGTGCTTCCACTCTGTGCCATTATCTTGAAATAGACATCTGGGTCGTCCCATAAATCCCAAGCAGCACTACCATTCTTTGCAGGAAACTCATTAAGGGTCAAGCTTGTGATAAAGACCGAATGCGGTTCTTTCTTTTTAACAGTGATGGATTCTGAATAAGTCTTCGTGCCGCCCTTATTTGTGGCCGTCATGTTGACATAGTATGTTCCCGCAGAGGTGTATGTGTGAGAAACGTTTTCACCATAACCAGTCTTTCCGTCACCAAACGACCATTCGCAAGAATAGACATCCGAAGGCACATTCGCGGTAAAATTAACCGTTAATCCGTCAGCCTGATAATAGAATGTTGCATACGCAGGCGGGTTGCTGCCCGTGCTGCTACCGCCAGGGGTGTAAGGATCATCTTTGCAACCAGCCATGCAGAAAAGCATGACAATTCCCATTAAGAAAAATGTTTTTTTCATTGTGTTTTTTTGTGTCCGACGGCCCTGGGACGTTAAAAATTACACATAATAAGAAAGTGGAGCCACCCGTTTGAACCATATTTCCCGGCCGTAGGGCTTGGACTCCCTGAAAAAGAAAAATATAGGTCTATAAGCTGCTCCACTTTGGCCTATATTATTGCATGACAACAATATACCAAATGAAGCATTTTCCATTGCCTATTCCTTCTTTTTACTGTGAAGTGTCCAAGTTCACGACCGAAGAATAAAGCGAAAATGCACTTTCTTCGGATATTTGTCTATCAATATCCGAGTGCAAAGATACGACTTTTTTTTAATATAGAGAGAAAAAATCTTTTTCCGCCATAGAGACGCACCTTTCACAGTCGAACGAATCGAATGAGTCGAACGAGGTGGAATAGACAAGCAACAGCGTGAGATTTTTCTCACGCGGACGTTTTATATTGAGGGCAGCATATACATCAGCAGTCCGGGGCGGAGTGCCACGGACTGCTGGTGAAGTGGGTATATGTATGGCAGTTATTCCTTGGTGTGTTTGAACCATTCGATGAACTCGGGGAGGTCGTCGAGGGCTTTGAAGCCGGCCTTGAAGGGTTCTTTGGGCATGGGGCAGAGCTCGAGGTAGCCGATGAGGGTAGTGCAGTCGAACTCGCCCAGCAGGGCTTCGAGAGTCACATACACGCCCACAAGGCGGTCTTCATCATCGGCATTGCCCTCCTGCGGGCGATAGTTGGCGGGGAGGTCGGGCAGGGCTACGCGGAGGCCCACGATGTCGGGTTCCTCTTCACATTCGAGCTGCATGAAGGCCATCTTGGAGGTGTCGAAGCGGTATTTGTCGAAGGTGACTTTCAAGGCTTTGCCCTTGGGCTGCTTGAAGGCTACGAACTCCCACCAATCCACGTCGGGCGCATTATCCACGAGCTCTACCACATAGCGGAAGAGGTCGAAGTCGCCTTCGGCGCTGATGGTCATAGTGCGGCCCTGGGCGGTTTGCTCGCTGATTTCGTAGGTGAGACCTTCGCAGTAGATGTCGAGCTGGTGCTGCCACTCATCGAGCAGCTGCTGACACTCGGCCTCGCTGATGTCGTTCATCATGGTCAGCTTTTCGCTGTTGGCCACAAACCAGTCCCAAACTTTTTTGATTGAGAGTTGGGCGGGATCTGTCATTTGTTTTACGTTGGCGTTGTTGTCGGACATATTTTGAAGATTTGGAGATTTGAAGATTGAGAGATTTGAAGGTTTGAAGGTCGGGAGGTTTGAAGGTCGGGAGGTTTATATTAAATGATGATTGCTTCTTTCTGAAGGGTGACGCCGAAGCGTCTTTCCACGTCGGCTGTGACGGCATCAGCGAGAGCCACGACCTCCTGTCCTGTGCAGCCGCCGAGGTTGACCAGCACGAGAGCCTGCCGCTCATAGACACCGCAGCGACCGAGGCTGCGTCCTTTCCATCCGGCATGTTCAATCAGCCAGCCAGCTGCCAGCTTGTAGCCTTCGGCGACGGGATAGGCCACCATGTCGGGATATTCTGACAAGAGCTTGCGGTACTGCGACTCGGACACAACGGGGTTTTTGAAGAAGGAGCCCGCGCTGCCTTTTTCTTCCGGACGCGGGAGTTTGCTCCACCGTACCTTCGCTATAGCTTCGCTCAGCTGCTGCGCTGTGGGATGTTCCATGCCAGCGGCTGCGAGGGCATCGGAGAGCGCCTTGTAGCGCACATCGGGCTGAAAGGTGCGGCGGAGGCGGAAGGTGACGGACCAGACGATGTAGCGGTCTTTGAGCTCGCCTTTGAAGATGCTGTCGCGATAGGCGAAGCGGCACTCTTCGTTCATGAAGATGCGCTCCCTGCCTGTAGCGACCTCGAAGGTCCGTACGGAATGGATGACATCCTTGGCCTCTACGCCGTATGCGCCCACGTTCTGCACAGGCGAAGCACCCACAGTGCCAGGGATGGCGGTGAGGTTTTCTAAGCCGTGCCACTCATGGGCGATACAATGCTGGACAAAGTCGTCCCATACCTCGCCTGCGGCGGCTTCGACAAAGACATCGTCGCCGCTGCACAGTTCCTCGACAAGGCGGATGCCTTTGTTTTCGAGATGCAGGATTGTGCCGGGGAAGTGATGGGCAAAGACCATATTGCTGCCTCCGCCCAGAAGGAGCAGAGGGGCATTGCAGAGCGTGCCGCCTGCGAGAAGGGCTTGCAGTTCTGTCTCCTCGCGGATTTCGAGATAGCGGTCGGCCGTAGCGGGAATGCCAAAAGTGTTGCTGATATTCACGGCTATATATATTTAGAAGATGTGACCAATGTTAAGGTATGCGCCCACACGATGCGTGAAGTCGTTCCAATGCAGGTCGAGCGACACGGGACCGATGGGCGAATCGTAAGCCACCTGCAGAGCCAAGCCCAGCATGTCGTGGAAGTTTTCCTCATCGACATAGAACTGGCTGAGGTGGTCGGCAGAGGCTGTGTAGTTGGCGATGAGCGACAAGTATAACTTATCCGCCATGCGATAGCGCAAATCGACACGGGCAATGCCCACGAGACTGCCGACGTGCATGGGGTTGTTCAGCCCGAGGAAGGCCATTTGGTGGTCCAAATAGCGGCCACGCATGGCGCCGCCTATGATGTTGTCGAACCAAGGCGAGTTTTTGCCTATCAGCAGGCGTCCGGCGAGCTGCGGAGTGATTGTGAAACGCTGTGCGGGAGACCAATAGGCCTGCAAGTTGAAATCGATGTCGGCAAAGCAGGAATCGGCGCTGCGGAACATCGACTGGTTGTCGTTATGCCAAGCCACATCAAAGGTGTTGAGAGTGCCCTTGGTGGCGAAATAGGGGTTGTCCATATTGTCGTAACGACCGCGCAAGAAGATGCCGAAGAAGCCTTTGGAACGGTCGAAGCGGAAGAGACCTTCGTAGAGCATCGAGTTGAGCGTGAAGGCGTCGCGGTCGGAATAGAATTCCTCATTGATACCACATGCAAAACTGAATTCACGCAAGTGAAACTCTGAGAGGTACAGGCTGAAAAGATGATGATCCACAAGCCAGCCAGCCGAAGATGGGGTGTCATACGTACCCACACGCAGATTGCAGTTGCTGTAGTCGTAAGTGAGGTTGACATCGCCTATACCCAGACCGCACCACGAGGCCTTGACCCCTGTGTGGAAATTATAGTTCAAGTCGAGGTTGGCACCTATCTTGAAGCCTGAAAGGCGCTGCTCGTTCCAGCCAAAGTGGAACAACAGCGAGGCGCTCTCCTCGGAGTCGTAGCGGAAGCCGAGAGCAAACAGATGGGGTTCGGCAGGGGTGAGGTTGATGACGAGGTTATAGCTCTCCTGCCCCATGGCATCGGTATAGATATGATTAGAGAGCCAGTACTCCTCCTCCGTGGCAAAGATGTTATAAGTGATGCTGGAATAGAAGCCCGTGCCGTTCAAGACGCCCACCGCACTGTCAATCTTTTCAATCGTCATGGGGAGGCCTATCTCGAAGCCGTCCTTCTTATTCAGCCAACGCTGCTCCTCTTCAGTGATGCCGTGATAGACCACAGAGGCCAGCACGAAGGTGTCGGCAGGCGTAAGGTTCTTGGCGCGTTCTATATTTCTCTTGGGGACAGGAGCATAGCTGTCCAATCGTTGTTTCAGTTGCAGAAACTCCTCGCTATGAGCCTTAGCGCACTCATAGCCGCGGCGTACCATAGTGTCGATAGCGTCAGCAGAGAAGCTGAGCATATTATAGCCCGTGATATCGGGGTGCATGTAGATATCGCACATCTCGCGATGGGTATGGCGGTTGCCTTTCACGGCAATGCTCATATATTGCGACAACTGCTGCGGCAGCGAGCGCAGCTCATCGGGGCTGCACACCAATTCGTCGGCCAGCTCGATACCGACAACGATGTCGGCGCCCATATTGAGACACACATCTACTGGGAAGTTATCGACCATGCCGCCATCGGCCAGCAGATGACCGTTCCATTCCACCGGCGAAAAGACGCCCGGGATGGCCATGCTGGAGCGGATGGCCTTGGCGAAGTTACCGCTGCGGATGACGACAGAGTCGCCCGTGAGAATATCGGTGGCCACACAGGCAAAAGGTATGGGGAGGGTATTGAAATCGATAGAGTCGTTGTAGCCCACACTAAGGCGGCTGAAGAGATTGATAAGGCTCACACCATTAATGACGCCGCTCGGAAGCGAAGAGAGCAGTTTGCCGGTTTTCTCGTGAAACTCGCCCGTACCAAAAGGAACGGTGAAGAGAAAGCTACTGGTTCTTTCGCGCTGCGCTGCCGACTGGTAGGCTCTATCCACCTTATTGCTCATGTACTTGCTCCAATCCATACCAGCAATGAGGTCGGCCATCTCGTCAGGGCTGTAGCCCAAAGCATAGAGGCCGCCAATGATGGAGCCCATGCTGGTGCCTGAGATGTAATCGACGGGGATACCGACCTCCTCCATGTACTTCAACACGCCGATATGGGCAGCGCCTTTCGCACCGCCACCGCTCAACGCCACACCCACTCTGGGTCGCATCGCCGTACTGCACGGCTGCTGTGCCATCACAGACATGAGGGTGACAAAGTATATGACAACAAGGAGGACCTTTTTCATTTCAACGACAGTTACTGCTTGACAATTCGAAGGGTCGAAAGAGAACCGTCAGTCCGCATAGTGAGGATATACACGCCTGCGGGCAACTCTTCCACCGAGATGCTGTTTTCGCCCTCGTGCAACCGATAGCTGCGAAGACGGCGACCTTTGAGGTCGGTAAGCACAGCCTCACACTCCAACTCGCTCACACTGACGAGCACATGAGTAGTGGCAGGGTTAGGATAGACTGAGAAGGTGGTCTTGGCAAGATTTCTGATGCCGACTTGTGTGGTGTCAATTTGTGTGGTGTCGGTCTGAGTGGTGTCAGTATGCGTAGTATCTGCCTGTGTAGTATCTGCTGGCTGGCGAAGCCAGAAGCTCAGCGTGTCATAGACCACCGAACGCACCACGTCCCGGATATAGCGAGCATTGTCGGCGTCGAGATCTGCGCTGAAGGTGATTCTGTCAGGGCTGTCGCGGAATATCATGGTGTAGAATGCACAAGCAGCAGCATAACTGCCTGCCAACGAAGGATGGCTGCCATCGCGGTCGTAGAGTTCCAGGTCGGGACGGTCGCCACGAATGTAACGCCACACTCGACCCACAGGACATACGGAGGCATCGTTCTCGCGAGCCATGTACATATAGCGTTCGTAGAGCATACTGTCCATGCCCTCGTAGGTGCCAAGGACGGGGAAATAGACTGCATTCTGCTGATCGCCGTCGCGGCGGCCCCATGTCATATAGAACATAGCCTCACCGTCAGGATTGTGTGCATAAATAGAATCGACCAGCTGAGCTGCATAAGGGAGGCATTCGCGCTCCACCTGCCCCTGAGGGAAGGAGGGCAACTGGCTCTGTTCCTGCAACACCACCACATCCCAACCGCCTTGCTGGATGAGGCGCATAGACTCGTTGGTGCAATGCTGCGCAAAAGTGCAGCCGCCAGGGGTGCTACTTTGGTATGTTATTCTCGCGCCAGCGCTCTCAGCCACACGCTGCACCAGTTGCGGAAGGTTGTTAACGTCGGTATAGCTATTGCCGATAAAGAGCACGTTCTTGGGCTCTTGTGCCATCACCTGCATGGAGCAGGCAATCAATAATGCGATAAAGAGTATTCTTTTCATATTTATATTGTATTATACATTCCCATCTTTGGGGCCGTGTTCCTTGGGGCCACGAGCGGGAGGAACATAGCCAGGTTTGAACACCTTGCGCTGATAATACAGCAGTACGCCCGACAGCACTGCACCCAGCACGTCGCAGATTGTACAGCTGCACCATACGCCCGTGAGGCCATTACCACCGAAATGCTCATAAATGGCAGGCACAATGAACATCATTGGGATAAGGAAGAGAACCTGGCGCGAGAGGCTGGTGACGATGGCTATCCATGGCTTGTCAATCGACTGGAAGAACTGTGAGTTGGTGATGGTGAAGCCGATGAGCGGCGCCATGACCATCAAAAAGCGCATGGCAGGCACAGCCATGTTGATGAGTTCCATGTCGTCCGACATCATCATTACCAGCACGCGCGGTATGACAAGTGCCAACAGCATGCCCACGATGCCTACACCCACGTTCCATTTCAGCGTAAGTTTATAAACTTCCTTGAGACGTTTGTTGAGGCCTGCGCCATAGTTGTAGCCAGCAATGGGCTGCATACCCTGGCAGATGCCGAGCAACATCATAAAGACCATCATCGAGATACGATTTACCACACCGTAGGCTCCCACAGCAAGGTCGCCACCGAAACGCAGTAGCTGTCCGTTCAGCAGCGCCACTACAGCACAGGAGGCCACATTCATCGAGAAGGGGCTCACACCAATAGCCAGAATGTTGCGCACGATGTACATCTTCGGAGTCCAGCAATGGCGTTTGAAACGAATGAACGACTGCGGACGCAAGAAGTGCGACACGGCAAAGCAAGCCGAGAAAGCCATCGAGATGGTAGTAGCCCATGCTGCGCCCTTGATGCCCCAACCCAAAACAAGAATGAAGAGGGCATCGAGCGCGATATTCAGCACAGCACCACTCACCTGTATCCACATAGACTTATTGGCATAGCCCGAGGCGCGTACCAAACCCGAGAGGTTAAAGGTCAACGTCAGCAAAAACATGCCAGGAAGCACGATGCTCATATACTCACGAGCCAGCGACACGGTGGTTTCCGAAGCGCCAAAAGCCGAGAGGATGGGATCCATGAAGATATAGCCTGCCGAAAGGAAGAGCGCACCAAAGAAGAAGGTCAGCAGCACGCTGTTGCCCAAGATTTTCTCAGCCCAACGCACATCCTTGCGACCCAGCACAATGCTCATGCGTGCTGAAGCACCTGCACCAACTAAGGAGCCGAAGGCATGGACAATGTTCATGATGGGCAGCGTGATGGCCAGCGCGGCGAGGATGAGGGCTCCATTCTCGATATGGCCGAGGAAAATGCTGTCCACAAGGTTATAGACTGTGGCGATAATCTGGGTGATGACGGCCGGCAGAGCATATTTCCACAGCAGCGGCCGCACAGGTCTTGTTCCTAATTCTTTGGTAGTATCTATTGCTTCTGACATTTCGTAGTTATGTTATTTAGTCTGTTCGTTTCTTTGAAACAGTCGTTTTCTCGCCTCGGCAGACAAATAAACTTGTCTGCTCTCGGCTTAATGAAAACGTTCAGTATTTTTTGAATGTCCGCAGCTGCAGAGCCTTGATAGCGTTATATGCCTCGAAGCCGCTGGCCAGCTCTAACGAGCGTTCATCAACCATGAGGTTAGGTCTATGTAGGTTGCAGAACGGGGTGTCGGGTACATGGATGCCCACGCGGAAGTAGCATGCAGGAATCTTGTCGGCAAAGAAGGCGAAGTCCTCGGCCGTCATGCGGAGGTCAAGCCATTCCACGTTCTCCTCACCCAAGTATTCCACGCCATTGTCGTGCACCATCTGTGTACAGACATCGTTGTTGATGACGGGCAGGTAGCCGTAATCGATGAAGAGGTCGCACTCGCCGCCCATGCTCTCGGCTATGCCGCAGCTCATCTTGCGGATCTTCTCGTGGCATTCCAAGCGCCACTGTGGATCGAAGGTCCGGATGATGCCCTCCATTTTCACCTCGTCGGGGATGATGTTCGTGCGGCCTTCGCCAATGAACTTGCCGAAGCTGAGCACGGTGGGCATCATGGGTGCAGCGTTGCGGCTCACCAACTGTTGCAAAGCCACCACGATATGAGAGGCGATAAGAATGGGATCGACGCTCAGGTGCGGCGTGGCGCCATGACCTCCGCGGCCCTTGATGGTCCAATACAGCTCGTCAGTCGAAGCCATGTAACGGCCTTTCTTCATGCCGATACGTCCGCACTCCATCTCAGGGAGACAATGGAAGGCATATATCTCGTTGGGGGTCACTTCATCAAAGAGGCCGTCATCCATCATCATGCGGGCTCCGCCGGGGTACATCTCCTCGGAGGGCTCAAAGATGAGCATCACGCTGCCCCGCAGTTCTTGGCGCAAAGCACAGAGAATCTTGGCGGCGCCGAGGAGCGAACAAGTGTGCATGTCATGTCCGCAGGCGTGCATCACACCGGGGTTCTCCGAAGCGAAGGGCAGCCCTGTGGCTTCGGTGAGGGGCAGTGCATCATAATCGGCACGCATCGCCACACAGTAGCTGTCGGGCTCAATACCACCACGTATCATGGCCATCACACCCGTCTTGCCGAGGCCAGTCTTCGGTTCCAAACCCATGTCGTGCAGTCTTTCGGCGACAAAGGCCATGGTGCCGTATTCCTGCTGGCTCAGCTCAGGATGACGATGCATCCACCGCCGCCACTCAATCACGGTGTCAGCATTGGCACGAGCCATCTGCTTTATCTTGTCTATCAGTTCTTGCATAATATCGTTGCTTCTTTATCGAAAAAGATGCTTTTGAAATTTGGGCGGCGGGAACACCTGCCGCCCAAATCCATTATTCGTAATTGGTGCCAGCCACACGCCGACACTCAAATTCAAGCTTTCACCACGAGAACCTGCGTGGGCTGACCTTCGATGACCTCGATGGTCTGCTGTGCGGGATCGCTGATGGAATCGACGAGGGTGAGCTCGGTGCAGAGGATCTCGTTGCAGATGTATTCTCTGTGGGTCTCCACAGCCTCGTCCCACTCGCCATGCAGCAAGCTCACTCGGATGCGGTCGGTCACGTCGAAGCCCTCTTTGCGGATGCCCTGGATACGGTTCACAATCTCGCGGGCAAGGCCTTCGGCCTTCAGCTCGTCGCTGACCACGATATCGAGGGCCACGGTGAGGCTGCCTTCGTTGGCCACCACCCAACCGGGTATGTCCTGCGTGGCAATCTCCACATCGCTGATGAGGATTTCCACAGGCTGGCCTTGGATGTCAAGGTCGCACTTGCCAGAGGCTTCGAGGGCGTTGATCTGCTGCTGGTTGAAGTTCTGAATCTCGGCGCTGATGGCTTTCATGATTTTGCCGTAGCGGGGTCCGAGGGTCTTGAAATTGGGCTTGATGCGCTTCACCAGAATGTCGTTGTCGGGAGCGAGGAACTCGATTCCCTTGATGTTCAGTTCGGAGCAGATGAGGTGCTGCACACGTTCCACTTGCTGGCGGAAGTCCTCGCTTTGTGCGGGTATCATAATCTTAGCAAGGGGCTGACGCACACGCAGATTGCTCTTCTTGCGCAGCGAGAGGCCCATGGAGCAAATCTGCTGTGCCAGCTGCATGCGCTCTTCGAGAGCCTTGTCAATCATCTCTTCATGAATCTCGGGGAACGGCAGGTGGTGGACAGACTCTGTATCGAAGCGGTGGGTGACGCTGTTCAGGTCGAGGAACATGCGCTCGCTGAAGAAGGGCGCGATGGGCGACATGAGGCGGGCCAAGGTCTCAAGGCAGGTGTATAGAGTCTGATAGGCCGAAATCTTGTCGGCAGTCATCTCACCCTTCCAGAAACGGCGACGGCAGAGGCGCACGTACCAATTGCTCAGGTTAGCATCGACAAATTCCTGAATGGCACGGCCGGCACGGGTAGGCTCGTAGTCGCCAAAGGCCTCGTCAACAGTCTTCACCAGCGTGTTGAGTTCGGAGAGAATCCAGCGGTCAATCTCGGGACGCTCCTGGAGAGGCAGATCGGGCTGCTGGTACTCGAAGCCGTCGATGTTGGCATAGAGCGCGAAGAAGCTGTAGGTGTTGTAGAGGGTGCCGAAGAGCTTGCGGCGCACTTCGTCTATGCCATCCATGTCAAATTTGAGGTTATCCCAAGGCTGGCTGTTAGTAATCATATACCAGCGTGTAGCGTCGGGGCCCTGCTTGTCGAGGGTGGCGAAAGGATCGACGCCGTTGCCCAGACGCTTGGACATCTTGTTGCCGTTCTTGTCCAGAACGAGGCCGTTGCTGATGACGTTCTTGAAAGCCACGCTGTCGAAACACATCGTGCCCAGCGCATGGAGCGTGTAGAACCAGCCGCGGGTCTGATCAACGCCTTCTGCGATGAAGTCGGCGGGGAACTGGTTTTCTTTCAACTGCTCGCCCATGTAGTGAATCTGGGCGTATGGCATGGCGCCACTGTCGAACCACACGTCTATCAGGTCAGGCTCGCGCATCATCTTTCTGCCTGTGGGCGACACGAGGATGACACTGTCGATATAGGGTCTGTGGAGGTCGAAAGCTTTATAGTCTTCGCTCTTGTAGGGATTTTCCTTCATGAAGCCTGCGGCAACAGACTTGTCGATTTCCTTGCGGAGTTCTTCAACACTGCCGATGCACACCTCTTCGCGGCCATCCTCTGTGCGCCAGATGGGCAGCGGGGTGCCCCAATAGCGACTGCGGCTCAAGTTCCAATCAACGATATTCTCCAGCCAGTTGCCAAAACGACCCGAACCCGTGGCCTCCGGCTTCCAGTTGATGGTCTTGTTCAGCTCTATCATGCGCTCGCGCAAAGCCGTAGTGCGGATAAACCAGCTGTCTAAGGGGTAGTAAAGCACCGGCTTGTCCGTGCGCCAGCAGTGAGGATAGCTGTGCGTATGCTTCTCGCTCTTGAAGAGCTTGCCCTGCCCTTTCAGCATGATGACGATTTCCACATCGAGGCTCATATCCTTGTCAGTCTTGGTAGCGTCAAAGGCGTTCTTCACAAACTTGCCGGCATATTCGCCGTAGGCCTGCATATCGACATTCTCCTTGGCCCAAGCGCTGTCGAGATCCTCTATCTTCCAGAATTTGCCAGTGCGATCGACCATCGGAGCCTGACGACCCTCAGCGTCATACATCAGCAAGTCGCCGATGCCGGCCTTCTTGGCCACGCGGGCATCGTCTGCGCCAAAGGTGGGCGCAATATGCACAATACCAGTACCATCTTCGGTGGTCACATAATCGCCCAAAATGATGCGGAAAGCTTCGCCCTCTTCGGCTGTGCGGTGGGTCTGCTCGGCAGCGTTCACCACTGTGGGTTTCACCCATGGGATGAGCTGTTCATAGGCAATGCCTTCGAGCTGCGTGCCTTTGCATTCTCCTAAGACAGTGGCATGCAACAGCTTCGACTTCTCGTCAGGCTCGCCTTCGGTGAAGAAGTTGCCCATCAGGGGCTTTGCCATCACGATGCGGCAGGGCTCACCCGTCTGGGGATGGGTGGTTTCGAGCAGCACATAGTCAATAGCGGGACCGACACAGAGCGCCGTGTTCGACGGCAGGGTCCATGGCGTGGTAGTCCAAGCTATAGCGTAGGTATTGTTAGCTGCCAAGTCAGCATATGCGGCGCCGAAGGCTTCGCTACGTCCTTTCAGACGGAACATTGCCACGCAGGTAGTGTCTTTCACATCCTTGTAGCAGCCCGGAAGATTCAGCTCATGGCTCGAAAGACCTGTACCGGCAGCAGGGCTGAAAGGCTGGATAGTGTAGCCTTTGTAGAGAAGGCCCTTGTCGTAAAGTTTTTTCAGAAGGAACCACAAGGTCTCGATATACTCATTCTCAAAGGTGATGTACGGATGCTTCAGGTCAACCCAGTAGCCCATCTGCTTCGTCAGCTCGTCCCAGAGGTCTTTGTATTTCAGCACCTCTGTGCGGCAGGCACGATTGTATTCATCAACGCTAATCTTCTTGCCGATGTCTTCTTTGGTAATGCCGAGGTTCTTCTCCACGCCCAGTTCTACAGGCAGACCGTGGGTATCCCAGCCAGCCTTGCGATCTACATGGAAGCCCTTTTGGGCCTTGTAGCGGCAGAATACGTCCTTGATGGTACGCGCCATGACATGGTGGATGCCAGGCTTGCCGTTGGCCGACGGAGGACCGTCATAGAAGACAAACGAGGGATGACCCTCAGACAGTTTCTGACCTCTCTCAAAAGTCTCATTCTCTTCCCAGAATTTGCGGATGTCCTCGCCAATCTGGGTCATGTTAAGCTGTTTGTATTCCTTGTAGCTCATGAATAATTAATATATATAAATTTATTTTCTCATTTAAACCATACAATAACAAACCTTTACGCAACATTGTCGCGAAAAGTAACTAAATTGCAAAGATACAAAGATTTTTTCAAATATGAAAAAGAAATTTTCTGCCCGTCATCCACAACGGAAAGTGCGATTTCAAATCACACCGTCAGCGCCCGCACAAAAGAGTGAGGAGGACATGGGAATTTGCCCTCCTCAACCCTATCGCCAACGGTGCATTCTCAATAATGCGCCACATGACATCACCTGCTATTCGAGCAGATATTCAAAGTTTAGCGCACCCCTGTAGGTGAGCTCAAAGTCGTTGCCTTGGAATGTGCCCGTGACACGCAGCGTCCACTCTTCGCCTTCACAGCCGATGGTGAGCACGCAGCCTTTGCCTCTGTTGCTATAGTTTACTCCGCAAACAATGATGAGAAAGTGATGACACAAAAAGTCCCCGTTTCACAACGAGGACCAAAACAAAAGCGTATGAAAAAAAATATTATTATACTTTTCTCTATTATATTCCCTTACAACTGGCCGAAACAAATAGGATACCACTTAATGAGCCATCACACAATGTCGTTCGTCCTTTTGTAAGTTTTTTTGATTTTGCAAAGATACACATTTTTTTTGATACCACAAAAAAAATTATCATTTTTAACATTTCAGTCACAAGAATATTCAGGCTAACACCGCCCAAAAAACCACACAAGACAATCATACAATCTTGAATGTCAGCACCTTCCAACAAACTATACGATGCACCACCCAACAATAAAAAAAGTCCCCGTTTCACAACGAGGACCAAAACAAAAGCGTATGAAAAAAAATATTATTATTACTTTTTCTTGAGGAATTCCTGTACCTGATCAGAGAGTACGATAGACTCTTGGAAGGTATAGGCGTTAGTTTTGGGAGAGCGAACCATACGGATCACCTTAGCGTAGCTTTTACCAGTATTGGTTTTCAGGGTTGCAACAACTTTTTTTGCCATAGTTCTTTATCTCCTATTATTACTTGATTTCTTTATGTACAGTCATTTTCTTCAAGTACGGGTTGTACTTTTTAAGCTCCAAACGTTCGGGAGTGTTCTTTTTGTTCTTAGTGGTGACGTAACGGCTCATGCCGGGAACGCCGCTATTCTTCTGCTCGGTGCACTCGAGGATTACCTGCACTCTTGCATCTTTGTTCTTCTTTGCCATATCTTTGTTCTATTTTTTTCGTTGTTCTTTGGGCTTTCTTATCCGCATGGGAAAGAGCATCAACAATCCACATCTGGACCCTCGAAAGCGACTGCAAAAGTACTACTTTTTTTTGAATTAGCAAACTTTATTGCTATTTTTTTTGCAGCGTTTTTTATATAATACTGATTTTCAATAATATTAAGTTATTAACAATCGTACAGACAATTAACGCTTAATAGTTATTTTTTGTCTTTTTCGAAGGTTTTTTTTACTTTTTGGGGTATCTTGTGATGCGGTTTACCTCATTACTTGCCGAAAGTGCTGGCTGCCAGCTTCATACGGGCAGGCACATCGACTTGGAAGGGGCAGCGACCAACACAAGCCCCACAATCCACACATTCGGAAGCGTGATGTTCAAGCTTGTCGTAGGCGGCCTGCACGTCGGCGGGAACAGGCTTGCCGTCGTTCTGAGCAGCAAGGGCCTTGTCGAGAAGCTCGTTGACTGCAGCTATCTGGATGCCTTGGGGGCAAGGGGCGCAATGGTTACAGTAGGTGCAGTCGCCTGAAGTTGCCGACTGAGGCTGGGTGCTGAGGGCGGCGTTGTAGTCTTTGTCGGCTTCAGTTGCATGGAGGTAGGCAAGGTCGGCAAGAAGCTCTTCGTTGGTGTTGGCGCCGCATACAGCCGTAGCCACACAAGGCTTAGCGAGAGCGTAAGCAAGACACTGATTGACGGTGAGCGCGATATGGAGCGGTGAGCGCTTAGCATCAAGGAGCATGCCGCCGCCACTGCCGAAGGCCTTCATGGCGGTGATGGCGATGCCGTGCTGGGCGCAGTAGTCATAGAGCTCTACGCGGACAGGGTCTATGCCAGGCAGCATCTTCTTGTCGGCTTCGGGGTCCCAAGCACTGACATCGGAGCTAAGACGGTCAAAGGCAGGATTGAGGCTGAACATGATAACCTCGACAAGGCCGCTCTTGGCTGCCTTGAGGGCTGCCTCAGCATTATGGCTGCTAAGACCGATGTGCTGAATCTTACCTTCAGCCTTGAGCTGCTTGACATATTCGATATAAGGGCTGCTGACGAGAGTATCCCACTCATCTGGATTATCAACAATATGAATCATGCCCACTTCGATATGGTCGGTGCCGAGACGTGCGAGGAGGTCTTCAAAGCCTTTCTTGCACTGTTCCACGTCACGAGTGCGTTCGTATGACTCGCCGTTCCACCAGCAGCCAATATGGCCCTGGATGATCATCTTGTCGCGACGTCCTTGAAGCGCGTAGCCGATATTGTCACGCACAACGGGGCTGGCATCATAGATGTCAATGTAGTTGACACCGCTGTCGATGGCGATGTCCATGAAAGCACGGCTCTGTGCCGTGTCCATTTTGCCGAATGCGGAGCATCCGATGCTGATTTCGCTGACCTGAAGGTCTGTGTTGCCAAGCTGACGGAAGGTCATGCTGTTGGCAGGCTGCTTATTGCCACCGCAAGAGGCCACGAGGGTGGCGACAAGCGCGAGGGCAAGAACGTGTGTGAGTTTTTTCATAATTGATTAACTGATTGTTTTTTGTATGATTTTCTTGAAGTCATGACGGTCCAAAATGGCTATTATGACCGTCAAGGCTATTTATGCTGAAGAGAACCGGGCTTGACGCGAGGTTCTCTTCGGCATATTTTTTCTTTTTATTCGTTGGCGTAGGTACCTGCGTATTCATCCTCACCATCATCGATGACGGGAAGGGTCTCGACAGGAGCTGCGACAACAGAGTCTTTCTTCATATATTCCAAGCCTCGTGGCGGACGCTTGCAGTTGCTCACGCTGCCTTGGATGTAGGCAATCTCCTCGTCGGTAAGGTCTTCATCACCCGGGATGAAACGCTGACGCCAGAAGGGGAAATCCTCTGCCAGCTCGCCAGAGTAGTAGAAGTCGAAGCCGATGGCGCCGAAGGTATAGACCTTGTCGCGAATGCGGATATGAGAGCCGCCGCAGACAGGATCCGGCTTTGGCACAGACTGCGAGAAGCCTACGTTGAAGAGGGTGAAGAGCACATCGGGGCGGTCGCTGATGTCGTAGCCTGCACGCTTCCACTGCAGCATAGTCTGATGGAGGATGCAAGCCGTGTAGAGATAGGAATAGAGGTGGTTGCGATAGTCAACGAGACGTTTGTAGCGTTCGTCGTCCTGTGCAGCACCCGTGACGGTGTAGTCGAGCAGATGCTCGTAGCGTTTGCCCATGTAGTATTCCGACTTAGGGTCTTTGAGGTGCTCTTCGATGGTCTTGGCGGTCATCAGTTTGATGCCGTTGACACCATAAGAGAACTGCGACTGCACATTGAGGACCTTGACGGGCCCAAGATATTTCTTGATGGCCTCGCGGTTAGTGTTGAAGAGGCGTATCTGTTCGCCTATAAGGCAGCCCACGATAAGGCGGGGCTCCACGCCTGTGAGACGGCCAGCCTCGACAATAAGGGCCTTGTCGCGAACAATGGCATCTTTGAGGGCATCCCACTCGGCACCATTCATCCAGGTGATGACGTTGCCCGTCTCCTGCTGCGGATATTTGTTGAGGATCTGCTCAACCTCGCGCATGACCTTCTGATAGTCGGCGGCATCTTCTATATAGAGGCTGCATGCCTTCATCATGCGATCAACCATCATGGGGTCGTGGCTGTACTGCGCAGCCTGGGTGATGAGCTGGGCATTGGTGGGATAGAATCTGCTGAAAGCAGCGAGTTTGACGTATTGCTGCATCCAGAGCTGCTGCACCTGCTCGTCTGTGAGATCGGAGTCTTTGAGCGACTTCATCTCATCAACAGAGAGCATGGAGCGCGTATTGCGGTCGATAGCACCGCGGTTTTTGGTAAACCCGAGCTGATAGATAGCCCAGGCGCTTATGATGGCAAAGCCCGCGAGGGCGAAAAGTCCGACAACAATGTCGAAAACCTTCCGCCACCCGCTGCGGCAGCGCCAACTTTGAAAAGCTAAGCTAAGTTTCGAAGCCATTCTACTTTTTCAAAAAGGGTCACATCCATGAGGATGAAAACAATTGCACCGGCAAGGTAACCGGCAAGTGCCAGAGGCGAAATTTTCTTAAGGTACCAGATGAAGTCAATCTTCTCCATACCCATAACGGCAACACCAGCAGCAGAACCGATGATGAGAAGGCTACCACCAGTACCAGCGCAGTATGCCAGGAACTCCCAGAAGGGATGGTTGACGCCGAAGAGGCCGCCATCGAGGGGATACATGCCCATAGAGGCTGCCACGAGGGGAACGTTATCGATAATGGAGCTGAGGACGCCGATGATGAGGTCGATGAGGAAGAAGCCCACAGACTCGGTGCCAACAGTCATATTGATGAAGGTCTCGTTGAGGCTGGCAGCCAACATGCCGAGGGCGCCACAGGTTTCGAGGCAGGCCACAGCCATCAGAATGCCAAGGAAGAAGAGGATACTGGGAGTATCGATATGTTCGAGGGTCTTAGAAGCAGTGGGAAGAACGACGTTGTCCTTAGAGTACTTGCGGCTGATGATTTCGGTGAGGATCCAAAGGACGGAGAGGCCGAAGAGCATGCCAAGGTACGGGGGAAGGTGGGTGATGGTCTTGAAGATGGGGACGAAGACGAGGGCGCCGATACCCACACAGAAAATGAGCACCTGCCATTTCTTGTCAATCTTCACGCCAGCCTCACTGTTTTCGCCAGCTTCGATGTCGCCCTTGAGGGTGAGGCCGAGCAGAGCGCAGGGCACCACGAGGCAGGCAAGAGAGGCAAGGAGGGTCTTGACCATGATGTTGACAGTGGTAACCTGACCGCCAATCCACAGCATGATGGTGGTGACGTCTCCGATGGGGCTCCATGCGCCACCGGCGTTAGCTGCCAGGATGACCATGCCAGCATACAGCCAGCGCTCTTTCTGGTCGGCAATGAGCTTGCGGAGCAGAGCGCACATGACGATAGCGGTGGTCATGTTGTCAAGCACGGCAGAGAGGAAGAAGGTGATGATGCTGAGCACCCAGAGGAGCTTCTTCTTGTTGCGCGTGGTAATATGGTCGGTGATGATGCTGAAACCCTGATATTCGTCCACGAGGGTCACGATGGTCATGGCGCCAAGGAGGAAGAAGACGATTTCGGCAGTGGAACCGAGGTGATGGGTGAGCTCATTGGTCCATGTAGAATCGGCGGGAATGAGGCCGGCAAACTGGGCATGAGCAAATGCGTAGAGAGTCCACAGTATGACTCCGAGGAGCAGTGCTGTGGCAGTCTTGTTAACTTTCAACGGATGTTCGAGCGCAATGCAGGCATATCCGATGACGAATGTGGCAACAATAGCTACTAACATGATGTTTTACTTTTTTTGTTTATATATTAATTCATTATTCTTTATTCTTATTGTGGCGGAAAAGCCGTTCCGCCAGCGGGGTGTTATCTTACGCGTGCCCGAGCCTTAGCGACGGCCCTGCATCTCGTTGCGCTGTTTCTTCTGCATCTCCTCAGTCATCTTCTGCATCTCTTCGAGACGCTGCTGGAATTTGCTCTTCTTCTGAGCGCCGCCCTTCTTGGAGCTCTTGTGCTTGGCATCGTAGGCAGCCATGCGGGCGCGGACTTTCTTCTCGCTGGTGAACTTGCGGATGAGAATCATCTGCAGCATGGTGAGGGAGAGGGAGACGAAGTAGTAGAGGTTGACACCTGCTGCCATGCTGTTGAACATGAAGAGCATCATGAAGGGCATGAAATACATCATGAACTTCATGCCGGGCATAGTGGCCTGTGCTGACTGGCTGCGCATGGTGTACCAGGTGTAGAAGAACTGCATTCCGAACATCAGCAGGCAGAAGAGCGAGACATGGTCGCCATAGAGCGGTATGTTGAAGCCGAGGTCGAGGATGCTGTCGTAGGTCGAGAGGTCATCGCACCAGAGGAAGTGCTTCTGACGCAGCTCGATGGCAGAAGGATAGAACATGAACATTGCCGTGAGGATGGGCATCTGAATAAGCACAGGGAGGCAGCCCGCCAAAGGACTGTAGCCCGCCTTCTTCTGAATGGCTGTCATCTCGCGCGACTTAGCCATAGCATCCTCGGGGTTAGGATATTTCTTGTTGAGGGCATCCATCTCAGGCTTGAGGATGCGCATGATGGCAGAGCCTTGATAGGACTTGAAGGTGAGGGGGAAGAGCAGGAGGCGCAGCAAGAAGGTGAAGACGATAATGATGATACCGTAGTTCCAGTTGAAGGTCTCGAGGAAGTTGAAGGTGGGGATGATAAGCCAGCGGCTCACAAAGCGGGAGAAGATCCACCAGCCGAGGGGCAGCATCTTTTCAAAGCCGCGGTGCATGGCACGAAGGTCGCGGAACTTGGTGGGGCCGAAATAGAAGCTCATGCCCATGGTGCAGTCATGCTCGTTGTCGTAGGTGAGACCTATGGTGCCGCTCATATCGCAGAGGTAGTCGGCATCCTTGTTTTCCTTGTCGGTCACCTGCGAGAGGTCGGCATTCTGGAAGGTGCTGTCGGCCTGAAGGATGGCGCAGAAGAACTGCTGCTTGAAAGCCACCCATTCCACAGAGGTCTTCACGCTCTTGTCGGCATCGCGGCCGCGGCCGACCTCATCCACATCGTCCTTCGCAGCACGGTAGTAGATGCTGGAATAGAACTTCTCGGGGTCCTTATTGCGGTTCTTGCTGCCGCGGGTGCTGGCATCCACCTTCTCCTGGCGGTTCATCTTGTTGTGCCATTCGAAGTCCATATAGTTGCTGCTGCGGATGACCTTGGAGAGGCCATGGGTGCTGACATCGAAATCCACATTATACTCGTCGCCAACGAAATAGTATCTGAATTCGAGATATTGGTTGCCCACATTGCCGTTGCTGTCGCCCACGTATGCTCTCAGCCTAAGGTCGATGGCCTCGTTGCTGGCAATCTCATATTGGGTACTGGCAGTGATGCGCTCCGTCTTGTCGCCATACACGCGATAGGGAACGAACACAAGGTCGCGGGTGTTGACCACATGGTTGTCCTCGGTGGAGAACACGAGGTTCATGTTGTCGTCAGCCGGGGTGATGAGCTGCAAGGGGCGGTTGTCGAAGGTGGTGAAGTCGTTGAGCACCACTTCGCGCACCTGTGCGCCCATATTGGAGATATTCACGCACATCTTCTCGTTCTTCACGGTCACGTTGACGGTGTCGCCGTATGCGCTGGCGTTGAACACGCCCATGTCGCCGCGCTGGTGCATTTGAAGCTGGCGCTGCGCCATGGTGTCGCCTTGGGCGGCGAGGCTGTCCAAGCGAGCCTTCACCGAAGCTAAGCTGTCGGCAGTGCGGATGGAGTCGGCAAGCGCCGTGCGAATAGAGTCATTGATGCGCTGACGCTCGGCAATTTCCTCTTTGCTGGGCGCAATCCACCACATATATCCGACAAAGATTCCAAAAATTAGTATCAGTCCGATAATCGATTTTCTGTTCATACTTGATTGTTATACTGAGTTATCAATGATTTTTTATACTGTGTCAAAGAATTTGCAAAGTTACGATTATTTTTTCATATTTTAAAAATAAAAATTATTTTTTCAAAAATAGTGCATTATTGAAAAGAATTGTGTAACTTTGCAACTTCAAAATATATAGTATTATGATTAGTAAAAAGCATTGTTTATTCCTCATTTTAATGGCTGTTATGCCACTTTTGTTCGTCGGCTGCAAGCAGTCTCAGAACGATAACGAAACCGAAATCGACACCACACCGGTGGCTGTCGAGCCCGAAATCGTCGAAGATTCCGTACCCGAAATTGTCGAGGAAGCCCCCGCTCCCAAGCCCGCTCCCAAGCCTGCCGTGCGCAAAGAGACGCCCCAGACCGAGGTCATCTCCATCTCTGGCAACGGCGCCAACGGCCGCGTGTGGGGCCACATCATCATGACCGGCAACAAGGGCAAAGGCACCGTCACCGACGAGCATGAGAACGCCCTCGCCGTCACCTGCACCCGCAAAGGCGAAGAGCTCATCTGCTACGACCAGAACAGCCGCCAGTACATCTTCCGCCTCTGAGCCTCCGCGCTCCTGCCCGCGCCACTGAGGCGTCCCGTCTGCCATACCGCAGGCAGGACGCGGCAGCGTCGCACTCCTTTCTTCATCGATTAAGATAATAACAAAATATACGCATAATGAAATCTACAAAAGAACTCCAAACTATCGCCACGCAGATCCGCCGCGATATCCTTCGTATGACTACAGCAGCCAAATCCGGCCACCCCGGCGGCTCTCTGGGCACCGCCGACTGGATGACTGCCATGCAGTTCGAAATCATGAAGCACGACCCCGAGCATTTCTCCATGGACGGCAAAGGCCAGGACATGCTCTTCGTCTCTCAGGGCCACATCACCCCTGTCATCTACAGCACCATGGCCCGCCGCGGCTACTTCCCCGTGTCTGAGCTCAACACTTTCCGCAAGTTCGGCACCCGCCTCCAAGGCCACCCCTCCACCGAGCACGGCCTCCCCGGCATCCGCATGGCCAGCGGCTCTCTCGGACAGGGCCTCAGCGTCGGCATCGGCGCCGCCCTCGGCAAGAAAATGACCGGCGACGACACCCTCGTCTATACCCTCCACGGCGACGGCGAGATCCAGGAAGGCCAAATCTGGGAAGCCCTCATGTTCGCTGGCGCCAAGCATGTCGATAACCTCATCGCCACCATCGACTACAACCACCAGCAGATCGACGGCACCACCGACCAAGTCATGAACCTCGGCGACCTCAAAGCCAAGCTCGAAGCCTTCATGTGGACCGTCGTGGTCATCGAAAACGGCAACGACATGCAGCAGGTCCTCGACGGCATGGCAAAGGCCAAAGCTCTCACCGGCAAGGGCAGCCCCGTGGCTGTCATCCTCACCACCGAGATGGGCTACGGCGTCGATTTCATGCAGGGCACCAACAAATACCACGGCGCCGTCGTCTCCGCCGACGACCTCCCCAAGGCCCTCGCACAGCTCGAAGAAACCCTCGGCGACTTCTAAATATCTCCCGCCATCTTGAAACGGTTTGCGCTCATAGTACTGCTCCTCTCGCTCGGCATCGCCGCCGTGGCGCAGAAGCCCGCTGCCACACCTCAGAAGACGCGTGTGCTGCTCGTCCTCGACTGCTCGCAGAGCATGTGGGACAAGTGGCAGAGCGACGCCAAAATCAAGGTGACGCAGCAAGTGCTCCTGCACCTTATCGACAGCATCCACGGCCAGCCCGACCTCGAAGTGGCGCTCCGCGTCTTCGGCCATCTCAACGACCACGACTACGCCACCAACCTCGAAGTCCCCTTCGCCAAGGACAACACCTATAAGCTGCAAAGCAAAATCAAGACGCTTGTCCCTCATGGCGGATGCACTGCCGCCACGGCACTCAACAGCTCGCTCAACGACTTCCCAAAGGACGAGCAGTCGCGCAACATCATCGTCGTCATCACCGACCATATCGACGACCCCGACGGCGACATCGTGAAGGTCACCCGCCAGATACAGAGCAGCGGCAACGTCCTCCGCACCTGGTTCATCGGCATCGGCGACGACAAGGACTTCCAGAACAGCGGCAGCCTCCCCATCGATATCATATCCTCCGAGATCAGCCTCTTCCCCGTCCTGATGCTCACCTTCAACACCGCCAGCAAGACCGTCAAGCTCCCGATTGAGCTGCACGACGCCAACAATCATCTCTTCGAGACTGATGTGCCCGTGGCATTCTTCGACCACGACACCCGCGCCCTCAAGCTCGCCACCATCTACCACTACGACACCGAGAACGGCATCGACACCCTCGTGGTCGATCCCCTCATCAACTACGACGTGGTGGTCTATACCAAGCCCGAGCTCCGTTTCAACAGCCGCCGCTTCACCAACGGCGCCACCACCGTCCTCTCCGCCCCGCAAGGCAGCCTTGCCGTACAGATGGACAGCAAGCGCACCCCCTTCCAGGTGCCCGCCTACACCGTCCTCGTGCATCAGCACGACAGCGCCGCCATCCTGGCAGCCCAGCCGCTCGGCACCACCGTCAGCTACCTCAACGGGCTCTACGACATCGACGTCCTCACAACTCCCGTCACCCATCTCAGCCGCGTCAGCGTGCGCTGCGGCACCCACACCGGGCTCCAAATCCCGCAGCCCGGGCAGCTCGCCCTCAGCAAGCCCAAGGTGCCCACGATGGGCAGCGTCTATCTCCTCAAAGGCGGCGCCATGCAGTGGGTCTGCGACCTTAGCCCCGACACCTTCGACGAGCGCCTCGTCCTCATGCCTGGCACCTATCAAGTCGTCCTGCGCCCCATCGAGGCCGCCGACTACCTGTCGGCACGCACCGCCCGCTTCACCATCACCGCCGCCCAGCAGACGGCTGTGAACTTAGAAAAAACACAACATTAATAAAGAATAAATACATATTTATATGAAGACATACGAAAACAAGAAATCCATGGAGCTCCGCGCCGGCTTCGGCATGGGACTCTTAGAGGCTGGACAGCGCAACCCCGACGTCGTGGCCCTCACCGCCGACGTCTGCGGTTCTGTCAAGATAAACGACTTTGCCAAAGCCTTCCCCGAGCGCTTCGTCCAGTGCGGCATCGCCGAGGCCAACATGGTCGGCATCGCTGCCGGCATGTCCCTCTGCGGCAAAGTGCCCTTCCTCGGCGGCTTCGCCGAGTTCGTCACCGGCCGCGTCTATGACCAGATCCGCCAGGTGGTCTGCTACTCCAACAAGAACGTCAAGGTCTGCGGCTCCCACGCCGGCATCTCCCTCGGCGAAGACGGCGCCACCCACCAGACCATGGAGGACATCGCCCTCATGAAGGCTCTGCCCAACATGACCGTCCTCGTCCCCTGCGACTACAACCAGGCCAAGGCTGCCACCCTCGCTGCCGCCGAGCACGTAGGCCCCGTCTATCTCCGCCTCGGACGCTCCAAGATGCCCAACTTCACCGAGGAAGGCGCCAAGTTCGAGATTGGCAAGGCCCAGCTCCTCAACGAAGGCAAGGACGTCACCCTCTTCGCCTGCGGCCACCTCGTATGGGAAGCCCTCGAAGCTGCCAAAGCCCTCGAAGCCGAAGGCATCAGCGCCGAGGTCATCAACATCCACACCATCAAGCCCCTCGATGTCGAGGCCATCGTGGCCTCCGCCCGCAAGACCCGCGCCGTCGTCACCTGCGAAGAACACCTCTTCAATGGCGGCATGGGCGACAGCGTAGCCCAGGCCCTCGCCCTCCACTGCCCCACCCCCATGGAGTATGTGGCTGTTGACGACAAGTTTGGCGAGAGCGGCACCCCCGACGAGATGCTCACCAACTACGGCCTCCGCGCCGCCAACATCGTCGAGAAGGCCCACGCCGTCCTCCGTCGCAAATAGAAACCTCCCCCAAAATAAGAATCGGTGGGGCCCCCGCCCCACCGATTTCCTCCCAAAACCCCTAGAAAAACTAGAAACCCTAGAAACCCTAGAAAAAACTAGAAACCCTAGAAACCCTAGAAAAAACTAGAAACCCTAGCCCCCCCCAAGAAAAAAAACAGCATGATCAACACCCTCGCCGTCTTCTGCGGCTCGCACCTTGGCCGCAACCCCCGCTTCCTCACCGCCGCACAGCAGCTCGGCAGCGCCGTCGCCGCCCAGCGCCGCACCCTTGTCTATGGCGGCAGCAACCTCGGCTACATGGGCGCCGTCTCCTCAGCCGCCCTCGACGGCGGCGCGCGTGTCGTCAGCGTCATCCCCACCATCTTCTCCGACGACGTCATCAACTCCCAGCCCCGCGCCGAGACCGTCCTCGTCGCCTCCATGCAAGAACGCAAAAGCCACATGATAGCCCTCTGCGACGCCTTCGTCGCCCTCCCCGGCGGCATCGGCACCCTCGACGAGGTCACCGAAATCCTCATGTCCAACCAGCTCGCCCTCTGCTACAAACCCGTCGGCATCCTCAACATCGACGGCTACTTCGACCCCTTCATCCAGCAGCTCTACAACATGATTGACGAGAACCTCCTCAGCCCCGACGTCCGCAAGACCCTCTTCGTCGATGCCGACCCCCTGCGCCTCCTCGCCAAGCTCGATGCCTTCTGCCCCGACAGCCAGCCACGCATCTTCCCCCGCCGCCGATGACCAGGAAAAACTACACCCTCACCAAATCCGTATATGTCCGCTCCCTCCAATGCGAGCGCGCCATGTATCTCGACATCTACCACCCCAAGCTCGCACACTATTCGCCCGAGACCCTCCAACGCTTCCGCCATGGCCGCGCCTTCGAACGCTCCTTCAAAGACACCTTCCCCGACGCCATCGACCTCAACTTCCACCTCGGCATGAACATCTGCCGCTACCCCGCCCTCACCGCCAGCCTCCTCCAGCAAGAAGGCCCCGTCGAAATCTTCGAGGCAGGATTCATCCACGACGACGTCCTCATCCTCGCCGACGTGGTGCGCAAAAACCTCGACGGCACCATCACCATCTTCGAAGTCAAAAGCTCCTACAACATCACCGACACCCTCCTCAACGACGTCGCCATACAGTACTACGTCATCACCCACGCCCTCCCACGCATAGCCCACGAAAGCCTCTTCTCCAAGCCCCTGCGCATCAAACGCTTCAACCTCCTCTGCGCCGACTGCGACTACGGCTTCCGCAGCCACGACGTCACCGAGCAAGCCCGGCGCCTCGCCGCCGACATACCCCAGCGGCTGCAGCACCTCAAAGAAGTCCTCCGCGGCCCCGAGCCCGACATCGCCCCCGACACCTCCGACTATGGCCGCTGCAACACCCCCTACGCCTGCCCCTACCAAGCCCACTGCCTCCGCCACCCCTCCCCCGCACAAAAGCCAGCGCCCAGTGATCTGTGAACGGTGACCTGTGAACGGTGAACTGTGAACTGTGACCAGTGAACTGACAATACAAAAGGCGGCTCCCGCCCTAATTATCAATTATCAATTTTCAATTATCAATTAAAAAAGCCGGCTCTCGCCCTAATTCTCAATTATCAATTTTCAATTATCAATTAAGAAAAGAAGGGAAAGCCCCCAAGGACCAGGACCCCCCTTCTTAACTCTTAACTCTTAACTAAAGAGCCGCTTCGGGCGGCACGACAGGCTCTTCCGTGTCGATGTTGGGCGTCAGGAACTGCTCCCTGCGGATGCCGCCGTAGCTCTCGATAGCGTCCCACAGCTGGGCGTCGCCCTGGTAGTCGGTGAGGATGTTGTTCGAGACGGTGAGGTGCTGCGTGCTGACGAGGGTGCCGGTGGACGATCTGCGGCTGTGCACCCATGTCACGGCGCCGTTGGTCATGCTTTCCGCTCCGATGTGGCCGCTGACCACCTCAAAGCCATCGGGATACTCCGACATGGCGGTGGTGTCGCTGAGGTCGAGGGTGAACTCGAAAGCGTTGACCTTCACACGGGGGATGCCGTCGGCGCTGACGGTCTGATCCAGGCGGAAGTAGCTGATCTGGTCGCCATCCTGATAGTCAGTGTTTGAGGTGATGATGGCGCGGCTGAAATCGGCGACGGTCGTCTGAGGGCCAGGCGTGAAGGTCCCGACGAGGATGTCGGTGCTGACGCTGGGGTCCGTCCCTGTGCTGATGCTGACAGCCACGGAGGGCAGAGAGCCGCGGGTGATCTGGTAGGGTGCTGCCACTGCGCCGCCGCCGCGAGCCTCGTCCTTCGTCAGATACACGGGCACGATGCCGATGTTGGCGCGGAGGAACTCGTTGAAGTCGCTCACACCCTGACGCTTGTTCTCGAAAGAGGGGTGCAGGTTGCCCTCAAACTGACGGAAGATGTTGACGATGTTGCCCCACTGCACGCGGCGGCGCTGAGTGGCGAAGGTGCGGACGGGCGTAGCCTTGGGAGCCACCTTCTGCTTGGCGATAGTCTTGCCGTTGCGCTGGGTGAAAGTCCAATCGCCTGCCGAGCCGCTGAGACGCGTGTTGATACCAGTAAGAATAGCCATAATACGTTTTGTTTTTGCATCACTGGGTTATTATCCCAGGTCTCTAATTAGGCCGATGCGAGCCGATACACTGTTTGTCTTGGTCCTGCCGGAGAGGGTCTCGACCCTGTGCCCTTCTTCGGTCCAACTCCGTGCGCGCGAGCGGAGGTCAGGCGGAAGACAGGCGGAGCTGCCGCGGAAAGCCCTTGGGGCGACAATCTCTCTTTGCTAACCGGATGCAAAGATACGACTTTTTTTGAAAATAGCAAAATCTTTTTCGATAAAACAGCGATATTTAACACACATTAACGCGAAAGAGCCATAATGTTAAAGAATCCTCCGCTCCGTTTTAACATTTCGCCCCATCGTGCCCTCCGCCGAAACGCCGCAAAAACGCCCTCCGCAACCCTGATTTCAGCAAAAATGAGCCTGCGCCAACCGCCTGTTCGGTGACAGAATAACGCAAAGCACTGACGCTGTGCCACATACACGCAAAATAGCCTACACGCAGAGAG
>JAKSML010000007.1 GCA_024400665.1 Bacteroidales bacterium
AATTTTCCGACATAACAAAATGATTAACATTATTTTAATTTATAGAACTCCCCTATAGGTGTTTGTATCGGCCTCGCCAGAGTCAGTCTTCCCTCCTTGAGCTGCCTAACTCTTTGCGCAAAGCAAGCACACAGAGGGCTATCGAGAGGTGCGAGATGATGGTGGAGATGTAGGAGCTGATGAGGAGGAAGCTGCCTGCGCCCCCGAAGAAGAACTGATGGAGATGGGTGATGGTGACCGTGGTGATGGTCAGATAGCTGACAAGCGGCCACCAGGCGGCTACGATGGCACTGATGCGCAGCAGGCTGCCTTTCCTGGCTCGACGGCCAATACGATAGTAGGCAAAGAAGCAGAGCACGACATAGAGCAGGTTGAGGGCGCTGATGCCCGAAACAGCCGCGAAAGCCTGCTCGGGAACACTTTCGTGGATGATTTCCTGCAGGTTGATGTGAAACCGCACTATGGCACCCACGATGCCTACGATATAGGCCGCCACGCCGGTCTTGGCTGGCCGTTTGAGTAGAGACGCGGCGCGACATGTCTCTCCGGGACTTGCTGTCAGCAGCATGATGAAGACCGCCAGCATCAGCAGCCTGTTGAGCATGACGATGATGAACGACGCAACAGAGTCTAATGAATAGGATAGGTCGATGAAGGACAAGATCATCGAAATGATTATCCATACGGCTGTAACGGTGAGGAATTTCTGCTTGGCGTTCATCTCTGCGGTTTCTATTTGTACATGGCCCCTATCTGCCCCAGCTCTCGCGGTCGTTGAATTCAAATTACAAATGCAACATTATTGACAATATTCATATTTTACACAATCGTCCCCCTGAAAAAACTTTAGTACTCCACCCTATAATATTTCAACACCGACTTAAACTCGTCTTGCGCGGTAAGGCAGGTGTCGCGGAGATAGCCAGGAATTTCGGGCCACTCATGCAACCCACGGTAATAAAAGAAACGGAGTTCTTCGGTAATAATGAACGGAACAATGTCGTGGGCAAGGCATTCCTTGAACATGATAAGGCGACCTACGCGGCCGTTTCCGTCTTGAAATGGATGAATACTTTCAAAACGTTGGTGGAAGTCGAGAATGGCATTAAAACGTTCCTCATCGGTTCGCTCTGCCTCCAAAAAGAATGCATTATAATCACGAAGCAAAGTTTGAACATCCCCTTGAACTGCCTCAGGCAATGTTGTGTCCTTTCCCCCTACCTCGTTAGGCAGACGCTTGTATTCTCCCACATTGAACCAATCCTTCCTACTATCCGACGTTCCTTGTTTCAGAATGAAATGCAATTGCTTGATGAAATCTTCCGACAAAGGGGCTAAAACGTGGTCAATCAGATAATCAATACAACGAAAATGATTGCTGGTTTCAATGATATCATCAACATTTATGGTTGTATCCTTTTCAACACCAATCGTATTAGTTTCAAAAATAAACCGCGTCTGGTCGTGGGTGAGTTTGCTTCCTTCGATATGGTTAGAATTGTATGTCAAGTCAATCTGCACCTTGTGGTACAAACCGCCTTTCATTTTCATCTGTTTCTGTTCTCGTAATATGTCTATTAGGTTCATCGGTGTCAAAAAGGTTAAAGTTTTTATCTGCCCCAGCTCTCGCGGTCGAGGCTGCGATAGTTGATGGCCTCGCTGATATGCTCGACAGTGATGTTGGGCGCGCCTTCGAGGTCGGCTATGGTGCGGGAAACTTTGACGATGCGGTCGTAGGCTCGTGCCGAGAGGCCGAGGCTCTCCATGGCCAGTTTGAGACGCTCCTTGCTGGGCTCGTCGAGCACACAGAAGCGGTTGGAGAGCTTGGTGCTCATCTGGGCGTTGCAGTGGATGCCTGGGCAGTCCTTGAAGCGCTCCTCCTGTATCTTGCGGGCAGCGATGACGCGGGCGCGGATGACCTCGCTGCTCTCGCCTGCCTTCTTGTTAGCCAGCTCGTTGAATGGCACAGGTATCACCTCTATCTGCAGGTCTATGCGGTCGAGGAGCGGGCCTGAGATCTTGTTGAGGTACTTGTTGACAGCCCCAGCAGGACAGGTGCATTCGATGGTCGGGTGGTTGTAGTAGCCGCAGGGACAGGGGTTCATGGCCGCCACGAGCATGAAGCTGGCGGGGAAATCGACGGTGGTCTTGGCACGCGAGATGGTGACATGGCGGTCTTCGAGGGGCTGACGCAGCACTTCGAGGACCGTGCGCTTGAACTCGGGCAGCTCGTCAAGGAAGAGCACGCCGTTGTGTGCCAGACTTATCTCTCCGGGCTGGGGATTTATGCCGCCGCCGCAGAGGGCGACATCGGAGATGGTGTGATGCGGCGAACGATAGGGACGCACGGCGATGAGGCTGTCCTCCTTGTTCATCTTGCCGGCAACACTGTGAATCTGCGTGGTTTCGAGCGATTCTTCAAGGCTGAGGGGTGGCAGAATGGAGGGGAGACGCTTGGCAAGCATAGTCTTGCCTGAGCCCGGAGGTCCTATCATGATGACGTTGTGGCCGCCGGCGGCAGCAATCTCAAGAGCACGCTTGATGCTCTCCTGCCCTTTCACATCGGCAAAATCGCAGTCGTACTGGTTGAGGTGGCTGGCAAACTCCGCGCGCGTATCTACTATTGTCTGCTGCAGGTACTCTTCGCCGTTGAGATGGTCGATGACCTGCTTGATATTGTCGGCGCCATAGACTTCGAGATTGTTGACGATGGCGGCTTCGCGGGCATTCTCGCGTGGGAGGATGATGCCTTTATAGTGCAGACGGCGAGCCTCGATGGCTATGGGGAGGACGCCCTTGATGGGCCGCAGGCTGCCGTCGAGCGAGAGTTCGCCCATGATGACGTACTTGTCGAGGTCGTCGCTGCGCATGTTGCCCGAGGCCGCCATGATGCCGATAGCGATGGTGAGGTCGTAGGAGGCGCCCTCCTTGCGGATGTCGGCAGGAGCCATATTGACGATAACTTTCTTGCCCGGGATGTGGAAACCGTACTGGCTGAGGGCGGTGGCGATGCGCTGCTGGCTCTCCTTGACGGCACTATCGGGCAGGCCGACGATAGCGAAATAGACGCCGGCATCGACGCTCACTTCGACGGTGACCATCATGGCGCGGACACCGCAGATGGCGGCGCCGTAGGTCTTGGCTAACATGATTCTCCTTTCTGCATGATCTTGCTATAGACTATGATAAAATAGAGAGGCGGCGGCTGAAGCCGCCGCCTCTCTGCAAAGGGTCGGCAGGCTCAATTATTTGAGGCCGAGTTTCTTCTTGACGAGGGGCATGATATCGTCGCTATCCTGAGAATAGAGGATGGTGCCGATACCTGCATCAAAGATGTAGGTGTAGCCGTTTTCCTTACCCACCTGCTCGATAGCCTCTTTGGCACGGTCAACGATGGGTTTGAGAAGCTCTTCCTGACGCTTTTCGAGAAGGGTCTGAGCGTTTGCCTGGAACTCTTCGATACGAGCACCCATTGCCTGGAGGTCGCTCTCCTTGGTCTTACGGATGAGCTCGGAGAGCTGGTCCTTCTTGGCCAAATAGTCGTTGACACGATTCTCATACTCCTTCTTCATGGTCTCCATCTCAGACTGGAGGTCCTCAACCTCTTTCTGCAAGAGTGTCATAGCGGTATCGCGACCTGGCATGATTTCCATGAGGGCGTTAGAGTTGATGTGACCGAGTTTGATGGTCTTCTGTGCGGTGGCAGTACCGGCGAAAGCCAGCAGTGCAACCATTGCTACGATGATTTTCTTTTTCATGTTGTGTTGTTATGTATTTTTTTTATTATTTATTCTTAGGGGCGCGGGTCACATCCTTGGCGCTCGATGATGAGGGCTTGGAGGAGGAACCCTTGGCTGGACTGCTCGATGATGAGGGCGAAGCAGCGGCATCAGCACCGCTGGTAGAGCCTGGCTTGACGCCCAGCATTTCGAGGACCTGGTTGCTGATGTCGTATTTGTCGCTCACATAGATAAGCGTTGCGGAAGCCGACTTGTCGAAGACGAAGGCATAGCTCTTCTCGCGAGCCACGCGCTCGATGGCGTTATAGACGCGGTCCTGCACAGGCTTCATGAGCTCAGCACGTTTCTGGTCGAGGTCGCCGCCTGCGGCAAAGCGCTGATGCTGGAGGGTGCGGATTTCTGTTTCGAGGTTGTGCATCTCATCCTGACGGCGCTGGCGCAGGTTGTCGGGCAAGAGGTAGGCCTCCTGCTGATACTGCTGGCGCAGCTCGTCAAGGTGCTGCTGCTTGGCGGCAATCTCCTGCTGCCATTCCTCGGCATAGCGGTTGATCTTGTTGATGGCCTGCGAATATTCAGGCACGCTGTGGAGGATGTACTCCGTGCGGACACAAGCATACTTCTGCGCCTGTATAGGCAGCACAGCGAAAAGGAGGAGGAGGAGGGCAAGATATCTGCGCATGGGTGTATTGTATTAGTCGATACTCTGTCCGATGGTGAAGTGGAAATGTGAGCCGCCGTCTGCGCCATCGAAGCCATAGCCCCAGTCAACGCCGATGAGGCCGAACATGGGCATGAAGACACGCACGCCGACACCAGCGGAATTGTACATGTTGAAGGGCTGGAAGTCGCGGATGCTGGTCCAGCTGTTGCCGCCTTCGAGGAATCCGGCAACCCAGATGGTGGCGGAACCACTCTCGATGATGGGCTGGCGCACTTCGAGGGTGAAGCGGTCGAAGATACATGCACCATCCTGCGGACTCAGCGAGTTATTGGTATAACCGCGCAAGGGGATGACCTCACGGCCGTCAATCATCCAGGACTGGAGGCCGTCGCCACCCACATAGTAGCGGCCGAAGGGCGAAGTTCCGATATCGTCGTTGTAGTGGCCCATCCAGCCGAAGCGAGCACGGGCATTGAGCACGACGTCACCAAAGACGTTGAGCATCCAGGAGCCGCGGAGGTTGACTTTGTAGTATTCTATCCAGCGATATTTTTCCTGGTCGGAGAGGCCTGCGTAGCTGCGGCCGCTGATGGCGGAATAGGGCGGCGTGGCGCTACCTGCGATAGAGACTTCTGAGCCGCTGCGGGCGTAGATGGGAGAGTCGAGAGAGTTGCGGCTGATGGTGAGACCGTAGGAGAGGTCGTTGGCAATACCTTGGGTGAAGATGATGCCTGTGTTGTTATAGTTGTTAAGGTTGTAGCGACGATAGGAGATGCTGTGAGAGACGATGAAGTAGTCATCGGGCCACTTCAGACGCTTGGAGAACGAGACCGCAGCACCCGTGATGCGGAGGCTGCCGTAGAGGGGGCTGGTCCTGTCTCTTGCGAAACCGTTGCTGTACAAGTTATGATACACCGACACCGAGAGCGTCTGAGGACGCTTGCCGCCGAGCCAAGGCTCGGTGAAGGAGGCACTGATAGCGCCATAGTAGGTGCCGTTGGTGACAGCATTGATGGAGAGCTTCTGGCCGTCGCCTGTAGGCAAGGGCTGCCATGCCTTCTTGTTGAAGATGTTGCGAGCAGAGAAGTTGCTGAGGGTGAGGCCTATCTGACCGATGAGCATGCCACTGCCGTAGCCGCCCTGCAGCTGTATCTGGCTGGTGTTGCCCTCCTCCACTTTATAGATGACATCGACGGTGCCGTCCTGCGGATTGGGCTTGACATCGGGCTTGATAGACTCTTCCTTGAAATAGCCCAAGGTGGCAAGCTCACGATGGCTGCGGAGGATGGCATCGCGGCTGAAGAGGTCGCCGGGGCGCGTGTGAAGCTCACGCATGATGACGCGGTCGTTCGTGACGGTGTTACCCTCCAGAATGACATTGCGGATGCGGGCTTGCTTGCCCTCGACAATGCGGATCTCGATATCAATAGAGTCGTTCGACACGCCTGTCTCGACAGGGGTGGCATTGAAGAAGAGGTATCCGTTATCCACATACATGGAGGAGATGTCGGTTCCCGCGGGGTTGTAGGTGATATTCGTCTCAAGAAGGGTGCGGTTATAGGGGTCGCCCTTGTTGATGCGGAGATGCTTGGCGAGGAGGTCGGAGGGGTAGATAGTGTTGCCCGAGAAGGTGATGTTGCGGAAATAGAACTTCTTGCCCTCATGGATATTGATTTCGACGCGGACATAGTCGCGCTTCTCCTCCTTCTTGCCGCCCACATGCTCAACACAATAGACAGTGTCGGAAATGATGCGGGCATCGCGGTAGCCGTTCTCGTTATAGTAAGTGATGATGCTTTCGAGGTCTTCGTTGAATTTCGCTTCTTGATATTTAGAGGCCTTCCAGAAGCTGGGAGTCCAGAAATAGAGCTTCTTGAGGTAGTTGACGTCGTGGGTGTTCTTCATCTGCTTGATGAGCTTGTTGGTGCTGATGCTGTCATTGCCCCTAAAGATGATAGAATCGATCTTGACCTTCTTGCCCGTGTTGACCTTGAAGGTCACAATGACGCGGTTCTCTTTGTTCTCATCAAGGATGGTGTCGGGCGCCACTTCGCTCGAAACGGAGACGTTGGTGAAGCCTTTTTCGAGATAGAAGGCGCGAATCTTGTTCTTCGAAGTGGTGAGGAGGTTCTCGGTGACCACGTCGCCCGAAGCGATGTTCATCTCCTCCTTGAGCTTATCGACATCGCCCTTGCGCACGCCGTCGAGCGAGAACATGGAGAGCTTGGGACGACTCTTGAGCTCAATCTCGAAGAAGATTTTGTCGCCCTGGATGCGGGTGATATAGATCTGCACATCCTCGAAAAGGCCCTGCTTCCAGAGTCTATCGACAGCCGTGGCAAGCTTGTCGCCCGGCACGCGGATCTCATCGCCCACCTGCAGACCTGCCACAAGCAGGATCATACGGGTGTCGTACTTCTCTGCGCCAGAGAAGGTGATGCCGCCAATCTCGTAATCTTTCGGAGTGAGATAGTCGATGTCGTAATCCTGGTTGCCGACGACAATTTGCGCCGAGCCGTGCCACGATAGCAGCAGCACGATTGCCAGGGGTAGGAGATGCAGTATTCTTTTCATGCAGTTCGTTCTCTATATATTACTTGATATACTATTGGGTGCTCAATAATGTGCAAACATCAAGGCACTATTTGGACAATAACTCTATTTGGTATATTTTATTGTATTATTCCTTCAAAAAAATACATCTTTTTTTACAAATAGGAGTCAGCCACGCTTTCACACCACCCTCGAAAGCGGCTCAAAGAGGGAGAGCAACATATATTTCGGTGTCGGACAAGCCCAAAGACCCCACGGCATAAAGACCATAGAGCCAGCCTGTTGCCGACTATTTCTTGGCCACCTGGTCGCCTGTCTTGCCAAAACGGCGCTGCCTGTTCTGGTAGTCGGCCACGGCATCATAGAAATCCTCATGGCGGAAGTCGGGCCAGAGCTGTTCGCTGAAGTAGAACTCCGTGTAGGCCATCTGCCACAGCAGGAAATTGCTCACACGCAGCTCACCGCCCGTGCGGATAAGCAGGTCAGGGTCGGGGTAGTTCCGCGTGGCGAGGTAGCTCCGCAGTGTCTCCTCTGTAACTTCGCTCGACTTCAACGTTCCAGCCGCGGCATCCTCGCAGATATGGCGCAGCGCTTCTGCCGTCTCCCAGCGGGCACTGTAGCTCAGTGCCAGCACAAGGGTCATGGCCGTGTTGCCCGAAGTCTCCTTCACGCACTCCATAAGCTTGCTGCGCGACCGTTCGGGAATGCGGCTTGTGTCGCCTATCGTCTCCAACCGCACATTATTGTCCATCAATGTCTTTGTCTCTTCGCGCACAGCTTTGATGAGCAGCTCCATCAAGCCGTCCACCTCCTCCTGAGGACGATTCCAGTTCTCGGTGCTGAAGGTGTAGAGCGTGAGATATTTCACGCCGCAGGCCACGGCGGCCTCGACAGCCTGGCGCACGGCAGTCATAGCATTCTGATGACCAAAAATGCGCTGGTGCGACTGCTTCTGTGCCCAGCGGCCGTTACCGTCCATGATTATCGCCACATGCTGTGGCACTCTGGTTTTGTCTATATCTTCTAATTTCATGAGAGAGAATGTATTAATGCCTACTTCACAACTCGCACACCTTGCCGCGCATCCATCCGAAGAGCACCTCGGCAGAGAACGAGAGGGAGACGTTGAAAAAGGAATACCAGTCGGGCAGCGAATCATCGCCGCGCTTGATGCCTGGCGCGTTCACATAGCCCGGCACCACCTCGCCGCTACGGTCGGCAAGTATGGCAGCCATCTGCCCGCCCCCGTCGGGACCGTTAAGCACCTCGGCACCCACATAGGTGGTGCTCACATCGTCCAGATAGTCCGTCCAAGTCTTGCGCCAGCCATATTCCACCGTGAGGTGGACGCTGGGCGAGAGACGCCAGCGATAGCCTATGCCGAAAGGCATACACACCTCCATGAGCTGGTACTTCATCCTCTCTGGATAGGCCGTAGTGCCCTGGCCCTCAGTGGCAAGGGGCTGGAGGTCGTACCATGTGGCCTGCCCCGAGAGGCTATCGACATACAGGGCCTGCGGGTTGAACTTGAAGAGGCCTATGCCGCAAAAGATGTAGGGCGTGGCACGCTTCTGCGTGCCGTGATGCAGGCCGTAGGGGAAGAAGTTGAACTCGCCCCTGACGAAGCCTTCTGCCACGTATGAGCGAAAGCTGAGGTTGCGCCGCTGCACTATGTCGGGGCTGCCGCCCTCGATATGGCCGTAGCTGCCGCCAAACGAGACAGCCCAGCGGGTGTCGATGTTGATGCGGCCTACCAAGCCGCCGGCAAGGCTCACCTTGCCGAACATGCTCTGGTCGTTAAGGTCGCCCAAGTAGTTCATGCCGCCGCCCACGAGGCCCACCTCGCTGCGTGCCAGCAGGCTCTGTGCCGTGGCCGTGGCACCCAGCACGACGAGCAGCACGAGTGCTATATATCGTTTCAGACAAATCTTATTCATCGGCTATAAAAGCTAAAGGGAACATCTAACTATTCGTGCTAATTCAATATTTTGATACATACATAAATTGCCCATGAATTTTATCATACGAAGAATGCCTATGACGTCCTGAGAAAGTCCTTGTCGAACAAATTATTTATGGAAAAATTCATGAATAATTTATGGTAATTCGTGTATAAAAATCTTATTATCCTTAATTCTCTTGAATCTTTAGAAGCTTCCTACAGCTACCATTCGAGCGACCAGCACACACTCTCCATCTGCATCAGCAAGTCGCGCTTAGTCCAAGGCTTATTGCGGGGACAATAGACATAACCCATCAGCGTGACAACCTTCTTCTTGTCGGGCGAGAGGATGGTGTAGGCCACGAAGGGGCCTCCCATGTGGTCGCCAAACGAACGCCAGCAGCCGCGGGTCTCGACGGCATACTCGCTGCCATTGAAATCGACGTTACGGCTGAGGATCTCAGCCAAGTACTCGCCGCTCTGACTGCGCCGGCGCTCTATGCCCGTATAGCTGTCGGGAGCGCTGGCAGGCACATGGCGTTTCATGATAGTGTCGATATGGTCGAGAATCCTCATCTCCTCAAACACATTCTGGTTCTCGTAGGGCATCACATCTATCAAAAGGCCGATGCCGAAGTCCTTAGCCTCCTTGCGCACCCATGCGAAGTCGTCGGCCTCCTTGGCCCAGGCAAACTCATTCGAGAACATCAGGCCGAAACCGAACTTATCCTTCACCTGCTTGTTCAGCGCAGGGCCCTCCATGCCTTTGAAAGCCTTGATCACGCGGCGGTGCTCGGCCTTATACATCTCGTCGAGCATCATCTCGCTATGCTGACGGAGCATCTGGCAGAGCGACTCGCGGTTCTTGGCCGCAAAGTCAAAAATCACCTGGGGTGCGGCATACTCGTCGATATGCTTATACACCTTGTCGGGATTGTCGCTGCGCACATCCAAAAGCACCACATTGCGATGCACCTTGAACATCTCCGTGTTCTGGTACGACGACATCGGGATATTCACAATATCGAAGCGGCTCTCGGGAACAGGCAGACAAGGCTGCACACTCCCGAAGATAGAGTCTATCAAAGCCTTTGCCTCGCCTCTATAGACCTCCTGGTCGGCCACCACGAGCATCTCCAACGTCTTGCCCGAGGAACCCTTCTTCTGAATCTCGCCAGCCGGCTTGTTATTGCATGATGCGCACACCAGTGCCACCATAAGGAAAAGGAATACTTTTTTCATGACAGTATGAATTAGTTATCGTAGATAACGCACACTCAAAAAAAATATTGTCCGCCCCCTAATATATTTTTCCTCAAGCCCCGCAAAACACATCCCACCCCCTCCCAACCGCCGGCCCCCGCCCAATTCTTAATTCTTAATTCCTCCTAGTCCCCCATAGCCCCTCCTAGTTTCTCTCCCCCCTAACCCACCTTAGTCCTCCCTAGTCCATCCTAGTCCCCCCTAGCCCTCCTACCAAAAAAAGGCCCAGGCATAAAGCCCGAGCCATACATAAGTCTCCTATAATCGGGCACTCCCCTTCGGGATTGCCCGGCAATAATTTAATTGCCTTGATAATCCTGAACAAGCCGGACAGGCTTACTGTAGATTCGATTATGGTCGGTACAACTCACGCGGTTGGCGTAGAAACTCACGCAGTACGCGGTCTGGCTGCCGTACGGAGTGGATGTCCAATAAAGGCCAACACTTTCTGCATCAAACACACCCATCCAGCCGTAGCGGTAGCCCGCGGCAGGCAAGAAGACCGCACCAGCAGCCTCCATCTCCTCCCACTCAGCAGTAGTATATTGGTTATTCGTCCACGAGCCTATCGTACTGGTGAAATTCAGACCGGCAGGAAGCTCCCATGTGTCGGGCAGGAGGATTAAGCCATGTATTTCATTAGTACCAACGGTCACTGTGCCCACGCCTTTCTTGCTGGCATCCCTATTAAGCACATAATTCCACTCATCATTGCTGAGCGTGTACCAAGTATGGCCGTCGCCAATTTGTGTGCCCCAGTCAACAAAACTGCCAGGATAACCGTCTACAGATATTTCCGTGCTCATGCCAAAGGTCGTTGCAGCAGTACTCCAACCAAAATGATCCCATGCAGTTGCACTATAGGTGCCAAAATAGTCATACTGATGCTCGGCAAACTGCCACTGACCATTGATGTTTTGCAGGTTGCCCTTCGCAAAATAGACCTGCTTGCCATTGCCATTGACGGTAAAGAGTCCATTAACAACATCTTCAGGAACAGGAGTGACAAACTCCAGTGCATCCCCCTCGCGGGTAAGCGTCACACGCTCATTGCGGTTGATAGTGACAATGCTACCAGCATTAAGGCTCTTCACGCACTGGCTGCCATCCGTGGCAGTGATAGTGATGTCAAAGGTGCTGTACTCACCAGCAGGCAGGTAGATGTTGAAGTCGGTCAGTTCGTCAATGCTCACACCATTGCCGCAGTCAAGCCTGACGGTTTCCCTGCCCTCATTGTTAGTGCTGGCAGCAAACTGGAACTCGCCTTCGTCATTGGTACTGACCTCAAAGACACCGTTCACCCCCTTGTCGGTGGTGATGCTAATGCTCCTGACCACAACGTCATCCTTCTGCAACTGCAAGCGGAACAGGCCGCACAAGTTCGTGAACTGGAAGGCGTGGCCCTGCGTCTCAGCATACATCGGGAACCCCTTGACGCTGTTCTCCACATACTCCTGCATAGCGGGTAGCAGAGGTACAAGCAGGGAAGCAGTGGTAATCAGCGAGGCAGGATAGTAAATCTGGTAAACATCGGCATTCACCTCATCGCCCTGTCGGCAGGCAAAGGTGGCACATGTGTTGTCGTTGGTGACGGAGGTGGCCACATACTCGGCCATGCCAGCATATTGACCGTTGTTCATACCAATCACCCTAATGCTCTCACCCTCGTCATCCCATTTCAGGTTCAGCCCGTCAAGGTGTGTCTTGCTGCCTCCGTTCTCGGTAGTAGCGGTGAAGGTATCCTTGCTCAGACCCTCATCCTTCTGGCACGAAGTCATCATCATGCCCATCATAGCCATAGCGACCAGACCTAAAAGAACTTTCTTCATAGTCTCACCTCCTCACTTTAGTCAAACAAATTATTGGCGCTGCCGCCATCAGTGAGACCTTCGAGCATACCGCCGTCGCAGCCGCTGCACTGGAAGCCGCGCTCCACCTTGCAATCCATCGTCTCCACACTTGGGGAGACATACACATGTTTCTTGTTCTTCATTGTGTTGAAATTTTTTGATTAATATTACGTTTATTAAAAAGGAAAATTGACAAATGACGGCAACCGCCCCACTCATTATTCATTACTCAAAAAAATACCTGCTCAAACAAGACATAAAAAAAGAACCGCGAACTTTATGTTGCGACCGAGGTTCTGGACTACCTGCTAATACATACAAGAAAGCTCACGGTATAACCGCGAGCGTTTCCCTTTTCTTGTGTATTAGCGCGAAATTGTCCAGATTTCGGTACGCATGAAGAAAAGCAAAAACGCTTTAAATATGTCTTTTTCTAATTATCTAATGTGTTATCTGTTTCTTTTAGTGTTAGTTATTAATAGTTATACAATCCGTTAGCAAATGCAAAGATAACAAAAAAATCCCACATACCAAACATTTAAAAAAAAATATTGTCCCCACACGATATATTTTTCCCAAAGCCCCGCAAAACACCTCCCATCCCCCGGTTAGCCCCATCCGCCCAATTAGTCCAATTAGCCCAATCCCATTACCTCCCATTCTCTCCTATTCTCTCCCATTCCACCTCCCACCTGGCGGCCCCGCCTGTAGAGACGTAGCGCGCTACGTCTCTATCCATTATTCATTACTCATTATTCAACCATTTGTTAAAAAATTCCCACCCCATCAGTCCAAATTTTAACAAATCATGCTAAGGGAGTGGTAGGCGACTGGTAGGCGACTGATAGGCGACAGGTAGGGGACTGAAAAAACACCAAATGTTAATTCAAATGTTAAAAAATCCGTCCCTCTCATTTCTTTCATACATACACCGCCCACAGAAAAAGCTCCACAAAGCCTACTCTCTAACTTGCGCGAGATACCAGGCATAGAAGTCGCGGATAGCTTGCGAGATTTCTATCTCGGGCATCGCAAGTTCGGAGGCTGCCGTCCCATGACTGTAGTATTCCCGCACCATAAGCTGGCGCACATTGCGGGTGCTGAGCTGCGTGCGCAGGCCGCAGCCCCGCACAAGGTCGCCAAGGCGGCCAGCCACCTCAAGCACCCAGTTGGGGAGGGTGAGGAGCATCTGCCGATAGCCGCACACGCGTGCCTGAAGGCGGTAGAACTCCTTGAGCGTCATATTCTGCCCCGTGAGGAGGTATCTCTGACCGCTCTCCCCCCGTGTCAAAGCATGAGTAATAGCCGCTGCCGCTGCCTCCACATGGATGAAGCTCTTGCCCCCTTTGGGCGCCGCCATGAGGGGCTTGCGATAGCCAGTGAGCAGCAGCACGCCCGAACTGGGCTTGGTGTCGTAGGCTCCCACCATGAAGCCCGGGCAGACAGTGATGACATGCCAGTCAGGATGCTGGAGGGCGGCCTGGCGCAGAAGTGCCTCGCCCTCCTGCTTGCTGAGGGCGTAGTAGGAACGGCTGAAAGGAGCCTGCATGGGTGCCTGCTCATCGGCCAGCGCCTCAGGGAGGCCGTAGCCTATCGTGTTGGCCGTGCTGGTATGCACAAGGATGCGAATACCGCAGCGTTCCATCATTGTCACGAGCATACCGCAGAGGTCGCGATTGATGGGGAGGTAGTCCTCATAATGCAGCAGCGACATATCGGTCACGCCAGCGCAGTTGACGATGGCGTCGCAGCCCTCGGCGGCCCGCCGCAGCGCAGCCTCATCCAAGATAGAGCCTTTGAAGAGGGTGAGATGGGTGTCGCTATGGGGAAAATCTGCTGCGTGAAGGGCAGAGACAGACCGCAGCAAGGCATGTACTACATGGCCTTGCTGCAGCAACTGTTTCAAAACATTATGTCCGAGCAGTCCGTTGCTGCCCAGAAGAAGGATAGTCATAGTTATCAGCCAACGTTGCAGCCTGGGGTGACGAGCTGGCTAGGAGTGACGAGCACGAGGCGGCCGTCCTTGTCCTCAGCACTGAGAATCATGCCCTGGCTCTCGACGCCTTTGAGCTTGCGGGGTGCGAAGTTGGCGATGAAGCAGACCTGCATGCCCACCAGCTTTTCGGGCTCGGGGTAGAACTTGGCAATGCCGCTCACGATGGTGCGTGTGCCCATACCATCCTCAATCTTGAACTGCAAGAGTTTGTCGGCCTTGGGCACCTTGGTGCATTCCAGCACAGTGCCTACGCGAATATCGACCTTGCCGAAGTCATCGAAGGCCACCGTGGGCTTAACAGCTGCGGGAGCCCAGGCATTGAGGGCGTTCTGACGCTTGGTTTCCAGAAGCTTGTTGACCTGGGCCTCGATGGTTGCGTCGTCGATCTGCTCAAAGAGCAGCTCGGGCTTGGCAATGGCATGACCGGCTTCGAGAAGGTCGGCAACACCGGCTTCGCGCCAGCCCTTGATGTCGAGGTTGAGCATCTTGCGCATCTTCTCGGCTGTGAAGGGGAGGAAAGGCTCGCAGAGGATGGCCAAGTTGGCGCAGATCTGCAAGGAGAGGTTGAGCACCGTGGCCGTGCGGGCGGGGTCGGTCTTGATGAGCTTCCATGGCTCGGTGTCGGTGAGGTATTTGTTGCCCAGACGGGCGAGGTTCATCATCTCAGCGAGGGCCTCGCGGAAACGGTAGGTCTCGATGGCACGGCCAATCTTCTCGGGGAAGGCGGCCATCTCTTTGATGGCTTCTTCCTCGACAGGGCTCCAAGCACCTGCGGCGGGCACCTTGCCTTCGAAGAACTTATGGGTAAGCACGAGGGTGCGGTTGACGAAGTTGCCGAGGATGGCGACGAGCTCGGAGTTGTTCTTCAGCTGGAAGTCTTTCCAAGTGAAGTCGTTATCCTTGGTCTCGGGAGCATTGCTGCAAAGGGTGTAGCGGAGCACATCCTGTTTGCCAGGCATCTCCTTGAGGTATTCGTGCAGCCAGACGGCCCAGTTGCGCGAGGTGCTGATCTTGTCGCCTTCGAGGTTGAGGAACTCGTTGGCAGGGACATTCTGCGGAAGGATGTAGCTGCCTTCGGCCTTGAGCATGGCAGGGAAGATGATGCAGTGGAAGACGATATTGTCCTTGCCGATGAAGTGGACCAGCTTGGTGTCGCCGTCCTTCCACCATTTCTCCCAGTCGCCGCCTTTGAGCTGCTTGGTGAAGCTGATGTATCCGATAGGAGCATCGAACCAGACATAAAGCACTTTGCCATCTACGCCTTCGATGGGAACCTTGACACCCCATTCGAGGTCGCGGGTGACGGCACGGGGCTGAAGGCCGGCATCAATCCACGATTTGCACTGGCCATAGACGTTTGTCTTCCAGTCGCCTTTGTGCTGCTCAAGGATCCACTCACGCAGCCAGGGCTCGTCCTGGTCGAGGGGGAGGTACCAATGCTTGGTTTCCTTCATCACGGGAGGATTGCCGCTGAGGGCCGACTTGGGGTTGATGAGGTCCGTGGCATTGAGCGAGGTGCCGCAAGCCTCACACTGGTCACCGTAGGCATGTTCGTTGCCGCAATGAGGACAGGTGCCTGTGATATAGCGGTCAGCGAGAAACTGGTGGGCTTCCTCATCGTAGTACTGCATGGAGGTCTTCTCAACAAACTTGCCCTCTTCGTAGAGCTTCTTGAAGTAGGCGGCAGCCGTCTCGTGATGCTCGGGGCTGGAGGTGCGGCTGTAGATGTCGAAAGAGATGCCGAGTTCTTTGAAGGAGTCTTTGATGATGTTGTGATAGCGGTCAACGATGTCCTGAGGGGTGACGCCTTCTCTGCGAGCCTTGATGGTGATGGGCACGCCGTGCTCGTCGCTACCGCCTAAGAAAAGCACCTCTTCGCCAGCACTGCGCAGATAACGTGCATAGACGTCGGCAGGGACATACACGCCGGCGAGATGTCCGATATGGACGGGGCCGTTGGCATAGGGCAAGGCGGAAGTGATAGTGTAGCGTTTGAACTTTTTATCTTTATCGCTGTAGATCATTGCTTGATAGTATTAGAAAATGGGCAAAGATTGGAAGGCCTTTCTTCCTCCCAATCTTTCCCATTTATGCGTTACAAGATTCAGTCTTTGTAGGAATAGGTGATGGTGGCTTCAGCAGCTTCCTTCTGGGTGGGATACTTCTTGTCGTTGTAGAGGTAGCTGTACTCGTTGTACTCGTTGGCGATAGGCTCGTTGATGAGGTCCATAGCCTGACCGCCAAAGTCCATCGAGATGGCCACGGAACCATTGTTGGTGGTGGTGAGGACGTTGTTGAGCGACAGCATACCAGAGAGGTTCGGATTGGTGAAATCCATAGACATCAGGCCGCCCCAGTTGCAGAAATAGGGGTTGTAGTATTCGTCGTAGGTGGCAGTGATAGTATCGTTGAGCGCGAGCGTGAGAGGCAGACCGCCCATCATGTCAATCAAGGGGAGCATGGCCTGAAGCTCTTCGGGAATGGCATCGCCGAGCAAAGAGAGGTCGGCGGAAGAGAGTCTGACGTTGATGGCTGCCGTGACATACTGGTTGACAACATTCTCGCCAACCCAGTCGCAGCTGAGCTCGATGACCTGACTGTCGATGGTGAGTTTTCTCACATCTTTAGCAGCCACCTGGGCCATCTTGACCATAGCCTTGGTGACAGCCTCGCCACAGACGTTGTTGAGGAAAGCGCCCTTGCCCGTGAGGTCGCCCACAAGGGAGAGGAGGAAATCCTGGTCAACGGTCATAGTAGCGCCGCTGATCTTGTTCAGCTCATTGTGGTGCATCTCCATATCGATGGCTTTCTGTGCGGCGGCATAGACCTCGCATTTGGTCAGCTGGTTGCCAGCATAGAAATAGCGGACTTCCATATCCATGCCTTCGAGGTTGGTATTGATCTTGGAAATCATGCCGTTCTCGTAGGTGTAGTTGACGGTGGAGCCATCGGTGTAACTGATGCTGGCAAGGTCGTTGCCGTTCCAGGTATATTCTTCTGTGACGACGCCGTCCTCGGCAACAGTGCTCAGATGCATGACGGGATGATAGACACCCTCGGCATATTCGGGCACGGGATCTTCCTCAACGATGGGGTCGATATCCTCGGGGTTCTTCTTACATGACACAGCACCAGCCATCAGGGCCAATGCGCAAATTGCTACAACAAATTTTTTCATAACACGATAAATATAAGGGTTAATAATGATTGCTGCTACAACAGCATATATTTAATTGTCTAATTCTCAGATGGCCTTTTTGGCTGTGCTGGTACGCTTAGGAGCAGCCTTGGCCTGCGTGGTGGCCTTGGGAGCGGCAGCCTGCTTGGGGGCAGCAGCTTTCTTGGGGGCGGCAGCCTTCACAGGAGCCTCGGCCTTCTCGGCGGGAGCCTCTTTCTCGCCTTCCTCGCTGGGAGTCAGCTTGCCAGCGTTGAGGAGGATGTTGTACCAAGCAAAGAGCTTCTTGGCATCAGAGGCATGGACGCGCTCGGTGTCGTAGTCGGGCAGCACTTTGTCCAGCAGGTCGAAGAGGGTGGCGTTGTCGGCTTTCTTGGGGTCGAATTCGGTAGGCTTGGCACCAAGGAGGTTATAGATGTTCTCGAAAATCTCTTCCAGAGGCTTCTCGTCACTGACGGTGAACATTCTGATTTCGCTCAGCTGGCTGATGCTGTTGGTGGCGAAAACGGGGAATTTCATCCCGGTGACGAGGTTTTTGACGATAGCACCCGTCTTGGTGCGTGAAACCAATTCATTCAAATCCGGCTTGCCGGAGATTGCTAAGATGTTTGAAAGATCCATTGTTTAGTTTATGTTTCGTAATTAATAATCGAATTAAAAAAATATCCCTAATAACGCGAAAACGGATGATTTATTTTTCACCCGCGAAAAAAACTTTTCCCTGCCTGCTCTGGCTGCCGCTCCAAATGGTAATGCAGCAGCGGGCCTGAGGGGTCTGGGACAAGCTGCCCGAGGATGATGCCGCGATGGGCTGCCGCCAAGCGGAGCTCCAGCTCGAAGGTAGCGGTCATGCCGCCGACAAGATGCAGCGGCAGCTGCCGATAGTCCTCGAAATAGTCAATCTGGCCGAAGAAGGCACCGAAGCACTCTTCCAGCACCTGCGAGATATATTCTTCTTCGCGGTGACGCGCGGCAAAAGGCACCAGCGATGCCAAGAACCTGTTGGGATAGGGCTGACGGTATATGCGGTCGATAAACTGGTCTGTCGTGTAGCCATATTCGTCATGGAATAAGTCGCTTACACGCTTCGGCATCCTCTCTTCAAGATAGTCCTTCAGCAGTCTCCTGCCCACATGGTTGCCCGAGCCCTCGTCGCCGAGAATGAAGCCTGTCGAGACTCTCTGACGAGCAATTTTGCGACCATCATAGTAGCATAGGTTGCTGCCTGTGCCGACGATGCCTACCAAGCCTGCCATATTGCCGCTTGCGGCGCGGCAGGCGCCTAATAAATCGCCCTCCACACTGATGAGCGCCTTGTCGAAAGCTACGGCAAGCAGCTCACGCATACGCTGTTGCACAGCATCCGTGCCGCAGCCAGCGCCATAGAAGTAGAGCGCCTCGACCGCTTCGGGCAGCTGCTGCCGCACTTGTGCGAAGACCGCCCTCATAGTCTCGTCGTCGGTGAGGCGGGGGTTCAGGCCCTGCGTGACCGTCTCGGACCTCACGCCCTGAGCCATCCACACCCAGCGGGCCTTCGTACTTCCGCTATCGACAACAATTATCATACTATCAGATTATTCCGATGATGTCATTAATATCTTCTACCTGATGTCGTCTGCAATAGTCTTCCAGACCTTCTATGATCTTCACCGTCACCGTGGGGTCTATGAAGTTGGCTGTGCCCACCTCGATAGCCTTTGCGCCAGCCATGAGGAACTCCAATGCGTCGGCAGCACAGGATATGCCGCCCAGACCCACCACGGGAATCTGCACAGCGTGTGCCACCTGCCACACCATGCGCACAGCCACAGGCTTCACGCAAGGACCGCTCAAGCCTGCCGTGATGGTGCTGATATAAGGACGCTGGCGTTCCACATCGATAGCCATGCCCAGCATGGTGTTGATGAGCGAAACGCTGTCTGCGCCAGCCTGTTCCACAGCCTTGGCAATATCCACCACGCTGGTCACGTTGGGCGTGAGCTTCACGATGAGGGTCTTGTGATAGACCTTCCTCACCTCGCTCACCACCTGGGCAGCCATCTCGGGATTGGTACCGAAGCCCATGCCACCCTTCTTCACATTGGGACAGCTGATGTTCAGCTCGATGCCGGGAATGTTGTCCAGCTCGTTGACCTGCTCAGCCACGCTGCAGTATTCCTCAATCGAGGAGCCGCTCACGTTGACAAGTATGTTGGTGTCAATATCTTTGATGCGGGGATAGACCTCCTTGCAGAAGGTTCCCACACCCACATTCTGCAAGCCCACAGCGTTGAGCATTCCCGAGGGAGTCTCGGCCATGCGGGGATAGGGGTTTCCCTGGCGACGTTCGCCCGTGGTGCCTTTCACGATGATGCCGCCCAAGCGGGAAAGGTCGATAAAGTCGGCAAACTCCTCGCCGTAGCCAAAAGTGCCCGATGCCGTCATCACGGGATTCTTCAGCGTGATATTGTGAATTTTAGTGGATAAGTTAACCATACTAATTCTATTTTTTCTGTGTTGTCTGTTTATGCTTTTTGAGCTCTCTGTTGAGTTTCTTAAGCTGTTCTTCCTGGCTCGTGCCGCTCGTGTCTTCCAAGATGAAGTATATGGCCCCAGCGAATCTGTAGTTCAGTCGCGCCATCATGCGTTTGAACGCTGTCGGCATCTCCGATATTTCTTTCTCTACATCGCTGATAACGACCGATATCTGTTCCTGATACTGGGTGTTCCAGGTTCCGAATCCTTCTATCTTGCTCCATGGAATCAGGGTTTTCTTGCCAAACGCTAATTTGATGACCAGGTGCTCGTCGGTTATCTCCCATGAGGTGTCTCTAACGACCGTTTTCGCAAAAGCCCAGAATGATACAATCAGTCCGAGAGTAAGGAACACTAATTCCGACCAATCCTTCCACGAATTGTGTTCGTTGGCAATCATCATACACACCCATAATGCCCAGAAAAGCAGAAATACAAGTGTGACAAGACCCCATTTCCATTTCTTTTTGTTACTCATGATCTACTTGGTCTCAAAGAATTTTGTCAGTTTCTCCGCATTGAACACCGGACCTTCTTTGCAGACGCATTTGTGCCCTTCGTCGGTATCGGTCACACAGCAGAGGCAGGCACCGATGCCGCACGCCATCATGTTCTCTAACGACACTTCGCATGGGATGCCTTTCTCCAAAGCGTAGCGTCCCACAGCCTTCATCATCGGTGTCGGGCCGCAGGTGCATATCTGGTCGTAACTGGCTGTGAACATAGGGTGCTGCGTCACCATGCCCCGCTCGCCCAGACTGCCGTCCTCGGTCGAGAAGAGCACCTGGCCGTAAGACTCGAAAGCCTCGCGCACAGGGATGAGATCCTTCGTGCGGCCGCCCAGCAAGATTGTCGGCCTCACACCCTTCTCATTATAGCACTTGGCCAGATGAAGCAGCGGAGCGATGCCGGCGCCGCCGCCAACAAGGAGAGGACGTGTGCCCTCGACCGAGAAGCCGTGACCCAGAGGATACACCAGATTCAGCGTGTCGCCCTCCTTCAAAGTGGCAAGCTGACGCGTGCCTTTGCCCACCACCTGTATCAAGAGCGTGAGCGTGTTAGCCTCAACATTGACATCGTGGATGGAGATAGGGCGGCGCAGCATCACCTCACGGCAATTGCGCACCTCCACCTCTACAAACTGGCCAGCCTCGATGCCGGGCAACTTATCGGGATGCTGCAACGTGAGAGCAAAATACTTCTCGCCCAACTGCTCACGCCGCACAATAGTGAAATCGGTTATATGTTTCATTGTCATAAATTTTTTCTTCTTACCAAGAAACTCCAATCATCAATCAACGCACTTATTATCTATACTTTAGACATAATATAAGCAAATCGAGAATCAGATTTTCAATTTGCAAATATACTACAAATATTCGACATTACAAAACTCAAATTCATATTGCCCCTTAGTCATTACGGCTATATGCAGCCATAACAGCCCTTGCGGGCACTCTGCCATTTTGTCAGTATAGCTCCGCCCCACCCGCACTGAAAGGCCGTTTTTCACTCGCTTTTTCATCGCTCCGCGAGCGGAGCTTGAGCGAAGCTAAGGCGGAGCTAAAGCGGAGCTTCACCGACCCCTCAGTGACAGGCAAAAGAAACTGACATTTTGTCAGTGCCCCACCCACCCCTTGCCCCCCAGTCGAACGAATCGAACCAGTCGAATGAGGTGTATCTCCACCCATCCTCACAATCGCTACTAAAGAAACCTTTCCTCTACCCTTCTTCCTCCCTTCTTCGATCCTTCTTCGTAGCGCCATCCTCAACAATCCAAAACCAATCTATCTTTTCTGTAATATGCTATATCGCTCCAATATTTCACTTTTTGCAATATCTGCTGAAACATTGAAAAATTTCACATACAATTCCTCCATTTGAGTACATTCTTTAGGTTGTAAGATGTCCGAAGAATACATTTCTAAAAGCAGATATTTTGCTAACTTTTGATTGCCATCTCTAGATAACATCTTACCATTTCTAGCATCCCATAATACATTTGTCCAATAATCTGAAGAGACATCAAGATTTAAGATACTACAATATCTATTAATAACATTATCAAAAGAATCGTTAGTATCAATAATTACTCGCGAAATAGCTGAGATTAAAGGCAATAATCCAGCAGGCCGAAATAGCAAATTCCCGCCTTTCCCTTGAGGCCTGTATTTCAAAGCTGCTGTATTTGATTCATCACTCGCATATGAATACAACGAGACAAAAGAATCCATCATTTTATCCCAAAATGATGAAAGGTACTGGGTGAAATCATCAATTTCTTGTTCTGAAGGTCTCTTGTGCTTTTTTTTGTCTAACTTTTCTTTTGATAATTTTTCTCCATTATATTGAAAGTAGAAAGCGCAAAATAATTCATTACAACACGCATAAAGCGTAATTAACGTTGTGAACGATTTTTTATCGCTTACTGGTATCGATTTTGAATTCCCAATCCTGATATTATTCTTAGAAAACAATATGTGTGATTCAAGCAAATTTCGAGTACTAATAGCCACTACATCATCTTCGTCTAAAGCAATAATATCACCTGCCAAGACTGGTTTCGCATATCTATTTAGTGTAGAGAAAATACGTCGAGTTCGTTTAACACCAATAGGGGTACATTCATGCCCGATTAAAATAATCGGAATAGTTTGATTACTCAGTTTATTCTCATGCTTAATTGCTTCTCGAATTCCTTCTAATCTATGTTGTCCATCAATAGGAAAAATCTTCTCAGTTCCAGATAATTCTAATAGTCCAAGATTATAATACCGATTATCTTCAATATCAAAAGCAACTTCTCTCCAAATTGGATTTCCGCCATAAACAGCTAATACTAAAGCATTGAAAAAGAAATCATTTCTCGACAAAATATACTCTTTAATATTGCTGACATTATCTGTCAAAGACCTTTGGAGTGCATCTTTAATTGAAGCCGAATTAAACAATTGTTCTTGAGGAAGTACGTGTACAAGACTTGTTAAATCACCAAAAGTCATATTAGCCAAATAATATATTGTGTTTCCTATTTGGCCTCTAATTGCTGGGATTTTTTTCATTTGTGACATTTTGAAAGGCTTTTTGGGGTTCTGAGATCACTATTTTTTGGGGAATATCTTCGTTATATGGAGGAAGAATGGCATTTATTAATAGCGATTCATCTTTTTTATTTGGTCATTGTCTTTCTCCAAATAGTAACGATAGTATAAAGAGTTTGCCCAATAAGAAAACATATTTTTGATATTGGGTCTAGTATCTCGGTATTTAGGGTCCCCATATTCTCGAGCTCTTTTCCTAATATTTTGGGATTTAGTATATTGTACTCTACCAATATATAGAATATAATTTTCAGAAAAAGGTATATTTATTCCTTTTAGAAAAAACATATAAATACCACCGCTGTTGTTTGGTATTGATTTTATCTCATCTGACAAGGTTCCATCGCATTTAAGAAATGGAATCTCCTTTGACCAATTTGCCACATTCAATATGGGGTTTCCCTTGCCAACATAAAAGGAATTCCATCTTTTCGGATCTGGATAATAGCACACTTCAAGATTTTTATCAAGCGTACGAACAAAGGCAGACATACTACTCATCTGTACACATCTTAAGATATCCAACTTGATACAATATTCCAAACTACAGTAAGCATTCTCTCTGTTCTTGCTTCTACTAAACTCAAATTCCATGAATTCGATTCTGATAATGAAGCTATTGGGGAGAGATGCTCATTGTACTGAGAATCTTGTAATAACTTTATCGTACTTTCGTTTAAAGTTATCCCTGATGCAACTGCGACGGCTTGAATGTTATCAAGTTTCGTTTGATCTTTCTCTGCTACACACTGATAATAAAGAAGCTTCTCTTTCCAGCTTTTGTTGCCAGCCGAGGAATTCAAGTCTTGAGGTAACAAAGTCAAATTACCTAACTGATTGTAAGGCTTTGTTTGGTTATCATACAAATCAGCCGACCAAAGGTTTCCTTTGTTGTTTTGAGGAGCAATGTGTTCAATCGTTTTTAAACTTGGTGAAATCCAGTTCTCAAGGGATAAATATTTCGATGAACCAACTCTACCAGGTTTCATGAGTCCTAGTTGCGCCTCGTCAGGAATTGTATCATGTGCACAGATAAGTAATGCTAATCGGATAATTTCGTTTCCTGTCTCATCATATTTAAGGCGACTTTTTGCACGTTCCTTCCATTTGTCAAAAGTATCTATCTCTCGCGTCGCAAGGACACTCTTGATATGCTCTTTAACATCCGATAACGAGCATCTTCCATCATGAGATTTATGGTGCTTGAAAAAGTCCCGATAAGTGGTATCTAAACCAGAGTTTGAGTAAGATGAACGCCAAAGAAAATAAAATGCTGCAACCGCCTTTACTGTTTTTACAAAATCGGATTTGGCATCATCTACATTGTATGCAATATTTGAATAGGAACTACCAAGAATAGTTATCGCCATCTTATGGTTAGATGATTTCAGGAAAAGTATCAACATCGATGCCAAATCAGATTCACTAACACCATCTATCGCAGGAAAACACGAGTTGTCTTTACCAGTATAATTAAGCCACATTTTGTAAAAATCGGCATAATTACCCATGCGTTTCACAAACTGTTGCTTATCATCAATCGTTGCCATATCAGAATACACCTTGTCCAATACTTGACGTTGTGAGCTAAAATGTGTGGATATAGTCTGACCATCGAAGGCTACGAAGAAAGATGTCAAATAATCATTAGTCCTTTTGTTCTTCTGTTGGGCATTATTTGCCTCAGCCAAAAAATCTTCAACTTTCTTGAAATATTTATCGCTATCAGAATCCTTGAACTGATACCCTGAAGCAGTGTCCATTGTGTTAACAATAGTAGGTTTAAACGTCTCAATAGCAGTAAGGGGAGTTCCTGTTGCATTTAAAGATTGGAACATGTCAAACGCCCAGTTGTCATCGGTCGGTTGGATAATCGTAAAGCAACATCTGTCCAACAAGTAATGACAAACGGCAAGTGTTTGAACTAGTTCGGACAAAATGTAGGCATCTGTCTTATTATTTGAAAAATCTTTTGTCTTGATAATTTGAACTAAGTTATCTCGTTCGTAGTCCCATATCGCCTCTTGGTTAAAGTTCTCTATGATATCAATAGCAGGAGCAAAGCTATCGTCTTTCTCCTCATGGGCGGTTGCAACCTCTTTCTTGAGCCATGATTCTATTCTACGACCATTTTTATATAAAAGAGTTGCTCCATACTTATCTTTAGACAGGCAAGGGAATGTGGCCCTATCAACATAAGCCTGAATAAAATGGCCGAGATAGTTTGATAGTTCGGATTTATAGGCTTCATCTACCGCGTCCTCTCTAGTCCAGTAATCTTTAGCTCCTCGCGCAATCTTTGGCTTCAATCTAGGTTTTCCTCTGCCAAGGTCAAAACTAAAAATAGGTGCAAGCCTCTGGTCAATCCACAAGTCGCATATTTCTTTAACCTCATTAAATATTGGATTAGCTTGTTTTACTTTGTTTGATATCTCTGTGAGTCTTTTGGTCAGTAATGTTGCCATCAAAGCAATCGTGGAAACTCGTTGCTGTCCATCAATCAATTTTTCAATTCGAGAAGGTACAGCCTGGGGGTCAACAGGGTATATATTATTCCTGTTAGATTCAACCACAGTAATGATAGTGCCCAAAAAACGAATTTCCTTTGAATCATCTGGAATTTCTTTGAAAGCAATACGCTGAATACCTCTGGCAAGGTCTTCTAACATTTGCTCGATATTGTCACTATCCCAACTATATTCTCTCTGATACAGCGGGATATATAATCCTTGACCAGATTGGTTTAAGAAGCTTAATACGCTCCTATTCTCTGACAAAAAAGCCTTTTCGATATTTAATACAGCCATAACTATTGAATTATCAAATAAAACAATTTGCACACATTATTTCATCACCAAGAATATCAACAAGAGTTGTTCCTCGATGATTATTCCGTGCAGTTTCTTGCTTCTTGATGATATCTAATTTTATTTTTCTGACCCGCTCAGGCCGAGACAATTCTTCTAGAGTCTCTCCCTGGATCCATGTATATCCATTTTTTTCAAAAGACATTGCTTTTCGAAATAAATCAGGATGTTGTTCTAACAGCCATACCCACTCAATTCGTTGTTGAAAGAAACAGAAATAGCATCCAGATCTAGAACGACAATAGGTTCCACTTTTCCCATCAACTTCAAAAGGGATTTCTTCATAATAAGCTGGAACACCTACACCACTCTCGCGCAGAATTCGAAAAATGTCATCCTTCACAAGTATTTCATCATTGTCTAGAATTGGAAATTCATCTTCCAATAATTGTCCAACAGGATATTCTGTGTTTTGAAGAAACCGAAAAACCATGTGATTGAACAATTTTATATCTATATCAAGTAAGGCATTCAGCTTTTTTGAATAATAAAACTGTTTTGTTAATGGCCTATTGACAATCTCCAATATCTCATCTAATAAAGAATTACTACATAGCTCAGAATAGATACTTGCAACTTGCATGATGTTATCATTGTGAAGAACCTTGTTGATCACATCAATGCTCCATATATTTTGTCTGAATGGAAAGATGGCCTGAATATTTGGCTTGGTTGAAACATATCCATCCCTATCTTCATCACCACGAATACCAACATAGGATATAGCCAGATCGTCTCCAACATACTTTTCAAACTCAGCCAATTTCATTTTCTTTGTGCACCATCTCTGTTGTGGACTGGGCAAAAAGCCACCCATAGCTTTCAGAAAATGTTCAAAGGGCGTATTCTCGGAACTATCGGGAGCAGCTCGAAGGCGTTTAATGCTTCCTAAATATGATTCTAATCTGTCAATTAAAAGCTCTGTTTCTTGAAGTTCACAGCCAGTATCAGAATTATAGTATTCTATCTTCAATTGAGGATATTTTGTCTTGAGGTAAATGGACAGTGCAGCACTGTCTTTACCACCAGAAATACCCAGTATGTGACGAACATTACTCATGGTTAATTCTTTTTTGAAGCATTCTCATTAACGTAAATACATCGAGATTAGTATCTCCCGACAGTATTCCGTTAATTCTTTCTTCAAGATTCAACGATTTCTGCTCCTCATGTTCATCTATCCGATAATTTATACTTTCCGACAAGACACCTACTTGTTCACATTCACGGAATAAAAACACTAAATCGTCATGAAGCTTCGGCTCTTGACTGTCCTTTAATTTTTCCAATGGTGCCTCTAAAACCGAAAAACAAATTGACTGATACCACTCTGTTCTATTATCAAAGCAAGAGATAGCATGTTGGTAGAAGTCTTTTTGACGGGGTGTAAGTAAGTTGGGTTTAACCATTGCAAGCCTTTGCCGAATTTCTTGTACATATTCTGCATATTCACCAGAAGAGAGGCCTAACTTTTCAATAAGTGTGTTTTCGAGCCTGTCAATTAACTGGCTGTAGCAACATCTTAATTCTCTAACTGCACGTTGGATTACATTGCAGTAGTCTTGAACAAATGCTGAATCTCTAAGCATATCGTCTGTATAGCCTAATGCAGTGGGCAAATCTTCCAAAAATGCCTTCTCCGGATCTTTTGCCTTTGCTAACACATCCCTAAAACGAATAGTCTCTCGATGAGAAACCATTTGCGTGTGTTTCGCATATTCGTTTAGCTGTTTATTGTAGAAGAACAAAAATGGCTTTATGGTCTCAAGAAACGCTTGGCTATTAATCTCTGTATTATCGCTCAGATTGAGAAATCTGCGATACTGATTAAAGAGCTGCATTTTGATACCATCTACATCAAATGCCTTGACCTTGAAATTTCCAATATGCTTCTTCATTAGGTCAAGTAATTCAATACTAAATGAAGGAATAAATTGGTCTTGTTCGCCATATAAAGAGTACTCACTCCTTTTCATGAATAGGTATGTCGGTAACCAAAATTCAATGAATCCATCTTTCAGTTTATACGGCTGAGAGGATAGAATATTCAATAACTCAGATAGCTTTTTAGGTCTCTCCTTAGTACTATGCAAAAAATCCTCACAGGCGTTCCAGACTGAGGCTATGTCTTCAGATGGCTCATCGGTGAATGTCCCATTTGAATGTAATCCAGTATTCTTTAATAGTGAGTAATAGATTGTTTTTTCTGGAGGGAATTTTGTAGATTCGAAACCTAAATCATTCTTCTCCCCATTTTCTAATAAGGCTTGAAAATATTTTGCCTTTGCGCTTGCAATACTGGAACTGAGAGTATGGCGATTAAAGAGCTCGTTATTCATCACTGGAGTTTGGTGGTAAACGGAATTACATACCTCAGATAAAAGTGTATTGAAATCTCTGTGAGATTTGATCTGTCGCTCCTCGCCTTTAAAAATCCATACCACTTGATCGTTGTATGAGAAAAGGTTGGCACTGATTGTTGCGTTTAGAAGCCTCTCTTCATGTTCTTTGAGTTTGTCAATTTCTGTCTTCGCTACATAATCACTATCTTCGACATGATTGAAAATATATTGGTATATTGAGATATTATAAAGGTGTTCCTCAATTTCTTTTGAATTTTTGAAGAATGCAAAAACCAAAGCATGGTCACAATTCTGACTAAACTCTCGAATTTTGTTAAGTGCATTTTTCCGTGTGGAGAAAATTAGTTCTACATAGCCATCAGTATCACCTTTTGGAATGATTTCAATAGGTTCTTCGCATATATAGTAGTCGAAATAACGTGGAGTACCCTTCTGATAATAGTGTGCCTTTACTGGAGATATTCTGCTATTAATATGAACTCTTAGCTCATCAACAAAATTGGATGAATGTGGTACTATTAATCTAGCATTGATAACTTCTGATTCAATGTCAACATCCGTTCCTTCAAAGAGTACTAATCGCTCTTTATATGCTGCATATCGAACGATTTTTTTCTTTATTAGTTCGTTAATAATGACGTGTGCATTATCAATACCCATAGCCAGTTTTGCATATTCTGACAAATCGTTCTTGTCGAATCTAAATCCAGCACTGCATACGATGTTCAAAAGGCCGATTACCTTTAATAAGTTAGTTGCAGTGGCCAGTTCGAAATTGTCTGTCCATTTTTGGCTTTCAGCACGTTCAATGGAAACTCTAATAGCCCTCCATGTCATAGAATCTACATTGGCTTCACTCAGTTGAGAATGATAATGGTATGTGATATAATCAAATACCATTAACAGATTGTACAACCTATTTGAAGATGGCTCAAAGTCCGCGACAGAACCATCTCCTTTAGCAGCTAAAAAGGAGAAGAGAGAACGCTCATTTTGCCCATATTTTTGTATTGAAGAGGCAATTGCAAATGCTGAAAACGGATCCATCGGATACAAATTGCCTGCAACCTCATCTGAAAAGTCATCCGAAAGAAAATGAGACCTTTTAGCAAGTGAAATCAATTTTTGAAAATTTCTTCTACTTTCTGATTTCAAGTTTAAGAGATTCTTTTTTGCTACAAGAGCTAATATCTGTTCAATCGGTTCAACAAAAGTTATTTCATGAAATCTACCTTTAACTTTCATCCATTCGAACTTCTGCTCTTCGGACAGTTGCTTAGAATATGCACCGAAATTTTGGTGAAGAGTTGTGATTAACAGGATTTGTCTATCTGTGTTATTTACAAATTCTGCGAATTTTTGTAGGAAATAGAATTCTTTCTCTGGATTATTCTTTGCTGCATGCTCTAAAATTTTGCCAAATTCATCAATGATTATCACTAAAAGTTTGCCTTGTCTTTCTAATCCGTCATAATAATCTCTAAGCGCATCTAATACATTGGCATTGGGGTCTAAATTTAATTTCTGGGCAAGAAGAACCGATAATTCACAATAGTCCCCGATTATTTTAACTATTTCAACTTGAAAAGATTTAAAGGCTTCCTTTGGCAAGAATAAAAAAGGGATTCGTCTTTTTTGCAAAATATCTGATTCAAAGGCTAGTAGGAAGCTTGTCTTCCCCGTCCCATAAGTTCCAATGATGGTAAAAGAGTGAATTCCGGCCTTGAAACTTGATGATATATTGGCAATAGCCTTCTGTGCATTGGGTGTAACAATGTATTTAAACCCCTTAGGGAATCCATTCTCTATATTGGCTGAAAGACTAAATTTACCCATAGTATTCATCTAAAAATTGTATAGCTTGTGGCTGATTTATGAATTGAATTTGTCGAATGCCAGAATTATCAGTATAAGCAACATAGTTACTATACTTTTGGGATACCTGCTTTAACATGGAAATTAATTCTCCATCAGTCATGCAAAAAGGAAGTCCAACACATTCTTTTACGACTTCATATGGTATAGTGTCATCAGTTTTGAAATCGGTTAAAGCATACATAAAAATCTCAATTGGTACAGATCTCTTCCCTTCAATATTAAAAAAGTATCCTTGACCAGTACCATTAGGTTTTATTAGCTCAAGATCTAATAACAATGATGAAAAGTCTTCGTTAGATTTGGCTTTGCGAGGAGGTGCATAGTTTGATAGTAATACACTGATATCCTTTTCAAGTGTTGCATTATTAATGGATTTCCCCATACCCATCTCAGCAAAGCGAGTAATCACATATTTAGATACTTGATCTTTCGTAAAAAATATAAGCTCTTTTTGAAGACCGCAAAAGAAGAAATTGTACAATGAAGCAATTTTTGAAGTGACAATTAGATAATGCAGCAACCAAAGAGTTGCTATGTCCTCAATATACTTGTCTTTACCATTGTTATCGTCAAAAATATAATCCCCAATAAAATTAAGTGTTCCATCTTCGTTGCTAATGCCAAAAGCCTTCATCCAAAATTTGATAGCAGCGACCATATTTTTACCTACTCCAAGATGGATTACTGCATCTGCACTATTAAAATCATTATTATTCTTCATAAAGTCATATCCTTTTTTAAGCCATAACGCTTTACAAGAGAATGACTCATGACCAGAGAATGTATATTTACTTTTTTCAGCCATCGTTGATTTTATGTTTTGGCATCGAATCGAAAAGTGTAAACTTTTTTTGTTAAAGATTGATATTCTAGAACTACCTATTGTACAAGCAAGAAAACTCGCACTCATGATATATCAACTTTCCACCATACAGTTATTGAATTTTTAAATTTTAATCTATACAAAAAACGAAAACACTTTATTACTATTTATTAATAATTCTATTATTATATAATTTTCAACATGTTAGTTAAACATTTGATGTTATAATTTGCTTGCAAATATACAAAAAAAAGGAGACTTGGCAAAAAATAATTTTACTATGTATGCCTACTTTGTATAAACATTCTGCCCCTATAATGCCTTCGGTATGCCTAAGGAGTGAGTAAGAACTGCATTGCTACTGCATTGCTATGAAGCCTCCCCCCACCCCCTACGCACAAAGGCCACCCACCAAATCAGCTCTCCCGCGCCTCCGAAAATAGTTTCTCGGAAGCACGATGACCGAGAAGGCATTTTAAGCGTATCCCCATGCAACTATCATGGAATAGGACGCTTATATAAAAATCGTCCTTTTTGAAAGAAACAGCCGTAGCAACTGATTCCATGATAGTTAGCGTTCGTTAGCATTTTTTATTGTTTCTTCAACGCCATTATTCATATTTTTTTTGTATTTTTGCAAATCGAAATACATCTCAAACAAGCATGCAACTGCCCTCTAACACTCTGTCTCAAGCTGTCGAAGCCCTCTCCTCCCTGCCTGGCGTGGGGAAACGTTCGGCTCTGCGCTTTGCTCTGCATCTGCTCAAGCAGCCTACCGATGAGGTGCTGCAGCTCTCCGAGGCCATCCGCCGTCTCACCACAGACATCCACTATTGCCGTATCTGCCATAGTATCAGCGACGAAGAACTGTGTCCCATCTGCTCCAGTCCCAAACGTGTACAGAGCATCGTCTGCGTGGTTGAGAACATACAGGACGTGATGGCCATCGAGAACACGCAGCAGTACCGCGGCCTCTACCATGTGCTGGGCGGCGTCATCTCGCCCATCGACGGCGTGGGCATCCGCGACCTCAACATCTCCACGCTCCTTGAACGTGTCCAAAAAGGCATCCCCTCCCCTATCGAAGAGGTCATCCTCGCCCTGCCCACCACCATGGAGGGCGACACCACCAATTTCTACCTCAACAAGCAGCTGCAACCTATGGGCGTGAAAGTGACCACGATAGCACGCGGCGTGGCTATCGGCGACAACCTCGAATATGCCGACGAGATAACTCTCGGACGCTCAATCCTGCACAGAATACCTTTTTCTAACAACTAATATCCACACACAATGAAACATCCCTTCTTTTTCATACTCACCCTTATCCTTGGCCTCTCGGCTTGCGGCCAAAACATTGAGCAGCAGACCGCTGCTACAGCAACAACCCCTGTCTCGACCGATCAGCAGCTTCGCGAAGATATCGGCGAGATGCTCCTTGTAGGCTTTCGGGGCACAAGCATCAACGAAAACAGCACTATCGCACGCGACATCCGCGACTACCACGTGGGCAGCATCATCCTTTTCGAATATGACGCACCCACAGGCACACGCCACCGCAACATACAGTCTCCCAGCCAAGTGAAGGAGCTCTGTGCCAATCTGCAAAAATACGGCAACGGCAGCCTCCTCATCGGCATAGACCAGGAAGGCGGCAACGTGACACGTCTGCGCACCAAGGACGGATTTCCTGCCACAATGACCGCCCAGGCTTCGGCAGAAGCTGGCGATAAGAGCGTGGAAAGCAATGCGCTGACTGTGACTCAAGAGCTTCAGGATGCGGGAATAAACCTCAATTTCGCCCCTTGCGTGGATGTCAATATCAACCCCGCCTGCCCCGTGATTGGCAAGATGGGGCGCAGCTTCTCCTCCGACCCCTACAAGGTGGCACATTTTGCCGATATCTGGATTAAGACACAACACGAGAAGGGCATCGTCTCCTGCCTCAAACATTTCCCCGGACACGGCAGCGCCAAAGGCGACACCCATGCCGGACTTGTGGATGTGACTGATACTTGGACGGATAAGGAGCTTATCCCCTATCGCAAACTTATTCAGAGCAACGCTGTTGAGATGGTCATGGTGGCACATGTCATCAACCGCGACCTCGGCGACGACCTGCCAGCCTCACTCTCCCCCATCGTAGTGGGCGAGAAGCTGCGTAACGAGCTTGGCTTCAATGGTGTAATCGTCACCGACGACCTCGCCATGGGCGCCATCACCAAGCAATATGGCTTTGAAGAAGCCCTCAGGATGGCCATCGTGGCAGGCTGCGACCTGCTCTGCCTCTCGAACAACGGCACCCAATACGACCCCGACATGGTGCCCCACGCCGTCGAGGCCATCATGCACTTTGTCGAGGTCGGCGAACTCTCAGCCGAGACCATCCATACCGCAGCCGAACGAGTGAGAGCCCTCAAGAAAAATATCAATAAATAGTATAGCTATCGACACCAAAGAGAAACATATTCGTCGGCATAATATAGCTGTAACCGTGCTACTTTGCATGGTATCAGCCATTTGTCTATATGCTTACTATCGCCCTCAAGCACCCAAAGAACTTGTCTGGATAGAGGGGGGCCTACATTATGATGGCAAAATTGAACGTTTTCCTGGCGCATGGATTGCTCACACAGAATGCTATGTTAGCTACACCATGCACAAATATCCCGACTTGCTGTTTTACTGCGACTTCGATTCAGACAAACTTTTCTATAGTGATCACATCAATGAAGCGCTACAGATAAGCGAAAAAGACTATCACAAGTTTATCCTTCGAGACAAGCCAATTTTCTCGAACAAAAGCACTTACAAAGTCCGTGCATACGCCATAAGGGAAAACGGGAAAATCATTCGAGCCGCCCAACCCCGTGGAGAAGGCTGGCAACTATTGGCTGGAAATCTTTCTTTAGGACTTTTGATTATTCACTTGATAGTGCTCTTGTACAGAAAACTATCATAGAATCAACTCCTTAATCGCCAAAGAAGGTGCCTTTGATGGCAAAAATGAGAAGGAAGAGCACAGCAATAAGCTGCCATTTCCGCTCATTCATGGTCTTCTTCTGACGCCCCATCATGATAGAGAGGTAGCAGAGAAGAAACATCACAACTAACATAGGAATAGCCGAACGCCATAAGTCGCGTTCTAACAGCACTCTAAATCCAAGGCCCAAGCCGACGAAAAGCGTATTTGTGCCTGTGGCGACACCCAGCAGCAATGTCGTGCTCAAACGTGAGATGTCATAATAGGTGTGTTTGTTCGACTTCTTGCGGAATGCAGGAAAGAACATCCTAAGTGCCACAGCAACCATGAAACCCAGATAGATAAGGTTGTCGAACTCGGGGAGATCGAACCGCAGCATATTGCCCAAGAAGATACCCAGCACGAGAAGCAAGGCATGTTCAAGTGCTATGAGGAACGAAAAAGCCATGCCCTTGGTGAGACGGATACGGTTCTTCAAAGCACAGGCACGCATAACAACCATGGTGGGAATGGCGAGAGCTATAGAGAGAATGATATATTCGATAACTGACATATTCTATGATATTTACATTTTACTGAACAGAGGATTCAAGAGCCTGAGTGATGGTCACAAAATCGGCCACGGAGAGTTGTTCGGCACGCAGAGCCAACAAAGGCTCGGGAACCTTGTCGAGTGGCATACTGAGCTGCTTCAAGGCATTGCGGAGCGTCTTGCGGCGCTGGTTGAAGCCAATCTTCACCACTTTGGTGAAAAGCTGCTCATCGCAGGAGAGAGCCTGGGTGGAGTTGCGGCGGAGCCTGATAACAGCCGACTTAACCTTGGGAGGCGGGTTGAAGACATGCTCATGGACGGTGAAGAGATACTCTATGTCGTAGAAAGCGGTGAGGAGGACGCTGAGGATGCCGTAGGTCTTGCTGCCGGGTTTGGCCGCAACACGCTCAGCCACCTCCTTTTGGAACATGCCCACCATCTCAGGAATCTGATTGCGGTTGTCATAGACCTTGAAGAGTATCTGGGAGGAGATATTGTAGGGGAAGTTGCCAATCACAGCAAAAGGCTCGCAGAAAAGCTCGTTCAAATCCAAGGCAAGGAAGTCGCCCTCGATGACATGAAGCGTAGGATAGTGGTCGTGAAGATAGACAACTGATTCTGTGTCGATTTCGATGGCATGAAAATCGAGTTCGGCGTTAGCATGGAGATACTTGGTGAGCACACCCATGCCCGGACCAATCTCCAAAACGTGCTTGGTGGAGCCTGTGAGGCTCTCGGCTATCTGGCGAGCTATGTTCTCGTCCTTTAGAAAATGCTGTCCTAAGTATTTTTTGGCACGTACTTCCATATTCTATTTTTCTGATTTTAAGACATTATAGCGTTTGCGGGCATAATCGACATAGAGGCTCGTAGGGTAGTCGAGAATCAACTTCTCGTAGCAGTCTCTGGCACGTTCTGGGTGGTGAAGCTGCTCCTCATTGAGCTGTGCCAAGAGGTTGAGGGCATCATCAGCCAGGATGTCGTCATAGTACATATCTACAAGCTGTTGCAGCAATGTGTCGGCCTCGGCATAGCGCTGCTGCTTGATGCGGATCTTGGCTTTCTGGAAGAGCACCTCGTCGAACAGAGGATGCGAAAGGGTGCTGCGTGTGATGGCATCGAAAGCCTCCCAGGCAGAATCCGTCATATTGCGATAGAGCAGCAAGTCGGCCTCGGCATAACGCTCAAGCATGCCAAAGGTGCTGTCATCTTCCATGTTATCACTGATTAAGAGGGAGAGCTCCATGGCATCATTAGCAATGAGCTTGCTGGTTGAGGCACGCAGGACATCGAGCTGCGACTTGGCCCAAAGGAAATCGTGATTGAAATAGGAGAGCTTGGCATTCTTGAATTTGGCCTGTGCGCCAAGGAGGTCGTTCTTATTAGCCTTCTCGACCTGCATGTAGAGCAGCGAGGCATCCCATATCTCGCCCGCAAAAAGCAGGAGGTCGCCGAGGGCCAGTTTGGCCTCATCACGCTCCTTTGAGGGCAGTTTTGGCAGTTCTAAGAGGTCGTAGAGCATATCGGCGGCCAACTGAAGGCTGTCGGCATAATAAGCCGCCAGATCGGCATAATTCCGCATGAGGCGGACTGTGTTTGCATTTTTTCCCAGTTCGTCGAAAGCAGCCTCGTAGTCGTGCATCAACTGGCGGAGCTTCTTATTCTCGATAGGGAAATTATGATTGATGCGCGAAAACTTCACATCCAACTCCCCTACCCTGGCATCGAAATAGTTGGGGCCATCTTTGCCCCTCTTCACCACGGCGGCATAGCAGTCTTGTGCCACGTCATACGATTCATTTGACTGCGCTATGCTGCCTACGCGCATGAGTGTCTCGCCGCCCTTCTCGGGGAAGCGAGCATCAACAGCCTTGGCCTGCACCATAGCAAACTGAAAGTCTTTCTGTTGCAGCGAGAACCATATCATCATCTCCAGGTATTCCTGACTCTCGGGATGTTGCTGCACACGTTCTACCAAGGCAGCCCGCAATCCCTCTACGAGTTTGGGGTTGGCAGTCTCGTTCAAGATGCGCTGTAGCGATATCTGTATGGAGCCCAACATATTGGGAGATTTGTCAAGGAGGTCGAGATACTCCTTCATCATGGCCTCATAGTTGCCTGTGTGCTCATACAGCGTGGCCAACTCGCCCACATAGACAAAGTCGTTCCTCATCTTTTCACGAGCATAGAGGTAGGTCTTCACGGCATATTCGGGATGCCCAGCCGTCTCGAAAGCCTGTGCCAGCTCTGTTATCTGCTTGTTATCATAGCTTAGCTTCTCTATGGCCTGCTCGTATGTCTTCGAGGCTTTTTTCTTCTCGCCACGGCGCTCATGGAGGGCTCCTAAATCAACATAGAGGTACAGCTCCTTAGGATTCTGCTTGATATGACGTTCGACGAGTTTCTCTGCCTCCTTATACTGCTGCAGCTCCACGTATGAACGGTAGAGCATTTGGTAATAATATTTATTAGGAGCACGCTTATAGAGGGTCTCGTAGAGCTCGGCAGCCTGCTCAAACTCTCCGTTCGAATAATAATGTGACGCGAGCTGTTCCTGCGACTGCTGAGCCGGACAGCACAGCCACATCGACAAGAATAGCATCAAACAGACAGCCCGTGCAACGCCAAGTATTCTCATGATACAAAAAAACCGGAAGTTTGCTCCCGGTTGTGTTTGTGACTAAGCTGGGATTCGAACCCAGGACCCCAACATTAAAAGTGTTGTGCTCTACCAGCTGAGCTACTTAGTCTCCTTGCTGTGACTAAGCTGGGATTCGAACCCAGGACCCCAACATTAAAAGTGTTGTGCTCTACCAGCTGAGCTACTTAGTCATCTCAAATTTGAGTTTGCAAAAGTACGACTTTTTTCTCTTTTGGCAAAAAAAAATTTTCTATGATTTTTTTTGTGAAAAAATAATAAGCTGTTTATCAGCACTATAAATTGGCAATATTCTTAAAAAAAAATTTTTATCTTTGCTATTTCATAAAAGTTTCGTACCTTTGTTTTCTCATTTCAAACTCAAAAATTATGAATTTGGACATCAAAATCAAGCAAGGAATAGGCGAAATTTTGTTCGATATGCCGGTCGAAACTGTCGTTTCTCTCTTAGGTGAACCTACCAGAGTCGAAACCATGGATAATGCCGTTGACGAGACCACCACGGTACTGCAATATAACGACGAGCTGACCCTCTTCTTCGAGGGCGAGAACCCCGTGCTCTCCTGTATCGACATCACCAACGAGGATGCTACGCTCTTCGGCAAGGAGATCTTCGACCTTGGAGAGAAAGAAATCGTGAAACTCATGGTCGAAAACAACTATCACGAGCAGGACGTCGATAACGAGGAATGGGGCGAACGCCGCATCACCTTCAACGAGGGCAATATCGACTTCTATCTCGAGGACGACGAGCTCATGTCTATCATCATCGGCAAATAAACGTCTCTGCCCATGCTCCCTCTTTTTTCTACGGCATATATGCCGTCTGTCCACTATTTGGCCTATCTGGCACGCTATGAGGAGGCCTCGATAGAGCAATACGAGACCTTCCCAAAGCAGACTTTCCGCAACCGCGCCAATATCGCCACGGGTAATGGCATACAGACCCTCTCTGTACCCGTCATCCGCCCTCAAGGCAACCATACCCGCACCGACGAGATGGTCATCTCGTACAAAGAGGCATGGAACGTACAGCACTGGCGTGCAATTGTTTCAGCCTACAATGCCTCGCCATACTTCCTCTATTACCGCAACGAGCTTGAGAAGATTCTCATGCACCCCTACGAGCGCCTCCTCGACCTCAACGATGACCTCCTCCACTTCCTCCTCAAGAGCTTCAAAATAGATTGTAAAATACATTATACCGAGGATTATACCCCTGCCAGTCCCGAACTCACCGACTATCGCGACACCCTCACCAGCAAAAAGCCCCTTCTCAACATCGCCTTACCACCATACTATCAGGTATTTGACAGCCGCTATGGCTTCCAAGCCAACCTTAGCGCTATCGACCTCCTCTTCAACCTCGGCCCCGAGGCCAAGGACTACCTGAAGAAATTGCCCATAACCATATAACACTAACTATCAGACTATTGGTAATTCTTGACAAAAAAATTTTCACAACCATGTAAAAAAACGCCCTATTTTGCTACTAATAATTATGACAACTGCTATTAATTCAGCACTTATCTCGATCCCGCGCAAAGTCCAAATTTAAAATTCAAATCTCATGTCCTACGGAAAAAGCATCTGCAAACAGCTCAAGGCCATACGCCGACAGATTGCCGAGGAGAACAGCATCCCCTTGGAGATACCCACATGCACCTATCAAGGCGAATGTGCTGGCACATGCCCTCAATGTGAGTCTGAAGTTCGCTTTCTGGAGCGGGAGCTTGCCAAGCGCCTCACCCTCGGCAAGGCAGCCACCGTAGCAGGTATAGCTGTCACCCTCTCCGCCCCCGCTTCCGCACAGGTAAATACCATAGATACAGCCGACAACAACCATTCTATCTCCTGCCAAAACAAGCCTACACAACACGACTACAACAAGCCCACACAAGGAGTCATACCCGACAAGACAGAGGTGTCCGACATCGTGGCCCAAATAGCAGACCATGTAGGCACCATCAGAGGCACCATCTACGACATGAAGACCAACGAACCCGTGCCTTTTGCCCCTGTTGTGATTTTTTGTGGCGACACAATGTTCGCCCAAACAATGTCCGACTTTGACGGACTCTATACGCTAAAGCACGTACCCACCACCGACAGCATCAGAATCGCAACAAATGCTTCCGGCTATAAGCCTTTCCGCAACAGCATCAAAGTGAAAAAACAAGGGTTTACTATCTGCAACATAGCATTGGCAAAAGACTCCTCATCCAACACCAGTTCAGAACAAACCACCATTATTAGCGGAGCCATGAACATTAGAGTGGATGATATCACGCCTTCTGAAGCTATTGGCGGAATTAACGTTCCTGCATTCCCCAATTTTCACCCAGCATCCGAAGGCGCTACTCTCAACCGCCCCTGCATCAAGATAAAAGCACCCTACGAAAACGACACAGAACCTCATATCGACCCTGATAAGACCCCACGAAAACGATAACGCTATGTCATACGGAAAAAGTATCTGCAAACAACTCAAGGCTATACGCCGACAGATTGCCGAGGAGAACAACATCCCTTTGGAGATACCCACATGCACCTATCAAGGCGAATGTGCTGGCACATGCCCTCAATGTGAGTCTGAAATTCGCTTCCTGGAGCGAGAGCTTGCCAAGCATCTCACCCTCGGCAAGGCAGCCACCGTGGCAGGCATAGCCGTCACACTCTCCGCCCCTGCTACTGCACAGGTAAACACCATAGACACAGCCACTAACAGCCATTCTATCTCATGTGGGAACAAACCTTCTCAACCCGACTACAGCAGACCCACACAAGGCATTATCCCCGTCAAAACAGAGACTCCCGACACCGTGGCCCAGATAGCCTCCACACAGACTATCCACGGCACCGTAATAGACAAAAAAAACAACGAACCCGTTCCTTTTGCAAACATATTCGTCCTACGCAACGGAAAAGAAGTCACGGGGACAACAGCCGACCTCGAAGGCCGTTTCACGATTTCCAACGTCATGCCTAACGACAAGCTACGGATTTCCATGATAGGCTACGCCACCCTCCTCACCCCCATCAGCAGTTCAGAAACCTACATCCTCGACACCAAACCAACTGAAGGTCTTGCAGTTGTCGAGACCATTATTCGCAGCACTTTGATAGACAAAGAAAGCAACGACCCCATCCCCTTCGCCAACATCGCTTTAATTCGAAACGAGGAACGGGTCCTCTCGGTAAAGAGCGACTTTGACGGCAATTTCACCCTAAACGTGCCCAACCTCCAAGCTAATGATACCATTGAGATAGCTGCGATTGGATATCCCCGAAAACGCTTGAATGCCAATAATCTACCAAACAAGATTAAACTAATTCCTTCACCTCGCGCCACAGCAGGCGAAGTCAAAGTTATTGTTAACCCATACCCGCTCGACTCTGAAAACCGCCAAACCTACGAACGCGACGGCATCATCATAAAAGTGAAATAATCTTTACAACCATCTCTTACGATAACACTATGTCTTACGGAAAAAGCATCTGCAAACAACTCAAGGCCATACGCCGACAGATTGCCGAGGAGAACGACATCCCCTTGGAGATACCCACTTGCACCTACCAAGGCCCCTGCGCTGGCACATGCCCCCAATGTGAGTCGGAAGTGCGTTTCTTAGAAAAAGAGCTCGCCCGTCGCATCACCCTCGGCAAGGCTGCCACCGTGGCAGGCATAGCCGTAACCCTTGCCACCCCTGCCGCCGCACAGGTAAACACCATAGACACAGCTGCTAACGGCCATTCCATCTCGTGCGGCAATCATCCCACACAAGCCGACTACAGCAAGCCCACGCGAGGCATTATACCCGCCAAGACCAAAGTCCCAGACACCGTGGCACAGATAGCAGTATTGACCCTACGCGGCACCGTGACAGACTCAAGCAGTCACGAGCCCGTGCCCTTCGCCAACGTAATCCTAAAACGCAAAGGCACAGTAATAGCTGGAGCGCAAACAGACTTCGATGGGAATTTCAAACTGGAAGCCCAAAGCATCACCGAACTGCAAAAAGGCACAGACACCCTGGAGATTACGTGTGTCGGCTACCACAAACTTCAAATCCCCATCACAGATGCCCCACTCCCAGCCATCTACGAAATGTCACCCTCAGGATTAATCCTAGAATCCATAATGATAGGAATGCCTGTACAAAAATATCCTAGAATCAGCCCCGACTACAGGCAGACCTACGAGCAAGACGGCATCCATGTAATCGTGAAATAGAAAAACACACTCGTTCGACCCGTTCGATTCGTTCGACTGAGTAGGATGAGAACGACCCGAGGCGACATTTTGTCAGTCTACATTTGAGGCTGAAGAAAGGCAAACGAAGCTCCGCTGTAACTTCGCTCTACTCTCACGGGAAATGCAGGAAACACAAATTGTCGCTATCCTTCTACAGATTCTATGTGAGGGACACCCCAAAATTAGGCAGTCGAATGGCTTTCGACTAATTAGATTCTGCTCATAACTCGCTATTTTTCACTGAGAAAACCCATCAGTATAACCCATCGAATGAGTCGTACGCTGTAAATCAATGATTCTTAGCAGAAAAGAATCTATTTTCGGCATAATGAATGAACTTTTTTGAAAAAAATTTTGTCAATTCAAAAAAAGGTTGTAACTTTGCACCACAAAGCACTTTTAGAACAACATGGAGAACAACGAAGCAATAAACACTCTGAACGAGATTAAGGACATGATGGCTAAGTCATCACGTTTTCAATCTATTAGCGGGACATCTATCATCCTCATAGGCCTCTATGCAAGCATCGTTTCGGCTGGGGCATGGCTCCTCTGGGGGAATCATGATACTATTAGCTGGCTGCCAGCATGTTGCAGCGATATTTCAATCAATTCGCCTTGGCGCACGAAAATGGCAATTTTTGTCGCATTACTGCTTCTTTTGGTCTCTTTTGGCACGGTCTGCCTCTTTTCTTTCTTCAAAATAAAGAGGAAGCAGAACGCCTTCCATTTCGACAGCCCTATGCGCCGATGCCTGTTCAACTTCTGCGTGCCCATGGTCGCAGGCGGCCTGCTCTGTCTCGCCATGCTCATACAAGGGCATTATGGCCTCACATCCTCTTTCATGCTCATCTTCTACGGCCTTGCACTGATCAACTGCCATCACTACACCACTTCCGACATCGCCGTACTGGGCTATGGTGAACTTATATTAGGCCTTATTGACTGTTTTTTGGTCCGCCACGCCATTCTTTTCTGGTTCTTGGGCTTCGGGATGTGGCACGTGCTTTTCGGCCTCTATTACACCCTTAAAAATAAAAAGAGATGATACAGGGTCTGAACGGCATAAACAAGGCTTTTGAAAGCAAGGCTCGGCTCGGCATCATGTCAGTGCTGATGGTGAACGAGAGTGTCGATTTCTCCACACTGAAATCGCTCCTCAGCCTAACCGACGGCAACCTGGCCAGCCATACCCGCAGCCTCGAAGAGTTGGGCTATATCCAATGTGAGAAGCGCTTTATCGGCCGCAAGCCGAATACCACCTTCTCCGTCACACAGGCCGGCAGCGAAGCATTCAAAGCCCATCTGCAAGCCCTGGAGGACTTCCTAAAGGGCAGCACTGAACAATAATTTTTTTTACTTTATAAACTTTTAAACACAAAGTACATTGTAACATTAATAAAATATTTTAATCATGGAAAACAACATTCTTAACGAAACCAAGAAGGCAAACAACCCTGCAAATGTACAGAAAAACAGCAGCAAACTGGGGCTTAAATTATTCATCATCCTCACCTTGAGCCTACTGCTATTGATTCCTCAGATGCTAATCATGAATCTGATTGATGAACGCAGCAATACCGAGATGGAGGCATGCAACGAAGTGAGCGAGAAATGGGGCACCGAACGCGGCATTATAGGACCCATCATTTTCATTCCTGGCGACAAAGCTGAGAACAACATCTATATTCTGCCTGAGGAGCTCAATATTGAGGGCGACATCACAACACAGACCCTGAAACGCGGCATTTTCGACATCTCGGTCTATGAGGCTCCTATCAAGATGACAGGTTATTTCAGCCGCCCTGTGGAGCTGACGCAAACTCAAATCTCCCATCTGAAGGTAGAGAACGCACGCTTGCTCTTCTCCATCAACAACTTCAAAGGCTTCCGCGACTACCCCACCCTACTCTATGGCAACGAAAAGAGAGTTTTTACAGCCGAACAGTACCAGATTGGTGACTATAACGCCTTGTCCTGCTCCATCAACATCAGTAATGTCTTAGGAGACGGCAAGGACAAATTTGAGATTAATGTCCCCATCATGGGCTCAAATAGCCTGGCATTTTTCCCCGCAGGTCGCACCACAAATGTGAATATCACATCTAACTGCGTCACACCAAGCTTCAGTGGTACATTCCTTCCGAGCGAGAGAACAGTGACAGACGAAGGCTTCGAAGCCACCTGGAAGGTCCTAGCCCTGAACAGAGAGACGCCCCAAGTAGTGAACAAAAATGCTGCCTTTGAAGACTGGAATAGTGACGCTATGATGTTCGTGGAAGGACAGACTGGAGAAGCCTCTATCAAGGTTGATTTGAAGGTGCCCGTGGAGCAATATCAGCAGACCACACGTGCCGTCAAATACGCCTACCTCATCATCCTGCTCACCTTTGCCGTAGTTTTCTTTGTCGAAATACGCCGTCAGACCCCCATCCATCCCATCCAGTATGCGCTCGTGGGCCTCGCCCTAATTCTCTTCTACACCCTGCTCCTCTCTTTCTCCGAACATCTCACATTCCTTATTTCATACATTATCGCAGCAGTAATGACCATAGTGCTGATAACGGTATTTATGCGCTCTATCCTCAAAAACAACAAGGCCGCTATGGCTATTGGAGGACTTCTTACGATGCTGTACACATTTATATATGTAATCATGCAACTCGAAAGCTATGCCCTTCTCGTTGGAAGCATCGGTATCTTCATCATCCTAGCCGTGGCCATGTATGCCTCACAGAAGATAAACTGGTACCAAAAATAAGGGGTATGAAACGTTTCGAGGAGCTTCCTCTGTGAGGTTCCTCAAAACGAAATGTAAAGTCTAAAACACATAGAATTCGACAATTAGCACCTTTGTTCCTCGTGAAACGAAGGTGCTAATTTATTTGCTTCATATAGATAAGCAAGACGGAGACATCGGCGGGAGAGACACCGCTGATGCGAGAAGCCTGACCAATTGTACGAGGCTTCAGCTTGGTCAATTTTTCACGAGCTTCGTAGGAGAGCGACTGAAGAGTGAAGTAATCAAAATCCGCAGGAAGCTGCACATCTTCGAACTTTAAGATGCGCCCAGCCACGTCCTGTTCCTTCTCTATATAGCGCTGATATTTGAGTGCAATTTCTGTGGCATTTACAACTTCTTCTCTTATAATGTCGGGAATGGCAGAAACTCGTTCTTGCATATCAGGCGATATGGAAAGAAGATGCTGTATCGAGACTTCTGGCCTTAGCAAAAGGCTGACGAGCTTGACACGTTGCTGAAGAGCAGGGGTCTGCAATTCTTCCAAAAGTGCATTAGCCTCAGTTGGTGTAATAGATGTTTCGGTAACAAAATCCGACAAAGCTCCAGTATAGCTTCGCTTCTCCTCCACTCTTTTCATACGTTCATCCGAGGCAAGTCCCAAAGCATGGGAAAGTGGCGTGAGGCGGATATCCGCATTATCTTGACGCAGCAGAATACGATATTCAGCCCTGGAAGTAAACATACGATAAGGCTCATCAACGCCCTTCGTGACAAGGTCGTCTATCAAAACACCTATGTAGGCTTGCGTGCGATTGAGCACAAAAGAGGGCTTTCCTTGAATCTTCAACACGGCATTGATACCTGCCATCAAGCCCTGGCAAGCCGCCTCTTCATAGCCCGTAGTACCATTAATCTGGCCTGCAAAATAGAGATTCTCAACTCTCTTGGTTTCAAGCGTATAGCTCAACTGCGTAGGCGGGAAATAGTCATATTCTATAGCATATCCCGGCTTGTAAATTCGTGCATTTTCAAAGCCTGGAATGGTGTGTAACGCATCCATCTGAACCTCTAACGGTAGCGAAGAAGAGAAGCCATTCAAGTAGTACGAATTGGTCTTCCACCCTTCTGGCTCAACGAAAAGCTGATGCCTATTTTTACCGGCAAAACGGACAATCTTAGTCTCTATCGAGGGACAATAACGCGGTCCCTGACCAAGAATACGACCTGTATATAAAGGCGATCTGTCGAAACCCGTACGCAAAATAGCATGGGTTTCTTCATTCGTATAGGCCAAATAGCAAGGCCTCTGCTGCTGCAAAGGCATCGTATCTGTATAAGAAAACTTCTGCGGATGTTCGTCTCCCGGCTGGATTTCGAGTGCTTCAAAATCAATTGTTCTGCCATCAATGCGCACAGGGGTACCCGTTTTCAAACGATCAACCTCAAATCCGAGTTCTAGCAATTTATCCGAAAGGCCCTGAGCAGACCTCTCCCCTATCCTACCCCCTGACCAACTATTCTCACCAATATAGATTGTGCCATTCAGGAAAGTGCCATTTGTGAGCACAACAGCTTTAGCAGGAATCTCTATACCCATGCGGGTGCGAACGCCACAAACTACATTGCCTTCGATGATGACATCGACAACCTCATCCTGCCATATTGAGAGGTTTGCCGTATTCTCTAAAAGATGACGCCAATTGAGCGAGAACTGCATCTTGTCGCATTGAGCACGCGGACTCCACATAGCGGGACCTTTTGAGAGATTGAGCATACGGAACTGTATCATTGAACTATCCGTGACAATTCCAGACCATCCTCCCAAAGCATCAATCTCACGGACTATCTGACCTTTCGCCACACCACCCATAGCCGGGTTGCACGACATCTGGCAAATAGTCTCAATTGTCTGGGTAATCAGCAAAGTCTTTGCACCCATATTGGCAGCCGCAGCAGAAGCTTCTGCACCAGCATGGCCACCGCCCACAACAATCACATCAAAAGATTCCCAAGTCATCACAATTTATTGATAGTAGAAAATAGAGTCAAATAGATTTATACTATGAGTAATATAAAGTATGTTTCGCGAGAAACCTATAGGTTATTTTATTGAATCCCAACGAGCTAAAGCGGCCTCTTCCTTTTTTCGCATCTCAGCAGCCTCAGCATCGGATTTGTCACCCTGGCCCAAAAGATGAAGGATGCCGTGGATAACAACGCGATGAAGTTCATGGTCGAAAGTGACACCAAACAACTTGGCATTCTCCTTTACCCTTTCAACACTAATTAGAATATCACCCGATATTACATCGTCACCCACATAATCGAATGTGATGATATCAGTATAAGTGTCATGGTTCAAGTACTGCCGATTTACATCTATCAAATATGTATCATCACAAAAAAGGTAGCCGATAGCCCCTACCCTTTTACCTTGAGCTTTGATAGTGTCGGAAATCCAATTTTTGACCTTCGCAATATCGTCAAGTTCGAAATCAATGTTTGCAGAAGAGAAAGATATAGCCATATCGATAAAATAGATAATTCAAAGTATATTAATTGATAAATGAAACCCTAATGATTTTTTAGCATCATGGTGCTGCGAAAGTGGAATAGCAAATAAAAATCTAAAATACAGATGATTAAATATCAAAATCTATGATTATTCCTCAATTTCCTTGGCTTAAAATAATAAAGCAGTACAACTGCCAACCATATTAAAATCTCACAGCGTTGTCAATGTGTGAAAATAATTATCTTAAACCATTTCGAGCACATTCGCCGAAAAGAATTGCTGAATGACAGACATTCTATTTTCAGCTTCAATAGGGTTGATGCCGCGAACTGCAAAAATAAAGGTAATCATTTTGCCTTGTTCCAAAACCTCAAAACTGTCGGCCAACATTTGGAAAAACAAGAAGGACTCGTCTAATTGAGCAGGGGAGAAGAGGGGAGAGGCATCATCCTGACTGAAACATGGAGTCTGAGATTTAATAGTAAAGCAGACACCTGTTGCACAATAATCACTTTCCACCACAACATCTTGTTGTATCTTGTCAGCAGCCAGAGCAAGTTCTACGGCTTTGAGAACTGGCACAGAGATGGTAGCAGCATAATTACCGAGGTGATAGCCATCACAAAGTGCTTGGATGAAATTTTCAACCTGCAGCAAATCTCCTTTATCAGTCTGTATTACAATCTTTTCCATTTATCTATGATAGAAATGTCAGTTTACAAAGATACGACAAAAATTTGAATTTACCTAATTTATTTTAGAATTTATAAAAATAGTCATTTACTTTAGCCTTATAATAAGGGGTTAGGGCAGGGGGGACTGTACGGAAAAGATCCATGTTCTTTTCTTTAAGTTGTTGATACTGTTCAAGATCGCTCTGCAATGGCTGATGATACATATCCTTGCCTTGGCGACTTTCGCGACGCTCCTCCTTCTCTCGCTGCATCTCGGCCTTCTCATGCTCAAGCATACGCGTCATTATTTGCTGCTGACGATTGATAGTCTGCTGTGTGATGACCTTGTTCACAAGGTCGCGCTCAGTCTGCTCCATCTGCTTCATCATCTGATCTATCTCCTTAGCCATCTTGGCGTTACCGGCATTACCCTGCTTCATCTCCTGGCCATACTCCTGCATCATGCGTCTAATCATCTCTTGCTGAGCTGCCATGCGAGCAAACTCCTCACTCATTTGAGATGTACCTTTATCGCCAATACGTTTACGACCATTATTCTGCTGATTCTTGCCTTGCTTATCTAACTGTTTCTTAAGTGATTCCATCTGTTTGTTAAGTTCTTGCTGCATCTCTTTCATCGACTTAGCAGACGGCTTTCCAGTTCCCGGATTGCTACAGTTACCCTTCATCTTCATGCCTTGCTTCTTGCAACTTCCACTATTCTTCTTCTGCTGATTCTGACGCATCTGCTGCTGCATCTGATCAAGAGACTCAGCCATGATTAATGCCAGATTGTTGAAGGAGGTCATCGTGTATTGCATTGATGCTGAGGCTTGTGAGTTCTTATATGTGCCGTAAAACGACTGATTCATATCCAAGAGCCCTGTCAAAGAACGAGCAATATTGGAATTTGCCTCAGCCAGATTCTTATTGATAGCCAGTGCAACAGCCAGCTGACGCTTGGCAACAGCTCTCAGCGAGTCCTCGACATTTCGGAAATCGTCCTTAATCTTATTCTGACCGACGATTATCGATTGATACTGAGGGTCTTGTATATAAACAGAATTTGTTTTTCCAATCAAAGACTCCTGATTGAACGACAGCCTGACCAAGTTCTTTAATAGCTTTCTAATCATATCAGCATCCTCAGCAAGATCCTGCTGTTCAATGTCTTGCTGAGTCTCAGCCATCTCTTCGGAGAGGCGGTCAAGATCGTCAGCAGCATCCTTCTGTTGCTGAGAAGCATCCTTGCTCTTGCCCTTATTCAAATTGTCCTTAGCATTCTTCTGATTTTGATCAATTTGATTAATAAGTTCCTGATTTACTTTGAAATCGATATCCTTGTCAATCTTTTTATAATCTTGTTGAATATCCTTGATTTCTTGCTTGAGATCCTCAAACTGTTGCAACAGCTCTTGCTGCTGCTTAGCCAGCTCTTCTTTCTCATCACGAGACTTGGCATTTTGTGACTTCTGCGACAAATCACGCTGTTTTTCAGCAAGTTGCTCCGCCTTATTGATAGCATCTTCGACCTTCTTTTCCATCTCAAGACGCTTCATGAGTTCAATATTTTGGTCAAGCCGTTTCTCCAAATCCTGATTATCCATCTTGAGCTTGTCAAGCTGCTCCTGCACCTTCTTCTTATCCATCTCCTGCATCATCTTGTCAATCTCGTTCATCATCTCCTTCATCTCATCGTTAAGTACCTCATTCATAAGCCTATCCAACTCTTGCTGCTTTTTCATAAGCTCCTCGCTCTGGTCCTTATACTTCTGTTCAAGAGCCTTATTCTCTTGCAGCTGCTGCTGCATCTTCTGAAGCATATCCTTAATTTGCTCCTGCTTATGTTTGAGCTCTTGCAAATCCTTCTTATCCTGCCAATTAAGTTCTTTCTTATCAACAAGTTTCCGCATAAGCTCATTGATATCCTCCTGCATTTTCTTCAGCTCGGAAACCGATTTTTGGGCACGTTCTTGAGCCTGAGTTGAGTTACGATCTAAGATATTATCCAACTCCTTCTCTGTAGGAATCTGTATCTCAAACCGCTGAGAAGTAGCCGACTTAGGTCCATGGATGCCATCATTGTCCCAAACTTCGAAATAATAAACCAGTTTGTCGCCTGGATTGAGCTGAATTTCAGATAGATTAGCCGTATATTGAAACTCTTGGACAGACTCATGTCCTATGCCGATAGGAATAGCAGTGACAGCCTTAACGGAAGTATCTTTCACATTGGTTTTCACTATCTTGAACTCCAACTTGGTGAAACCATAGTCATCCTTGATGCGGCCATGGAAGAAGAGCCTATCAGCGTATGCTGAGTCTTTAGATTCGACCACACCAATCATGGGCGACACATCAGGAATGGCAGAAACGGAATAGGCCAACGTATCTGAATTGGGACTGAAATGATTGGCAGCATAGAAACCATAATTGAACGAACGTAACGCCTGTAAAACAATAGAAACACGTCCGCTTGCATCTGGAACAAGCTTCTTAACTTGCTCATCAACAAAGAAATATAGGGTATCTACATCCTTGGTATTAAACAGCCATTTGACCGATGTTCCTTGTGGAACAATGATATCGCCCTCGTTGAATAATGTCTCAGCAAGTTTGAGGGTATAGGAAGGGTAGGAGAGGACAGCCTGAAAATCGACAACAGAAGGCCTGGGAAAGACCTTTAGTGAATAGGGTGCTGATTGGACCTCAACTGCTTGAAGCACAAAGTCGCAGCTACGTTGGACATTCTTGAATGTATAGGAATAATGCGTCTTATCGACCTGCTGCATTTTATATATAATACCATCTATACTGATGAAAGCCTCGGCAGGCACCTCATCGCCTTCGATAGCTACACGGAGCTCGAAATCATCTTGTTGAGCAACCTCTAAGGCATCATTTTCTATGATGAAAGAGAAAGGGGAAGGACGCTCGAAGTATTTGGTATAGTGCGCAATACGATGCGAAGGCTCTGTGAGAAGGGTAGGGGAGACGAGAAGCAGAACAAGGATGACAGCCAAGGGAATAGCGGCATATTTTAAGTACTTCTTATTGGCCTTGATATCGACAGCCTGATGAAAGGGTACGGGTTTAAGCTGAGAAGTTTTTTGGGCGATGGCAGCCTTCAGAAGGTCATCATCACAATTCTCGCCAAGTTGCTGCAACTGAAGCAGATTAAGCAGTTTGTCCTGTACCTCGGGGAAATGCTGGCCAACAATTTTTGCCGCCTCTTCATACGAGATGACCTTGCCAAGGCGGTACATTTTGGCAAGAGGCAAAAAGACATAATAACCCAGAACAACCAAGCCCACTAAAAGGTAAAACCAAAACAAAATTGCACGTACAACTGTGCCAAAATAGCCAAAATATTCAAGAATTACGATGACTAAAAACAGCGACAATAGCAAAGTGAGAGCATAAAGTATGCCCTTTATCATCCTGTTTTTGTAGTACTTACGGATGAATACGTCCAAACTTCCGAGTATGGTATCTTGCTTCTTCACGCGATACAAATAACTTACAAAAATACGAAAAAAAATATACATAGCAGAAATTTTAACACAAAAAAACATTCTTATCATTTTTTAGCATTACTCGACAGAAAAAATGACGGCTCTAAGAAGGAGGAAAGGAGCGTTTTCGACCTCAAAAAAGAGGGCAGAACAGAAAGGTATAGCTTCGCCTTAGCTCCGCCATAGCTCCGCTCTATGTTCGATTTCTGAGCAGAACTTTGATGAGCTTTCCGGAGACTTAGGGAAAGGCCATTTCGAGATAAAAGAAAAATAAATCATGCCATATTAAAAATTTTTTGTATCTTTGCAAATTCAAAACATATTCAAACATGGGCAAAATCATCATAATCACAGGCGCTTCCTCGGGTTTTGGCAAAGCCACAGCCGAGAGACTTGCCTCGCACGGCCACAAAGTTTATGGCATCTGCCGTCGTGAATGTACACATCCGCAAATCACTTACATGCAGGGAGATATTCGTGATGTTAATCGTATCGAACAGATTATCAAAGAGATATATGATAAAGAAGGGCATATAGACGTGCTCATCAACAATGCCGGCATGGGTCTTGGCGGAGCCTTGGAACTCACCGCATGGGACGAAATCAAGCTCCAAATGGAGACAAACTTCTACGGCTGCGTGAATATGTGCCAGAAAGTGCTGCCCTACATGAGGAAACAACGCTACGGAAAAATCATTAATTTTAGCTCTATTGCGGGCATTGAGGGCATACCCTACCAAGGGTTCTATTCGTGCTCTAAATTCGCCATAGAGGGCTTTTCTGAGGCTCTGAGCGCAGAGGTGAAAGGCTTCGGAATAAGCGTCTCTTTGGTCGAACCTGGCGATTTTGCGACAAATTTCACAGCTATGCGTGTTCAATCAGAGGCTACACTTGCCGACGAAGAATATGGCCCTCTATATCGTAAAGCACTGCAAATATTTGAAAAAGAGGAGAATGGAGGTCTTAAACCCGACTTTATGGCTAAGCAAGTCGAGAAGATTGTGGATGCCAAACATCCCCATCTGCGCTACTGTGTGGCAAACTTCGTACAAAAACTTTCAGTTTATCTGAAACGCATCATCCCTGGAAATTGCAACGTTGATATTCTGAGAAGCTATTACAATTTGAAATAGCCAGACGCTTCATTAATAAAATGAGGTAGCAGCACTTAGTTCTGCTACCTCATTTCTATTTAGAGTGATTTGATTACAATTCTTTTTTGAAGATGGCACGTTTCATGAGAGGCTCTGCCTGATAGGTCGTTTCCCAAATACGCTGAGCCTCATTTCCAATAATCTGAGGATTGGAATAAGCCCATTGAATATTGTATTTCTGCGCGTTACGATTCATCTCGGAGTAATAGATGGAATGGACGCCACGTTTTTGCCAATCAGGATGGACACCATTGAGGAGAAGATCGATATCCTTGAACTTGTGCAAAGCTCTGAGGATGTGTATCCAACCAAAGGGGAAGAGGCTTCCATTTGCCTTCTTATAAGCAGCATTCAAATCGGGGATGCTGAGACCAAAAGCAACAAGATTATCATCCTTATCTACCACAAAATTAGCAAATTCGAGGTTGATGAAGGGGAAATATTCATTGATATAGACATCAATCTCCTTATCAGTCATAGGAACGAAATCGTAGAGATCCTTGAAGGCGGCATTGATGGCCAAGAAGAACTTCTTGGCATAGGGATAGACCTCCTTGCGGCTCTTGAACTTGAGAAGCTTGAGGTTGTACTTCTGCAAAATGAGCTCATTGATGCGGCCGACCTTGTCAGGAACAGGCTGAGAGGCAGGAATTTTATACTGAGCCCAACGGCAAGGAATCTCATAACCAGCACGTTCGATAAAATCGATATAATACTTAGGATTATAAAGTGTGCTGATATTCTGGCGCTGATCAAAACCCTCGATGACCCAGCATTCCTTGTCCATATCGGTGAAGCCGAAAGGACCCTCTATCTCGGTCATTCCCTTAGACTTACCATATTCTACAACCGTGTTGAGAAGACGTGAAAAGACATCGTAATCTTCAATGAAGTCGAACCAGCCAAAACGAACGGCCTTCTTGTTCCAACGTTCGTTAACAGAATAGTTTATGATGCCTGCTACACGACCTACAATCTCTTTTCCGCGATAGGCAAGCCACAGCTTCAAATCGCAATGTTCGAGAGAGGGGTTCTTCTTGGTCAGCAAACCCAGCTCATCGCCCATCAAAGCGGGGATGTAGGTGGGCACATCCTTGAAGAGTTTATTCGGAAACTTGATAAACCTGCGCAGTTCGCAACGGTCTGCAACTTCTTTGATTACAATCTGTTCCATATATTATAAAACACTTTCTTGCTTGAAACATTTATAGATCTTGCTCACAGCAAAATCAATCTGCTCATGTGTGTGCGTAGCCATCAGAGCAAAACGAATCAACGTATCTTCAGAAGGCACAGCAGGAGCAATAACTGGAGTGACAAAGACGCCCTCTTCGAAAATCTCGTGAGTGAGGCGGAAAGTCTTGTCGTTATCGCGCACAAAGAGCGGGATGATAGGCGACTTGGTGTGACCAATCTCGAAACCGAGGTCGCGGAAGCACTTCATAGCGTAATTCGTGTTATCCCACAAAGCAACCTTACGCTCAGGTTCGCTGCGCATGATGCGGAGGGCGGCGAGGACAGAAGCCGTATTGGCAGGAGCGATAGAGGCGGTGAAGATATAGGGGCGCACATTATGCTTCATATAATTAATGGTGTCCTTATCAGCAGCTAAGAAGCCACCAATAGAGGCGAGGGACTTGGAGAAAGTACCCATAACCATTTCAACCTCAGGAAGTTTATTGAAGTGGTCACAAGTGCCGCGACCTTCTCTACCAAAGACACCTAAGCCGTGAGCCTCATCCACCATGAGGGTGGCCTGATACTTGTTGCAAAGTTCGACCATCTGATCGATAGGAGCCACATCGCCCTCCATGGAGAAGACGCCATCGGTAACCACCAACTTGGAAGCCTCGATGGGGCATCTTTGAAGAACACGCTCCAGATCCTCCATGTTGCAATGCTTATATTTCAGCGTGTTAGCGAAAGTGATAAGCTTGCCTTCCATGATAGAGGCATGGTCGAGCTCATCATAAATCATATAATCGTTACGACCTGTGACACAAGGAATTGTGCCAGAATTAGCCTGGAAGCCAGCAGAGAAAAGCATCACACCGTCCTTGCCCATAAATTCGGCTAGTTCGTCCTGCAATTGAATATGGATGTCAAGGGTGCCGTTCAGGAAAGGAGAGCCCGCACAGCCCGAGCCATACTTGTCGATAGCAGCCTTAGCCGCCTCCTTAATCTTGGGGTGGTTGGTGAGACCCAGATAGGAATTGGAGCCGAACATCAGCACTTTTTTGTCATTAACGAGCACCTCGGTGTTCTGTTCCGAGGAGATAGGAGTGAAATATGGATATATGCCCTTGGCCTTAGCTTCTTGGGGCGCAGTGTAACGAGCGAGTTTCGTTTGTAGAGGTTTCATCTATTATAACTAATATTTATTAAAATGTGCAAAGTAACAAAAAATTTCTCACATTGCAACAATCTATTTTGTTAAAAATGAAAACAGACGTTCGGTTAAACGGCTTGCACCAATTCTAAAATATTGATTAGTAGTCTGTTCAACACCTATAATATTTTTAGCCAAAATGTAATATTTTAACACTTCTTCGGGCGTAGAGATGCCTCCAGCAGCCTTAAAACCGACCCATTTTCCAGTCTTTTTATGAAAATTGGCTATTGTTTGGAGCATAATTTCGGCAGCTTCGAGAGTGGCTGAGACAGCAATCTTGCCTGTCGAAGTCTTGATAAAGTCAGCCCCAGCCTCGATGGCCAGCTCTGAAGCATGGGCTATATTCTCGGGCGTCTGAAGTTCTCCTGTTTCGAGAATCACCTTCAACGTCCTGCCCTTAGCCTCTTCGCGAATAGCGGCAATCTCATCATAGACCCTTGCATAATCTCCTGCAAGAAAAGCACCACGCGAAATGACCATGTCGATTTCGTCAGCACCCTCATCTACAGCATAGCGCACCTCCTGCAACTTGAGCTGCAGAGGAATCTGCCCGGAAGGGAAGCCACCTGCCACGGAAGCCACCTTGATATCGCTGCCTTCCAAACACTTACGTGCATGAGCCACGAAAACGGGATAGACACAGACAGCAGCCACATGACTTATGCCCTGTGTTGCGTCCTGGAGTTCCAAGCTGCGACGGCAGAGCTGTTCCACGCGCGCATTATTATCACTACCTTCTAAAGTAGTATTATCTATACAAGAGAAAATCTGTCGAAGACTTTGGAGGTCTTCGGCAGAGGGTTCAAAAGCGGACATGAATGACTACTTAAGAAGCTGGTTAATCTTTTCGACCCTGCGCTGATGGCGACCGCCTTCAAACTCGGTGTCGAGATATTCGTCAACAATAGCCAGGGCAACCTCCTGAGGGATGAAACGTGCAGGCATAGAGATGACGTTACAATCGTTATGCTGACGACCAAGATGAGCTATTTCGGCAGTCCAGCAAAGAGCACAGCGCACATTAGGATATTTATTCACAGTCATTTGTACACCGTTGCCGCTTCCGCAGATAACGATGCCTCTGCGATATTCACCATTATTGATAGCACGGCCAACCTGATGGGCAAAGTCTGGATAATCAACACTTTCGCTGCTGTTGGTACCAAAGTCTTTCACCTCAAAGCCACGATCGGCAAGATGCTTTTTCACCACCTCCTTCAGTTCGTATCCGGCGTGGTCACATGCAATAGGAATTATTTCTTTCATAAACAAGCGTGTTTATAACTTTATTTATTTTGCAAAGATACGACAAAAAGCTAAATTGCTCAGTATAAAATCAATATATTTATGCACATCTTTTTCACCATAGCCCTATCTTATACACTATCAGTACAATAAAAATATCAACAGAGATTGTTAATAAGCGTTTCATAACATTGTCGATAAGTTTTGATAACAAATTTTGACCCCTCTGATTGTTGAAAAGTGCGTTTTTTTCATCGTTTTTCAACAAAAATATTATCTCGTAACTGCACTTTTTGCACATTTTGGGAGGCTGTTGATATCCTCTGCTGAAAAATGTTCATATCTTAGCAAAAGCTGAAAATAAGGGCCTTGCAAATTCATAAAATGTTCATATCTGTTGATAACTCATATAGCGGAAAGCTTGTGTTTACAAGGTTTTCAACAATATTCACACACATAAAAAGAAAAATAAAGATTAAAAAAATAAAGGAGAAATATTATTCTAAAAGGAAATGGAAATTTGGAAATGTCGATTTTTTTGCTTATCTTTATGGGAAAATTGAGATGAAAACAAGTTCCGCGGAACTTTTCGGAGGCTGTTTTTGTTGAAAAACTACGGCCTTTTTCTATGAAAAATGCAGGGAAAATTGTGGCTGCCGAACACCTCTTTTTGCCGAAAAATTTTCCTCTTAGAAATTCCGAAAAACGAGTTTTAGAACGTCAGAAGAGATTTGTTGCGGCTCCGTTTTTAACAATTCACAGGCTCTAGTCTAAAATAATAGTTGATAATTGAGAATTATTTCGTATATTTGCAAT
>JAKSML010000008.1 GCA_024400665.1 Bacteroidales bacterium
TTTCTTGGCTTCGGTCTCGAAAGTAAACTTTCGGACTCTCAGCTTTCGAAATGTTACCTGCGGTGACATTTCTTGGCTTCGGTCTCGAAAGTAAACTTTCGGACTCTCAGCTTTCGAAATGTTACCTGCGGTGACATTTCTTGGCTTCGGTCTCGAAAGTAAACTTTCGGACTCTCAGCTTTCGAAATGTTACCTGCGGTGACATTTCTTGGCTTCGGTCTCGAAAGTAAACTTTCGGACTCTCAGCTTTCGAAATGTTACCTGCGGTGACATTTCTTGGCTTCGGTCTCGAAAGTAAACTTTCGGACTCTCAGCTTTCGAAATGTTACCTGCGGTGACATTTCTTGGCTTCGGTCTCGAAAGTAAACTTTCGGACTCTCAGCTTTCGAAATGTTGCGTATCAGGTGCTGGCTTCCAGCCAGAGAGGGAGGTGGGAGCATCCTGTCCGAGGGCAAGCGTGGCCGCTTGCCCTCGGTTACTCAGGTGCTGGCCTCCAGCCAAAGGCAGAGTCCGTGAGGAAGCTCGTGGACAACATACCGTAAAAGACGTCATTCGACTCATTCGACTCGTTCGACTCCTCTATCATCCTTCTAAATAACCACTCGATAGAAGTATATGTTGCAAAACATAATTATCTGTCGCGCAAGAAATCATCCATCAATTCGTGTTTATTGCAGATAATCATCATGATTTGTGATTTACCCCAGGGCTCTGACAAAAAGAGTCCCATCCACAAGCTGCCACCGTGCTTGATGGGCTAAAAAAGGCACGCCGCTTTCGCGGCGTGCCTCAATAAAATACTTCAAACTTTCAAAAGTCCTTATTCAGCAGTCTCAGGGATAACGGAGACATAGGAGCGGTCCTTCTGACCTCTCTTGAACTGAACGGTACCGTCAACCAGTGCATAGAGAGTATGATCCTTGCCCATACCTACGTTCTGACCGGGATTGTGGACAGTGCCACGCTGACGGATGATGATGTTACCGGCGACGCAATGCTGACCGCCGAAGATTTTAACGCCTAAACGTTTGCTTTCGGATTCACGACCGTTACTGGAACTACCGACACCTTTTTTGTGAGCCATAATATAATGTTTTTAAAAGGTTTTACACTAAGATTAATTGATGCTATCGATTTTGATTTGGGTCAGATAGTCGCGATGACCGTTCATCTTCTGGAAACCCTTGCGGCGGATTTTCTTGAAGACCAACACCTTGTCGCCCTTGAGGTGGCGAATAACGGTGGCCTTAACGTTAGCACCGGCAATGTAAGGTTGACCAACCTGGATGTTGCCGTCATTGTCTTTAAGCATCACGGTGTCAAAAGAGACCTCGCTGCCCTCTTCGTTCTGAAGACGGTTGACGAAGACCTTCTGATCTTTAGCGACCTTGAATTGCTTACCTGCGATTTCTACGATTGCGTACATTTCTATTTTTTTATTTATTAAATTGATTATCTGTATTTTCGCGGAGTCTCCCCCGTTCACAAATGGAATGCAAAGTTACGACTTTTTTTTCATTCCACCAAATATTTTCGCAAATTTCTTTCTAACTCACACATTATCAGCAAAATATTTTTCATCCCGCACCCCTGCCCTATCGCACACCCCAAACACCCTTCACCATACCGAGAAAACAGGCCTGCGCACCCGCACAAAACGCCTCCTCCGCCCTCCCACAAAAGGGAAAGGCAGAGGACAGCCGGCAATAGGAGCCGACACAGAGAGCTACTTCCTAATCAGCGAGATAATCCACAGCAGCAGGCAGGAGCCGATAACAGCCGTCACCAGCGTGCCGACGAACGTGCCGCCCCAATCAATGCCTATCCAGCCGAGCACGTTGCCGCCCAGGAAGCCGCCAACCATGCCCACAAGCATATTCACCAAGAAGCCGAAGCCTGCGCCCTCCATAAGCTTGCCGGCCAGATAGCCAGCCAGAGCGCCAACAAGAATACTGACAATAAATCCCATAATAAAAATTTTTTCTAAAACAATACCTCCATAACGCAGAACCCGCCGCGATATTGCCCACGCCGATAAAAAAAATCGCCAAACCCCTACGCACCCATGCCGTCCCGCCCCTCCTGCCGAACCACAGCCTCGGACCGCCACCTCTCGGCAATGGGGTGCTTTCAAACCACCCCATCGAAACCCTCGGCAATGGTGAGATATCACCTCACACCGTCAAAACTCATTGAATCAAATTCACGCCCCACCTGGCGACATCACCTTCTTGGCATGTCATCAAACCATCCTTTGCCGAACAATACCGCCTCCACCCATCACACAACAAATGCAGAAGCCACGCATCCCATTTGGTCGCTTTCGAGGACTCGTATTCTCCATGTCCACCTGAAACACATCACATCGATCCATTCATTCCAAGAACCAAACATGTACCGTTTCCGGCAGGTCTTAAGCAAAGCTACATATTGACAGTAATGGTGCCAACCTTAGGCGAAACGATGCTAGTGTACTTAACTCCTTTAGACTCTGGAACAATGATACCAATTTCTTTACCATTATGTTTTATCAGAATCCGAGTACCACTTTTCCCTGGGAATGCCTTAAGATTCGGGGCTGATGGAGAGAACAAACTAGGCTTTTCCAATCTATAGTATAGCTTATTAGCATCGCTATAAATATAATAGCCATCTTTCGCAGTGACAATTTTATATTTCTCATCATGAAATAAATTGCTGGATTGTTCTACATCCAGCTCAGCGCACGATTTGATACCTTTGCGCTTTACCGTCTTAGGTGGCGCGGGCACTGGTGGCACTTTACTTGCCATAACAATATCATTATAGACAGACTCCTCAGCCTGCCTGACTCCGGTCTGAAAGAAAGGATTCACTTCGTAATATTCTCCACTTGGACGTTTGAGAGGAACAGGGTATTGGAATTTCTGATAGCCAACAATCTCTGCACGTAAATTACCCTCAGCTGTCTCTGTCACCGCACCTATTTCCGCCACACCAAAATAATGTGATTCATCCGACAGACGATCTTTGATTTCAGGACTGCCTTTTTTCTTTGCTGCACGGTGGTACACAACTTTAGTTCCCTGAGACAGAATCTCTTTTTTATACTTCTGGAAAGTATATTCCACGCCTGCGACATCATGCCACACAGCGTTCTCACCACCCCCATTATCAGTTATAATTGCATATTTCTTATCATTCATATATCTTTAAATATATTGTCATATAAACCGTTAATAGCCATTTTTACCTTTTCTTGGATGGAGACCGTTGCAGAGCCTTCTTCTGCAACACCATTGCCCCAAGGTACGCCGATAAGGTACACATTACTGACACAGGATGAGACTTGTGCAAATATTCTTTGATGTATGCATTTAAATGTACTGCATGGGTATGCCAATATTGCAGTCTTTTCGTTGTCCCTCTCAAAAGATGAATAAGCGAGTACTTGATGCAGATCGCTCCTAAAAGACTCCTTTAACGCGTCAGCCTTTCCCGCCTTCAGGTTATACATGTGCATTTTATATTTTGCATCTGCCACAATCATCTTATCCCCTTTTGTGATGATAATGTCTGGTTCTAAATACGCCAGCCCCCATTCTCTATAGGAGCCAGATATTGCGAACCTACTATTTGAAAGCGTGCGGGCGCCTATCATTTTTGCCAATTGAGAAAACACATATTGCACATAGCACTCAAACAACCTGCTAAAGTCCAAGCTCCATGCACGATATTCACTTGTGACCGACGAGATAACTCTATTCCCTATTATTTTTAATTCCTTGATCTCTTTAGGGTCAGCCGAATGAATTTTCAATTCTATCGGCTTTGTTATATCCCTAAAGTCTGTTTTGCGCCTCAAATCTTCAACTTTTGTTCTATAAGCTTGTTTTGATACGCGAGGCGTATCTGGCGAACAAAGTTCATCAAGGCATATTTTGAGTACATAATTCAACTCTTGCCATTCTTGATGGTTCACTGAGAGAATATTTTTCTTATTGGGATATTTGAATGTCTCCCCTGGATCATAGCTCTTCGCCGCATACTTTGCCCATTGTGTGGATGAAGCTGGCTCATGCTCTATTCTGACTTCTGACACGAACTTCCTCCAATGGAGTCTCTGAGCCTTGATGTACTGATCCAGATACTTAGCACATTCAAAATATAACGGAGGCTTTAGGGTTGATTTGAATGGAAGAACCAACTTGTCTGAGAAATTCACATCTATGTCGCCCTCGATCAAAGGAAGGATTTCCGATATGTCCTCATTCATGTTTCCCCTGACGATGATTGAAGCACATACTTTCCCGTTGACAGGAGAATACAAAGGCGCGCAACCCACCTTCTCTGAAGGTAGGAATATGAGTGCAGGAGTGCCATCCTCGGATAATCGAGCATCTATGGACAGAAATGCAAAACTATGCTTGTTGTATAAGAGGAATAAAGCAAGATGTTCTTGTCCATCTCCTGCGCCACCCCAATGAACTGACAATTCATCAAGCACCACCCTTGTGGGTTTTCTCGTGCACAAGCACAAGTCTCGCGAATCCGCATCACCATGACGGACGAGTCTGCTATATCTGCCCTTTATGGGATTCTTTCTCATTATTCATACATGAATTCTCCGGATTCGGACGTGAATAGTTGAGCAAATTCATCTTTTGCAGACAACATAAAACCTTCTGCAAAATACTCTTTCAAAAGTGGCATAAGACCATACATGATGGTCTCCTTTCGTTTGGATTTATCCATAAAATACGACTGACCCGGCTGTAATTTAAGCTCCTCATCTGTTGCATACTTCATAAATAAACCATCCACCTTGTCGAAAAACTCTCCATCAAAATCACCAGTTGTAAGTTTGTGAGGACGTAAAGTGACCCAAATAAAGCGACGACGCAATGCGAAATCAACCACGGCAAGACTTTTGTCTGCCGTGTTCATCGTTGCAAGTACATAGAGGTTATCCGGAAGTTTTGCACATGTAATCTTCTCTTCTCCAGATTCCTCATAAATAGTTCCTAATTCAAGTTCATGCTTACGATCTGTATTGGGCTCAAACAAGTAAAAAACAGGCCCCAGCACATTAGCTAGATTAGCACGGTTTATCTCATCAATAATAAGCAGTACTTTTTCGTTCCCCGCCGCTTTTGCTTTATCTATTGCCTTTAAAAGTATTCCCTTTTCTCCTTTATATGCCACCTCTTTCCCATTCAACGTAGGCCGGATACCATATACGAAATCTGAATAGGTTGTCTCTGCATGAAACTGCGTAAAAAACACATTTTCTTGCTTGAATTTCCCTGAAACTTCATTAGCAGTCCATGTTTTTCCACAGCCAGGCGCACCTTGTAAAACCACATACTTATGAGCCATAAGAACATTGTAAACTTCCTCCGGTTCAGGACATTTAACATCTTCTTTACAAGCAGATACTGATTCTCTTACTGCTTCAGAAGGCTTTTTCTTGTCAGTACCTTTCTGGTATTTTTCCCAACACCTCCACTCTGCATACTGAGCCAGCCATGCTTTAATAAGACTCCACCCACCATCTTCTGAATAGTCAACAATGAAAGCAGCAGGCAATAAACCAGGGGACTCCTTTCCGTCATCAGCATTGTACTTTGTTGCTGTATTTATCATAACACTATCATATTCACCATTTCCCAAAAAGAGTTCTTCTTGCAATCCCGGAGTTGATGTTTCCATTTCGTCGAAACGTAGTTTGAAGAAAAATTTCGCCTTTGACTTCCCACTCTTAGTAAGTCTCATAAAGCTTCTCCTGAATCCAGGACTTGCCGCGAGATCCCCATCCTTCCCCAGACTACCACTACCAATTCCTATGGACACAAGACAATGTGTCCCTTCATGTTCAGGAAATATTACAAATGATAGGCCATCGTACACGCCACTTGTAGGTTGATCCTCACGTATGAACCCGAACCAGAAATTCGAATCGTTATCTTTTAAATCTCTAACAGCAGTTTTAGATGTATTTCTAATGCAATCACGGAAAACACCATTATCCTTATCTTTAAAGCCAAAAGACCCTGCAATTTTTTCTACTTCTTCAACAAGATTCTTCGGATTATCTATTGCCATTTTACATTTATTTTAAATCATTACATTTTCTGTTATTTTTTTCACTCCAATCCCAATGGTAATCACCGCCAACGTTTTGTATGCATGACGTACTATCCACGCTCAATCATACTAATTTTCATTATTCTGATCTATTGTTCGTATTCGATTATCTTCTTTATCAGCAGGTCTATTTCGTCCTCTGCATTCTGCTCTTCTTCGGAAAACATTATCGACTGTAGCGAGACTTTGAAATGTTCGCAGACGTCGTAAAGCTGCTTCAAGGTATATTTCTGAGAGTACTTTGTACTCTCGATATTCCCGATCTGACCTTTCGAGAGACTAAGTATGTTCCCTAATGCGGACTGCGAGACATTGTGTTCGAGTCTTATTTTTCGGACGTTTTGAATGACTCTATATTGATACTCAGTTTTCTCTATCATTTTTATGTATATATATAATTTTGCAAAGATACATAGGTATTTGCCCTTATTTTGTGAGAATGTCGGAAATTAACTTTATATTTTACATACGCGATTGTTTATCGGACTAGGGATATAACGAATTACGAAATGGAGCGAGTGGGGTGACAGGCATTGAATGTTCAACGGATTTTGAGAGGTTTAATAGCCGCAGGAGGCACAACATGGCGTGGGCCGATACGATAGGGCAAAAGCGACAATGTCAGACCCATTGCTTTTGTGGCATGGTGCGGCTATCTCACCTGTCTTAATGTATGTCCTACAAATTCGAGAGCAGGCAGCCCCTCCTTGCTGAGCAAGCCCAGCATTGGACGGAAAAACTCATAGATGAACCATTAATCCAATATGTCAAAGTACTCACGGCTGTTTCAAGTCCTGCCGTGCCGACTGGCCTGTATGCTGTGCCGAGCCTCCCTGTGCCGCCTTTCTGGCGCGATGCCGTCCCGCTCTGACGAGCGAAGCTGTGGCGAGCTTGGCAAATAGATGTGTGTGATGATCTGCTTTTGCAAAATGCTTTTTCGTGTAGCTGTCTCCCCTTGTCGGAAACACTTTGCAAAGATACGACTTTTTTAGAAAATAGCAAAATCTTTTTCGATATATCTGCGATATTTAACGTACATTAACGCGAAAGAGCCACAATGTTAAAGAATCCTCCGCTCCGCTTTAACAATTCGCCCCATCCCGCCATCCGAGAGAAGTCCGCAAAAGCGCCCTCCGCAACCCCATTTCCCAGAAAATTGCCCCTGCGACAGCCGCCTGTTCGGTGACAGAGTGCCGCAAAGCACTGACGCCGTGCCATATACACGCAAAAAGAACCTTATGCAGAGAGTCCAACAGGGGAGCAAAATGAAAAAATGAAAAAATGAAATGCTTTGTTTCTGTAAAACATGAATAAAATAAAACATCACTATAGTAATATAAATATATTAATACCTTATTTATAAAATATATGAATAGATTAAAAAAAATGTAAAAAACCAATGATTTCATTTGTTCATTTGTTCATTTTGTATCTATACTACATATTATCAATATATTACGCACATTTTGCCCATTTCATTTTCATTTCATTTTCAATCACAGCCTCACGTCGGCACCATACGAACATGGAGCTGCCACCTCCGTCGGCAGCATTTCCCCGCGAAGAGCGTCCGCCTGTGCGTAACGCAAGACCTCTCCGCCTCCCCTGCCCTCCCTGCCGCACCCTAAAGCGAGCACACGCCCCCGCCGAGGCGGCAAACAGGCCGCCACAGCATGGCAGATTTTAACATTTCGAGCCAGGACGTCCACGACCCGTCTCAGCTCCGCTTTAGCTCCGCCTTAGCTCCGCTCTGACTCCGCTCTGAGGGCGGAAAAAAGGCGGAGCATGGGCAATGCTTCCATGTAGCTGTGGCGCAGGTGCTTGCGTGCTTCGGCGAGAAAACGGCGCAGCACCTGCTTTTGCCCTCAAAATTTTAACATATCGCCAGCTTGGAGCTAGAGCCTAATTCTCAATTCTCAATTTTCAATTCTCAATTAAAAAACGTTCTCAATTAAACCAATCACCTCGTGAGGGTGTAGTTGACCTCTTTGTGGTTGCCACAGCTGTCGGTGAGGAAGATGATGAGGTCGAGGGCGGCGGCGTCGGAGGACACCTGCTTGAGGTCGATGCTGAGGGTGGCTGTCTTGCCGTCGAACTCTGCGAGGACCCACTGCTCGTTGATGAAGCAGCGATATTCGGCAACGCCTGAGAGGTCGTCACCCATCTTCATATTGAGCACCTTGGGAGCCTTGCCGCCCTGCTTGAAGTTGAGGGGCTTGACGTAAGGCGCGGCGGTGTCGATGGCCACGACGAAGTTGCCGAAGACACGGCTGTCGGCCTCCAGCCAGCGACCATATTTGCCCTCGATGCGGCGTTCCACCACACGGGAGGTGAGAGCCGAGAGCTTGTTGCCGCTGAGGCTGCAAAGCACCTGCTGCTCGGGCTCGTAGCCGATGAGCAGCGGCACGCGGATCTGGTAGGTGTAGTGAGGCGGATAGGGGCTGCGCCAGGGCTTGACGGTGAGGATGGGCGAGAGATAGCGGCGGTCCTTCTGGGTGCCGTGGAGGAGCTGGTCGTCGTAGTAGGCTATGTGGGCAGGCATCTCAATCTGATAATCGCCACGGCTGACGCTGAACGGCCAGCGGACGAGGAGGCTGTCGGCCGAGAGATGGTAAGAGGGATGCTCGGGGACGACGTGCATAGGCACGAGGCGTTCGAGGTTGTTGCGGACATATATGGCGCGGACAGACTGGTTGCCGTTATAGTCGGAGACCGCCACGGTGATGCGGTGGAGGGTGGTGTCGCTGTCGATGAAGCCGATGCTGCCATCGCCGAAGGTGCGGGCGGGGCGTATGGGGTCGCCGGGGAGGCGGCGGGTGATGATATAGCCCTGCTTAGAGGCGAGGTACTTGTCGTAGTCGAGCTGGGCATTGATGGCGCGGGTCTCGGAGAAGGCGAGGCGTTCCAGACGATACTGGAAGAAGGGCACGCCATCGACCCAGATGTCGATACGGTCGTAGCCGTTGCGAGGCGTGGAGCCCTCGGAGCAGTCGGTGGCATAGACCGAGAGGTAGAAGCGGCCGATGACGGAGAGGGGGTTGTTGATGGTGCCGAGGGCCATGGGGTCGTCGGAGAGGTCAAGCTGGTGGTTCTCCTGGCTGCCGTTGACACGGCTGTTGCGATCGACAGGCAGCAGACGGATGCCGCGGATAGAGGGGGCGGCATGGTCCTCGATCTTCACGCCATAGGCGAGAGGGTTGAAGACGTCGAAGGTGCGGGTGTCGCGCACCTCGTAGTGGAGATGGGGACCGCCGCTCATGCCGCTATTGCCGGCAAAGGCCACGATGTCGCCCTTGCGGACAGGCAGCACGCCCTCGGCAAGGGTGGTGTCGAAGGCGTAGGCCTCCTTCTGACGCTGGACGTTATAGACGAAGTCGCGGATGGCGCCGTTATAGCCGTCGAGGTGGAAATAGACGGTGGTGATGCCGCCGGCATGGGCAATATAGAGCATCTTGCCGCCAGAGTAGGCGGAGACGCGCAGACGGATGACGTAGCCGTCGGCAGGGGCATAGACAGGGGTGCCGACACCGTCCTCGCCGCCGATGCGGAGGTCGATGCCGCTATGGAAATGGTTGGCTCGGATCTCGCCAAAAGTGCCCGATGGTGCGGGCATGAGACGGAGGGGGAAGTCGAGATGGGGCGTGCGTTTGGGCTGCGCCTGGATGGTCAAGGCGGCAAGGAGCAAAAGGGTAAGGAGGAGCGTTTTCTTCATCGTGATGGGGCTTTTTTATGACATTAATTCGCGGGCAGTTTGCAGGGCCGCGGTGGTGGGCGGATTGGAGGAGAGCATGACGGCTATCTCGTTGACACGCTCCTCGCTGTCGAGCTGACGGATGCGGGAGATGGTGCGGCTCTCTTCGAGGCCTTTGGCCACCTTGAGATGCTGGTTGGCCTTGGCGGCAATCTGAGGAAGGTGGGAGATGGCTATGACCTGCATGTGGCTTGCCATCTGGCGCATGATGCGTCCCACAGCCACGGAGATATCGCCCGAGACGCCGCTGTCAATCTCGTCGAAGATAATGGTGGGCAGCAGGTTGCGCTGGGTGACGACCGACTTGATGGCAAGCATGAGGCGCGAGAGTTCGCCGCCCGAGGCGACGTCGGCAATAGGACGGAGCGTGCCGCCCTGGTTGGCGTTGAAGAGGAACTGGACGCTGTCGTGGCCCATGAGGCCGAAGTTGGCGGCGGGGGCTATCTCGACGACGATGCGTGCCGAAGCCATGCCCAGCTGTGCCAGCACGGGGGCTATCTGCTGCTGCAGGAGGAGGGCTGCCTGCTGACGGCAGGCGGTGAGCTGGTCGGCGGTCTGCTGCAGCTGGCCGAAGACGTGATCGACCTGCTCCATGACCTCGCGGATGCGGTCGTCGAGGCTGTCGGCCTCCTGGAGGGCGTCGTCGAGACGCTGCTGGATAGCGAGGAGCTCGTCGATGGTGGTGACGTTGTGCTTCTTCTGAAGACGGTAAATGAGGTCGAGGCGCTCGTTGACGAAGTCCTGCCGCTCAGGCGAGAACTGGAGTTTGTCGTCGAGCGAAGCCACCTCGGAGAGGAGGTCCTGCAGCTCGATGACGGAGGAGTCGAGACGCTGGTGAAGGGTGTCGATGTCGGCATGGAAGGCGGTGACGTGGGCGAGACTGCTGCGGGCAGCGACAAGGCGCGGGATGGCGCCGTCCTCGTCATCGGCACGGCCATAGCAGAGGGCGGCGACGGTGCCGAGGGCTTCTTTGATGGTACCCGTATGTTCGAGGAGGCGTGCCTCCTCTTCCAGAGCCTCCTGCTCGTCGGACTGGAGCTTGGCGGACTGGAGCTCGTCGAAGAGGAAGCGGTTGTAGTCGTGGGTCTTGCGATTCTCGGCATCCTGAGCGGTGAGCTGTTCGAGCTGGTGCTTGAGGGCAGCATACTGGCGGTAGAGCGTCTGATAGGCGGGCAGCGGCAGCTGGTCGGCGAAGGTGTCGAGCAGCTGGGTCTGGAAGAGGCCGTCGGTGAGGGTGAGGGTCTGATACTGCGAATGGATGTCGAGGATGTGGACGCCCAGCTCCTTGAGGAACTGCACGCTGGCGGGCGAATCGTTGACGAAGGCGCGGCTCTTGGCAGAGGGGAGGATCTCGCGACGGATGATGAGGTGGTCGTCATAGTCGGCATCGTTCTCGTCAAAGAGCGGCTGGAGGCCGAGGCCTGAGATGTCGAAAGAGGCTTCGACAACGCATTTGCGCTCCTTGTCGGAGAGCACCTGCGTGTCGGCACGCTGGCCGAGGAGGAGGCCGAGGGCACCGAGAAGGATAGACTTGCCCGCGCCCGTCTCGCCAGTGATGACGGCAAAGCCGCTATCGAAGGTGATGTCGGTTTCGAGAATCAGCGCGTAGTTTTCAATATGTAGAGTCTGTAACATCCTATAAAAGTTGTTTATGTTGCAGCAGGCATGGCTGCGTTCTGTTATCAATATATATCATTCCGCAGGGCGGCACGGGCTATTCGAGCATGGGGGCGATGCGGAGCAGGGCGGCACGGGCTATTCGAGCATGGGGGCGATGCGGAGCAGGGCGGCGACAAGAGCGTCGATATCGTCGCGAGTGGTATAGGCGGCAAAGGAGGCGCGGACGGTGCCGGGGATGCCGTAGCGGTCCATGATGGGCTGTGTGCAGTGGTGGCCTGTGCGGACAGCTATGCCGAGCTTGTCGAGGAGGGTGCCCACATCGTAGGGATGGGAGTGTCCGACAAGGAAGGAGATGACGCCGGCCTTGTGGGGCGCGGTGCCGAAGAAGCGGATGCCCGGCACCTGCTGCAGCTGCTCAGTGGCATAGCGGAGGAGGTCGTCCTCATGGACGGAAATACTGTCGAGTCCCTGTGCCAGCATCCAGTCGATGGCGGCGCCAAGGCCGAGGACATCGCCCACGGAGGGGGTGCCTGCCTCGAAGCGGAAGGGCAGCTCGTTGTAGGTGGTGCGCTCAAAGGTGACATCCTTGATCATCTCGCCACCGCCCTGGTATGGCGGCAGCTGAGAAAGGATTTCCTCGCGGCCGTACATGACGCCGACGCCCATGGGGGCATACATCTTATGGCCCGAGAAGCAGTAGAAGTCGCAGCCAATCTGCTGCACATCTACAGCCATGTGCGCCACAGCCTGGGCGCCGTCGATGAGAATGGGGACGTTGTGACTGTGGGCTATCTCGGTGAGTTCGCGGACGGGGTTGACGGTGCCGAGGGTGTTGGAGACATGGTTGCAAGCCACAATGCGGGTGTGCTCGTTGAAGAGAGCCTTGTAGGCCTCCAGGTCGAGGACGCCCTCGTCGGAGAAAGGTATCACACGGAGGCTGGCACCGGCGAGTTCGCACGCCAGCTGCCAGGGGACGATGTCGGAGTGGTGCTCCATGCCGGAGACGATGACCTCATCGCCAGCATGAAGGAAACGGCGTCCGAAGGAGGATGCCACGAGGTTGATGCTCTCAGTGGTGCCACGGGTGAAGACAATCTCGTTGGAACTGCGGGCATTGATGAAGCCCTGGACCTTGCGGCGCACCTCCTCGTAGCGCTCGGTAGCCTCGGCGGCGAGGTGATGGGCGCCACGGTGGATGTTGCTGTTGAGGGTGCAGTAGTATTGGCAGAGGGTGTCGATGACCTGCTGCGGCTTCTGCGTGGTGGCAGCATTGTCGAGATAGACCAGGCGGTGGTTATAGACTTGCGTATCGAGTATGGGAAATTCCATGGCAGAGTATTACTGATTTTTATACATTATATACATGACGACGAGGCCCAGCGTCAGCAGGCCAAGGAAGATGAAGAAAGCCCAGCTGCAGCCCGGCTTGGGCAGCGGACGGTCTTTGCGCATGAAGGCACGGGCAAAGTCGATCTTGCGGTCAATCTCTTCTTGATGATCGTTCTCAGACATTGGCTTTCTTTCTTTTCTTGATAATGGCACGGACTACGACGAAGGCGATGAAGGCGCAGAAGAGCGCAATGAGGATGATGGAGAGCTGGTGGCTGTACTTCTCAATAACCGAGGGGTCGGCAGCCTGATAGGCGAGGTAGCCGAGGAGGGCGAGGATGCAGTTCCACACAGCGGCGCCAAGGAAGGTGAAGAAGGAGAAGGCGGCGATGTTCATCTTGGAGAGGCCGGCAGGGATGGAGATGAGCTGGCGGATGACGGGGATGAGGCGGCCGATGAGGGTGGAGATATTGCCGTGGTCGTTGAAATAGGTCTCGGCACGCTGCACCTTCTCTTTAGAGAGCTGGAGGACATGTCCCAGCTTGCTGTCGGCAAAGGCATAGATGATAGGACGGCCCAGCCAGCGCGAGAGGAAGTAGTTGATGTAGGCTCCCAGCATGGCGCCGAGGGTGCCGATGAGGACGATGAGCCAGATGACCATGCCGCTCTTGGTGTCGGGGTTGCTGGCGACATAGACGGCTGGCGGTATGACCACTTCGGAGGGGAAGGGGATGAAAGAGCTTTCGAGCGTCATGAGGGCGCCGACGGCGGTGTAGTTCATGTTGGCATCATACCACGAGAGGAGGTCGGAGACCCATCCCGAAGAGGTGCTGTCGGTGCCACGGACCTGCTCGGCGATGTTGCCTTGCGGGACGGCGACGGTCTGAGCACAGAGGCTGTGGGTGCCTGCAAGGAGGAGGCACAGGAGTGCGAGTATTAGATTCTTCTTCATATTCGATTTCATTATATATCTTATTACATTTTTAATTTACTTACCAATCTGCTCGATAGTGTTGACCAGCTCGACATCATTCTGCATCTCGGGATAGAGGGTGAGCAGCGAATGGTAGAGCGGGCCGAAGTCCTTGGCATCGTCCTGGAGGAGCGAGAAGAGGCGGTTGCGACGTCCCAACTTGAAATAGCAATAGAGCAGGCGGGAGTCGAACTCGAAACGGCTGACGGCTTCGAGGCGCGAGCTCTCCAGAAGCGAACAGGCCTCTTCGAAACGTTCGATATAGAGATAGAGGTCGGCGAGGTTGATCCAGTTCTCGTCGGAGTCGGGGTCGAGGTCGATGGCACGGCGGAAATAGCCGGCAGCCTCGTCCATACAGCCCGAGCAGGCACAGCAGCGTCCGAGCTCGTTCCAAGCCAAGGCGAAAGTGGGGTCTTCCTTGACGGAGTCGTGGAGATAGACCGAAGCTGTGGCGAAGTTGTGATTTTCGAGATAGAGATGACCGAGGCTGTAGAAGACATAGGCACGGTCGTCGGCATAATCGAGCGAGTCATGCAGTGCCTGGGCGGCACGGCCCAGGTTGCCCAGCTTGCGGTAGCACTCGGAGAGGCCGAGGTAGGCATTGAAGAGGGTCTTGTCGATGGCCAAGGCATACTCGTAGGCGTCGGCAGCCTTCTCATAGAGCGAGAGCCAGCCATAAACGCAGCCCAGGCAGTACCAGCCGCCTTTGGAATAGGGATGCTCGGTGACATGCTGGACGAAGAAGGCTTCGGACTCCTCGTTGCGCCCCTGCTCGTCATAGGTGCAGGCAAGGTTGTAGAGAGAGCGGTCCTCCTCGGGGTTCTTCTCGATCGAGAGCTTATAATAGCGGATAGATTCTTCGATGTTGTGGATCTTGTAATACTCGTCGGCGACATTGCCGTATATCAGGTCCAGCTCGTAGCCGTCGGTGGCGGCACGGAGGTAGTAGTCGATGGCCATCTTGGGATTGTCGGTAATGCTGTAGTGCATACCGAGCGAGTAGCTGACATCGGTATTGTTGGGCTCGGCAGCCTCGATCTCTTTAAGGATTGCCAGCGACTTGTCGTATTCGCCTTGCAGACTGAGCAGATGGGAGCGGTGGAGCTTGATCTCGCTGCTGGCGGGGAAGAGGCTCTCGCCCTGACTGACCACTTGTGAGAGACCCTTAGCGTCGGCCGTGTCGAGATAGAAGTTGGCTATGATGTCGAGCTGCTCGACATCAAAGTATCGCTCGCCTTTGATCTTCTGCGACTCGAAAGCCAGCACAAGGTCTCGCACACCGGCGCTGTAGTTATGGAAACGGTCGTTGTTCATGATTAGAAGTTAAATCTGATAGTTATGCCACCCTTGGTGGTAGAGTTGGGGTAGGAGTTCATGATATAGGGGTTGTTGATGTTGGTTTGGAAGAAGGCGCGGAGGGTGAGGGTGCTGGAAAGAGCATACTCGCCCGAGAGCTCGACCATCCAGACCTCGCTGCCCGAGGAAACCTGACTGACATTCTGCTGGTTTATTTTGCGGATGTTGGTCTTGTTGTCGTTGTAGGTAAGGTTGAGCTGCAGCACGACATCGCTCTTGAGGTGCTTGATCTCGTCGCCGACCTGAATATCGAAAGCCACATCTTTGAAGCGGTAGCCGCCGCCGAAGGTGATGCCGTCGCGAGTGGTCTCGGTGAGCTGGTTGTTGGAGAAGCTCATGGCCAGGGTGCGGTTCTTCTGCATGGAGAAGTTGATTTGGACGCTGTTGGTCATGCTCACAGAGAGGCGGATGAGGGGGTTGAACTGCTCGTTGATCTGCACAGCCTCCATGCTGATGGGGGCGATGAAGTCGTTGGAGCCGTTGAGCACCGTCTCCATGCCGTAGTCGTAGCCGTCGCGGCCCGAGATGGCAGCATCGGTGTAGTAGTTGCCTATGGAGTAGGTGGAGGAGTACTTGTGCGAGATGGAGATGTTGTTAAACCACTTCTTCAGCGCCTTGATCTTGTTGAGGCCGTTGTATGATATGGACCAGTTGGGCATGGGCAATCCCAAAAAGGGAGTGAAGGCATAGTTGCCTACATCCTTGCCCATATAGGTGGCCAAGAAGCTGGTGAGGAGGACGGTCTGCTGATTGGCGCCATAGCCGAAGGGGTAGAACTCGCCGTTCATCGTGTCGCGGATGAGCTCGTCGCAGCGACTGTCGGGGTTCATCGATGCCAGACGGTTTGCCACAGTGTGGCGGTTTTTGAGGAAGTCATTGTAGAGGTCGTCGAGCGACTTGAACGAGGTAGCGAGGCTCCAGCAGGTGGTGCTGTAGGTACCCGACATGACGTAGGAGAGCGGCCCCTCTACTCTATCCCACTCGCTGAGATACTTGTAGTAATATTCCTCGCGGTTTTGATAGGTCTGGTTGGCCGAGAGCTCAATCTTGAAGTCGCGTATCGGCTCGACAGAAGCCTGTAGCGAGAGCATACGGTTGAGGGTATTCTCGTGGGCACGGTTCATGAGGGTGTCGGTCGAAAGGAGGTTGTTGTCGCGCAGCCGTTCCACAAGGCCGTCGTTATAGCCCATCACGAAGGCGGGTCCGGGCATCCAGTCGCGGCGGGCATCCATGCCCAGAAGGGTCACGGTGCCCATATAGCCGGGGAGGATAGAACCCGTAGAGTTGCTGTATTGGACGCCGAACGACTTGAGACAGGTGACGAAGCGGATGCCCCAGTTTGCCACAGCGTGCAGCATCTCCATGGCTTCGGCACGGCGCACGGAATCGGGGTTCTTGGCGCGTGCTATAGAGTCCTGCGTGGCCTGGTCGCGTTCCTTCTTGGTCATGCGCTTCGGGTCTTTGGGTGGCTGGTTGCTGGGCAGTTTGTAGGCGTTCTTGATGAATGGGAACTTATTATAGAGCGTCTGCATCTGTCCCGTCACGGAGGCCTGCAGCTGTCCAGAGCTGTTGAGCGTGCTGCCTTGTGCAGCAAGAGCCTGCGTGGTGCCCATGTAGTTATATACGGTGCGATAGGTTATCGGCATACGGAGGAAATCCATATAGGGCAGCTTGGTGATGGGCACATCCCATGTGAGGTTGACAGTCTGCTGGAAGTTCTGCATGGTGCCGCCATGGGCGATAGACTTCCAGATGCTGTCGCGGCATTCGCGCGTATCGACACGGCCGACGGGCTCGTCAATGCGGGTGTTGGCCGAGGCGTTGTATTGCAGATGAATGCTGCGGGCAAAGTCCCACTGCAAGCCGTAGTCGCGCTTCCATGTGAACTGTTTGAAGTATGTAGGCTTCATGATGACCAGCGCGGTGCCCTTGTTGCGGAGCATGGTCTCTTCGTAGTCGCGGTATATCTCGGTGTTGAAGGAGAAGTTCTTGGGCTTGTAGCAGAAGTTGAAGTCCTTGATGAACTTGGCGTTCTTGCTGTTGATGAATTTCGACTTCGACTTGGAGAAGGGCGTCACCTGACCCTGTTCCTGCGGGGTGAAGGAGTAGGTGAGGGTTCCGTGGTGCTGGTCTTTGTTATAGTACGATATCTCGTCATCCGACGAGCGTTCACGGCTGTAAGCGTATGAGAGCGAGAGATTCTCGATGTCGTAGAAATGCTGTTTGAGGGCGTTCTTGCCCGTGCGGTCCTTGCGGACATTGGTGAGGGTGAGGTTGGTGGTGGTCTTGCGTTCCTGTGCCATGGCGCGGACACTGTCGCGCTCGGCCTGGGTCTGGTAGGTCAGCAGGTCGTCTTTGAGGCGCACGTCGGGGTCCATAGGGTTGTATTCGGGACTTCCCACCTGCTTGTTCCAATCCAGGTAGAAGGGAATGTGGATGCCCCACTCTTCGGGGAGGAACTTTCCTAATTCGAGGTCCATGGTGGTCTGAGCCTGCAGGGTGTTGACGAGTTCGAGCGAGGTGGGTTTCTCTTCGAGGTTGCCAAAGCCTGCCGTGCGGTAGGAGCCATAGAGCGAGAGGTTGCCGAGGTCGGCAAGGTTGGAGCGTGCCAACGCTGTGGCTGCCCAGCCGCCACGGTTGTTGAAGTCGGTGAGGCGGAGCTCGTTGAGCCACACGATGCACGACTTGGGCAGCATATTGTTGCCATCGTCCATGCGTTCTTTCTTGGGGTTGCGCACACCCACCATGATGACCTTCACCTTGCCGAGGTTGGGCGACCCAAGGACGGTGTATTTATGGCCGTCAACAAATTCGCTATAGAGGAGCTGGCTGTTGTAGGAGAGGTCGCCGCCACGGATGAGCCTGTTGCGATTGGTCTTGATATCGACCAGTTTGGTGAGATCGACCACCACGTTATTGTCCTGCGGCCAGATGACGTAGGGGTCGTCCTTGCCCACACCCCATTCGGTGAATTTCAACGGCACCTCATATTCATAATAATTATTGGTGTAGTCGCTGCCGAGGCGGACAAAGAGCACAAGGTCGTCATCGTCCATGTCGTCCAGCTCGGACTTTTTCTCAGCATGGACAAACATCTTCAGCTTGCCGTAGTTGCGGAGGTCGTACTGGCTGTTGCGATAGACGGCGCGGGCGTCGCCCGAGGCGAGGTCGGTAATGTCGAGCGACAGGGCCTGCTCATTGAGCAAGGTATAGGCAGAAGAGGTGCTGTACCACTGCTCTCGGTCAATCTCGGGAGGCAGCACGTATGGCACAGGATAGCGGCTGCCGTTCTCCTCGATGCTGACGGTGCTGATGCTGAAAGAGGTGTTGGCGCCGGTGCCCGTGGTGTAGTCGCCTGGCTGGAGCAACTCTTCGGTGTATTTGCGCCAGGTGGAATAGACAAGGTCGAGGGTGGCGAAACGGAGGATGATGGGCTCCTCGAAATCGTTGAGGAACATACGCATGAAGCGTATGGACTGAAAGCCGTTGAGCTTGCCAATCTGCTGGTCGTACTCGCGGATGGGGATGCGGAACTGGTACCACTTGCACGATGTGGTGCTGCCGTCGGCCAGCAGCACATTCTCTGCCTCCTGGATATCGACGATGTGGTTCTCGCCAATCACCATCTTGGCGGGGTCTATTTCGAGCACATACTGATAGTAGTTCTCTGCCTCGCTGAGGGTGTTGTCTTTGTTGATGTCCTCCACATTCGGATAGGTGGAGGCTGCTGTGGAGTAGCCTTCTCTATTATCGGCATCGACGGCCGAGTTGCCCTCGGGGTTGTTGTAGTATTTGTAGCGGTCGTTAATCTTCACATCCTGGTCGTCGTAGTCCGAGCCGCGGTAGTAGTGGAAATCGTCGGCCGAGGGGTCTTGCAGTGCCAGCTGGTAGGCCACGGAGTTTTCGCCAAAGCGTTCGCGAATTTGGTTGATGTAGTCGCTGAAGAAGCTCTGCTCGTCGGTCATGCCGTGCGTGGAGCTGAGGCCGTCATAGCCCACATCCTGGTAGCGACGTGCCGAATCGTTGTTGTCGAAAGCGTTGACGATGGGCTGCGTGTTCGGCACACGGCCCCAGATGGTGGTATCGACGCCCGTCACCTCGCTGCTGGTGGGGAGGCCGTTCTCGAAGCTCTTGCGACCGTCGCGGAGGATATCCTCGCTGATGTCGCCGAGGTTGATGTAGAGCTTGCCGCCCGTGTGGTTCGGATTCTCGATGAAGGGGTCCATGAGCCAGAATTCGAGGGTCTCGATATTCTGCGTCTCGAAATCGGTGTAGTCCAGTTTGCGCATGATGCCAGCCCAACGGCTGCGGGGGTCAGCCAGACGACCCTCCTCGGTGAGGCCGGCGCTGAAGGGCGAGGGCGCCACGTCATAGTTATAGGGACCGCGCTCGTCGGGATAGTAGGCCAGGTTGAGCTCGTAGATCATCGTCGGCTCGCCCTGCACAAGGCTCTTGTTGGGGAAGACCTCGTTCTCGTAGATGCGGCGGGCGTAGGGACGAGAACGGTCCTCGTCGGTGATGTTGTCGGGACTCTGCGAGGAGTAGAACATATTATCGATACGGTACCATGCCAGCTTGGCGCGGTTGAAGCCATAGGCGAGGCCTGTGCCGGGCTGCGTCTCAGGAAACTTAGGCAGCGAGAGGCTGAAGTCCTGCGGCGTACTGGCCAGATGCCAGTAGGTGATGCCTTTCAGGTCGATGCTGCTCTCTGCGCCTTCAAAGTCGTCAACGTAGGTGACGCTGCCCTCTTTGGTGCCTGTGTAGGCAAGACCGGGGACGAACTGCGCAAACTCGGCCGAGACGCTGAGGTTGGAGGGTGCTTTCGTGTCGATGCCGGGGAGCTTGTCGATAAGCTTGGTGATGAAGGGCGCTTCGTGATGGTAGTTCAGGTCGAGGCCCCAGATGCTGTTGCTCGTCGGCTCTTCGCCGAAGTTGTTCTTCTGCGTGAGGGGCTTCTCATAGAGGTTCATGAAGGTGCCACCCACGTTGAAGTCGGGCTGTATCTCATAGTTGATATGGGTGCCGAGCATACGCTTGGTCATCATGCTGAAGGAGTTGTTCTCGCTGCTCACGCTGATGGGCGTGCCGCTCGAAAGGAGGCTCTCGTTGATGATGCGCACCGTTCCCATGGTGTAATCGACGGTGTAATCGACATTCTCTATCAGCGGCATGCCGCCTGCCGTCACAGTGACGGAGCCCTGCGAGACGCTGTAGCCCAGCGAGATCTCGCCGCTCACGGTGCTGGAGTAGTAGCCTTCGATGTAGAACTTGTTCTTGTCGGCATACTGCTGCGCCAAGGTGCGCGTCATGGTGTAGAGCGAGTCAAAGCAGTACTCTTTGGCATATTCGTCGTCGTTCAGTATCTCGCGCAGGTCTTTGCCGAAAGGCTCGACGTAGGGGAAGAAGATGCGGCCTGTCGAGGCCTGGATGATGCCGCCTTTGAAGGCTGCGCTGTCGAACCAGTCAAACACACCATCGGCGTAATAGTAGTTCTGCGAGGCATCCATGCGGTCGAGACCGAAGAGCTCGATGAGTGGGATGCCCTCCTTGGGGCCGTCGGTGAAATAGCCTATGCCCACACCGCCTTCGCGACTCTCATAGAGGACGTTGAGGCGGAAGTTCTCGCGGCCTATCTGCGTGCTGCGGAGGAAATAGACGTTCTTCATCATCAGCTTCCACAGCGGGCTGCGGGTGTCCGTGCCCGTTCCTTTGATGAGCTTGACGACCAAGGTGTTGGGGTCGTTCACGCCGTCTGTGGTAAGCTCGCCGACCTGATAGACCGTCGTGTCGCCGATGACTTGATACTGATATGCCACAGCCAGAACCTGATCGGCGCTGAGGGGCTGGCTGAGGGTGATGAAGCCGAGCTGCTCGTTGAAGGTGTATTCGCTGCTGGGCAGCAGACGCGCGCTCTCGACTTTCTCATAGTCTGTGCCGCCCACGAAGCCGAGGCCCTGCATGTAGGAGGTGACGTTGTCGATGCTGCGGACAGCCGAGGTGTTGAGCAGCGAGAGGAGGTTGTTGCTGCTGTTGGTGGGCTTGGTGGAGATGCCGCCCGATATCAGGTTGTTGCTGGGGTTGCTCTCTCCGAGGTCGGTAAGGGCCAAGATGTTACGGTTGTTGGTCACAGCGGCGCCCACATTGGTGCGCCACACCTCCAATCGGATGATGCGTATGTTGGTGTTGGGCGTGGGCAGGGTTGCCATGGCCTTGTTGTAGTTGTCGTAGAAATACTGCGAGAGGAAGTAGTGGCGGTTCTCCTCATATTCGTCGGCGCGGATCTGGAACTCCTGCGTAGAGGCGCCGCCCTGTATCTGCATGTTCTCGGTGCTGGTCTTCTTTTCCGAGACGACGGCATCGACCGTCAGTTTGCCGAACTTCAGCTTGGTGTGGAAGCCGAAGAGCTCTTGGCTGCCATGGATGAGCGTGGTGGTGAGCGGGAAGGAGATGTCGCCGGCTTCGAAGAGCTGTAGGATGTCGTCTTCCTTGCCTTCATATTTCAGCTTGAGCTTGTTCTCAAAGTCAAAGGTGGCCATGGTGTTCCAGTTGATGTCGAAGTCGAAGAGGTCGCCAATCTTGGCGTTGAGGCTCACCTGTATGTTCTCGTCAAAGTCAAAGTTGGTGACGCTTCGCTTATTGACATCGAGGTTCTTATCGTCGCGGTAGTTGTTGACAATCTGGAAGGTAAGGTCGGCACTACCCGTGGGATTGATGCTGATGTCGGGTATGGTGAGGAGGCCGTCAACCTTCTTGCTGATCTCGCTGAATCCGGGAATCTTGCTGAGGAGGCCGTCGTCCGAGGCGGTGTCGTTCTGCGCCGAGCGTTCGTCCCAGTACTGCTTCATCAGCTGGGTCATCTGATAGTCCTGGTACTCCTCGAAGGTCATATACTGGCGGTCAATAACCATGTCGCCCATCTTGGTGAGCTTGATGTAGGAGCCGCTCTCGGCATCGTAGATCACCGAGTCTGTGGGCATATTAGGCGTCTGCGCCCACAGCGGCGTGGCGAAGGCCGAGAAGATGAGCAGCATCAGCCACGCTATGAGGCGCGGCCGGCGGGAAGTTCTATAGTAGTTTGTGCGTTCCATCACATTTCACTTTAATTGAGAATTAGGGCAGAAGCCGTCATCAGTATTGTCATTTCACAATTCACCATTCACATTTCACAATTCACCATTCACAGTTTTTTCAGAGCCTCTTTGATGAGCTGTTCCACAGAGAGGGTGGCGTCGAGGGCTGCGAGGACTTTTTCCACGGCAGGTTTCTGGAAGCCCAGCATCAGCAGGGCGCTCTGTGCCTCCTGCTTGTTCTGGCTCGCAGCCGGGGCGGCAGCCACAAGGCCTGCGCCGTCAATCTTGTCTTGCAGCTCCAGCACGATGCGCTGCGCCGTCTTGGCGCCCACGCCTTTGGCACGCTGCACCATCTTGGCATCCTTGGCCGCTATGGCGCCCTTCAGCTCCTCGACGGTGAGCGAGGAGAGCATCATGCGGGCTGTGGCGGCACCCACGCCGCTCACGCCGATGAGCAGACGGAACATTTCGCGTTCCTCCATGGTGGCAAAGCCGTAGAGCAGGTAGGCGTCTTCACGCACCACCTCGTGTACCCACAGCCGCACCTCCTGCTTGGTCTGGATGGCGCTGTAGGTGTTGAGCGTTATCTCGAGCAGATAGCCCACGCCCCCGCAATCGACCACAGCGGTGGCCGGCGTGAGCGATATGAGTTTTCCTGATATATATTCGTACATTGGGAGATTAGAAGATTTGAAGGTTTGGTGATTTAAAGGTTGGAAGATTGGATGGCTCCCGCCCTAATTCTCAATTTTCAATTCTCAATTTAATATGATATCGTTTCTCCAGCGTGTCGGTCTGCGGAAACTGGTATCCGATGCCTAAGGCTGGCGAGTCTTCTTTCAGGTGATAGTCGCCCTCGTAGGGGTCTTCGAAGAGCGGGTCCTCGTCCCACTCGCCACCACGTATGAGGCTGTGCCGGATGTCCAGGCTCACTGATGCCAAGGGGTCGAGGTCCACATACATCTCACCCTCGCTGTTGCTGCCGTAGATGATGCAGTCGGTCAGCACAGACTGCATGGGCCACACATAGTGCGCTCCCTCGTAGTCGCGGGTGTTGGTGACGTAGAAGCTCGGGGTCTTGCGTGCGCTGTAGCGCCAGTAGTCGGCAAAGGTGCAGCCCGCGAAATCGTAGCGTCCGCCGTACTGCTGCACGGCGGTAGCCTCGCCGCAGTTGGACACCAAGAGGTTCCTTCCCACCACGTAGGCCGTCTGGCAGAACAAGCCCACTCTCGACTCATTGCGCACCACCGTGTTCGAGATAGAGAGCGTGGGACGCGTGTTGGCGCAGCTGTCGATGAGGATGCCAATACTGCCGTTCTCGATGACGGCGTGGTCGATATGGCTGTCCACGCTGCCCTTCATCAGCCAGATGTAGCCCCACTGCCCGGGCAGGTAGTCGTACCAGCCGTCGTGGCGCACCGAGGTGAAGAGCACGGGACGCTCCTCCGTGCCGCGCACGTCGAGCGAGCCGCTGTCATACACCCACAGCACGGCGTCGCTGTAGAAATAGAGCTCGTCGCCCTCGCGCAGACGGAGGGTCTGGCGCGAATCGACCACGGCATAGCCGAGGATGACATGCGGGAGGTCGTGGCGCCAGTTCTCGCAGTCGATGACGCTGTAGGGCAGGATGCCGCCCCCCGCGTCGTGGAGCGTGTCGGTAGGATGGTGATAGACGGCGTTGCGGCCATAGGCGGTGAGGGGCAGGCGGCGCTGATGGTCGCCGAGGCAGAAGAGCAGTGCGTCCTCGATGAGGAAAGGCTCCGTGGCCTCGTTGGGACGTATGTTGGCGCGGACGAAGATGAAGATGCTGTCGCCTGCGGCAATCTCGATGTTGCGGGCCACCATGCTGGTGTCGCCATCCACGTTGAGGCGGAAGCGCGAGGCGTAGCCCCCTTCGAGGGTCACGGCGTCGAAACGCACGGTCTCGCTGCCACGGTTATAGACCCGCAGCTGGCGCGTGGTGGTGCCCATCTGGGTGAAGACGGTGTCGAAGGCCATCGTGTCGGACGAGAACTGCAGCGCGGCCAGCTCTGCATCGAAGCGTTCCTCCTTCTCGCACGAGGAGAGGGAGCAGGTCAGCACCGCTGCCGACAAGAGGATTATATATATAAAATATCTTTTCATCATCTCTCATAACGCGAAAGTGGCGATATTATTTTATTATATCGCATTTTTATTTGTTAAAGTTAGTGAATAGGGAGGCGGCGGGCGGGAGACAGCCATTTTTTAACATTTGGCTTTAACATTTGGATTTTTTTTGTAGCCTACCAGTAGCCTATCAGTAGCCTACCAGTAGCCTACCACTCCCTAAGCAGGATTTGTTAAAAAGTGATTTTTGGGGGTGGGAATTTTTTAACATTTGGAGGGCTGAGGGGAGGAAAAAAGTTGTTTTTTTTGTGTGAAATGTTGCTATGTGGAAAAAAATGTGTAATTTTGCAGCCGAAAACGGGCCGAGAGAGATGGCTTGTTTTTAGAAAGTGCATTTTCGCTAATTCTATTGATGTGAATCTCGACACCTCACATGATATAGTTGGAATAACGAGAAAAATGCTCTCTTGTGTGTATCGTATTGTTTTGCGATATACTTCAAGTGGAGTAGTTTCCAATCTTATCAACTATATCAGGGAGTCGAGACCCTACATCAAGATAAGCAAAGGATGAACGGCTCCACTTTCTTGTTATGGTATTTTCTGCTTGCCGAGGGCTGTGGCGGGCGAAACAAAAGGTTGCGCACGTTACGTAAATAGTGCATAGAACGATGAAAAAACTACTATTGATTGCCTTATTGGCATTGACGTTTTCAGCTGGCGCCCAGGTGACTTATATCGGGGAGGTGGAAGGCGTATTGGAGTATAATCTTTATTCGACCCGGCCTGCTGATAGGTACTTGGTTTATTCCGAAGATGGTTGGGATATATACAACCCCGACCTCACGTTGTATAAGTCGTTCCATGGCCTGCCTTATTATAGCTCGGATGACTCGGATGTGGAGTGCTATGTGAGAGGATTTTTAGGGAAACATGCCGTGAATAACGATGACAAGTATGAATTTCTTGTCCTTAAAGAAGAGAGAACACGTAGTGGAACCTACATTGATGGTTCTAATTTTTCGATAACGACTACTTTAACACGGCATATCTATATTTACAATGAAGATGGCGATGTACTATATACATTCCCCGACGTATTTGTATACCAATATCATGAGGAACGGGTTGATGATATAATTGTAGATATTTATACTATTGGGCAGGATCTATGGAGCGTTGTTGTTCATTTATTGAATGGTGAATTGAGAGTTGCTATCACCTATGAAGACTTTGATTTAGATCGCACAAAGTATACAAGGTTCTACAAGTTTAACGGCAGGCCGGATATGGAGGATATCGTGGAGGTTCCGGAGGCCGGGGTGCGGAGTATGCCGGCATTCCCGAACCCTACGCGTGGAGAGGTGACGCTGCCTTATACGCTGCCGCAGGGCGAGCGGGCTACGATGCAGATTTTCGACATGTCGGGCAGACTGATTGAGCAGCGGCCCATCAGCGGAGAGGGCAGGATGGTGAAGGTTGATGTGTCGGCATACGAGCCTGGGGTGTATCTGTATGAGTATAAGGGGCAGACTAACCGCTTTGTGGTGCGTTGAGTGCGCGCTATTGAGCCGCATGGGATGGTGCGGCGGCAGGCTGGGGCCTGCCGCCGCACTGCTGTTTTTGGCGTGCCGCTGTGGCGGTTACAACAGCAGCAAATCCGATGCACAGACAGTCGCTTTTTCGGAAATGTTAATTTCTATGCCCTATTTCGGATGGAGGAATTAAGAGAAGTCCTTAATATCTGTTAACGCGGCGGAGCTCCGCCCGAGCTTTTCCGCAGCTCCGCCTCACCTCCGCCTTTTCTCTACCCTGCGAGCGGAGCTAAGGCGGAGGTAAGGCGAAGCTAAGGCGGAGCTAACTTAGCGTTTGAATGGGCGTTTTTTGGAGCTTTTTTGGAGCACGGAGTCTTTTTTGACAATTTTTTGGCAGCCTGTTTTGCAAATCTGATTTTAACAAATTTGTTAAGATAGGCTCTATAAATGCTTTCACATTGTGTCGGATTTGCATCCGACACTATTTACTGTAAGTAACCTCTAATTATTCGTTGTAATTTAATATTTTTGACAAACATGAATTACCATGAATTAACCATAAATTAAATCATAAATTATTGTTATCAAATAAATTATTCATGAAAAAATTCGTGGATAATTTATGGAAATTCGTGCTATAGACTTATCGCCATGAATCTTTAGAGGCTGACGTTGCCAGACACTAACGCCAAGGCTCGGCCTTCTGGCTGCCGCGGGCTATCGGACGTAGAGGTCGAAGACTTCGTTGAGGCGCTGGGTGCAGACGGGGCAGAAGGGGGCATAGTCGCGCATCATGCAGTGCATGACGGGGCGATAGACGCCTTTGCTCTTGTAGCCCGCGCCTTCATAGACGCCGAGGGGGCCGTTCTCATAGCGCGGCGCCTCAGGGTCGTAGGGCGTGGGGATGGGGGTGCCTGCGGGGAGGAGGGCCTTCCACTTCTGGTCGAAGGCGAAGAGGGTGGTGATGTTGGGCTCGGTGGGTTCGAAGGTGGGGGCGTGGAGCTCGCTGTAGCTGATGTCCTCATCGACATATTCGTCGGCGAGGCCGCCGATGGAGTGGCCCAGCTCGTGGGGGAGGACGTAGGAGGCGTATTCGGTCAAGGAGCTCATGGCGTAGAAGTTGTAGATGGCGCCGCCGCCGTAGGTGGTGCTGTTGGCCATGATGATGATGTGGTCGCAGGGGGTGAAGCCGATGACGTTGTGGAGCTTGAAGAGGTTCATGGTCATGAGGTAGCGGTCGATGCCGAAGGTGTTGTAGCTGGAGCCCACGAGGCTCTGCACTGCGATGCCTTTGCCGGGGTCGGTGATGCCGGAGTCCAAGCCCATGCGGGGGATGCCCCAGACGTTGAAGTCCTTGGCGCGGCTGCGGAAGGGCTCCTGGGCGAGCATATAGTCGCAGAAGGTGCGCATGTCGCGGCACATCTTGGCGGAGTCGGCGGGGCCGTAGCCCTCGGGGACGATGACGACGTCTATCTTCTTGTGCACGTCGCCGTTATAGAGGAGCTTGAGGGGCTCGTAATAGGGGGGCAGGTAGGAGCTGAGGAATATCTTCTCTCTTTCGGCCTGGCGCTCGACTTCGGGCTTGTAGCGATAGGTGTACTGGGTGTGGTAGCGGTGGTCCTCACCACGTTCCTCAAAGAGGATATCGACATCTTTCTTGGGCATGGGGAGGCGGACGACCTCCTGGAACTCGGCCACGCTGTCGCAGCCCGCCTCGGTGTCGCGATATTCGCGGAAGAGGGTGTTGTAGCCGCGGCTGTAGAGGTCGCGGCCGCTCCTGGCGTCACGCACCACCACACGGTAGTCGCCGTTGTCGAAGGGGTCGAGGAGCTGGGTGCGGGAGCCTGCCCAGACATTCTTGCTGAACAGGTTTCTGGGATAGCTCTCGAAATAGCTGATTTCGATGGTGTCGTGCTGGCGGTTGCCCGTGCGGTAGTAATAGACGCAGAGGGTCTCATCGTTGAAATATTTTGAAAAACGGACCTTCTGAGCCTCGCTGCTGAGGCCTGCGAAGAGGGTCATGACGATAAAAAGTGCAAGGTATTTTCTATTCATAATCAGCCATAACGGAGTTTTTGAGAAAATATTATTTAAAAAGTTCGTGTATATATAAAAAAATATGCGTACTTTTGCAAAATCTGTGAGTTGTGTGAACTGTGAGGCTGACGCGGTCATGGCATTGTCAGTTCACAGTTCACAGTTCACACACGAAAATGATAACGAAACTCTATAACGACAATCCCAACCCGCGCGATGTGCGCCGCGTGGCCGACATCATCCTCGACGGCGGCATCGCTGTGCTGCCCACCGACACGCTCTACGCCTTCGCGTGCAGCATGGAGCACAAACGCGCCGTGGAGACGATAGCGCAGCTCAAGGGCTTCTCGCTCAAGAAGGCCAAATACTCGATGCTCTGCAGCTCGCTCAGCATGGTGTCGGAATTTGTCCGCCCCATGGACAAGGACACCTTCGCCCTCCTCAAGGCTTCGCTGCCCGGCCCCTACACCTTTGTGATGGATGCCAACAGCAATGTGCCCCGCAACTACCTCAACCCCAACAAGACCATCGGCGTCCGCGTGCCTGGCAACGAGATACTCCGTGCCATCGTGGAGGCTGTGGGATGCCCCCTCATCGGCACCTCCGTGCGCCGCATCGGCGAGGAGACGGAGAGCGAATACCTCACCGACCCCGAGCTGATACACGAGGCCTACGGCAGCCGCGTGGATGTGGTGGTGGATGGCGGCATCGGCGAGGACGAGCCTTCCACCGTGGTGGATTGCGCCGGCGGCAGCCTCGAAGTAATCCGCTACGGCAAAGGAGCGATTGATTTATAGTTAAGAGTTAAGAATTAAGAGTTAAGAGGGACACTCCGAAACAATGGGTCTTTCCTCTTCTTTCACAAAGACACACCATATTCATAAACTATCAACTGACGACTGAATTAAGAGTTAAGAATTAAGAGGGGCACTCCGAGACAACAGGTCTTCCCTCTTCTTCCATAAAGATACGTCATATTCACCCACTATCATGAAAATCACCATCACTAACGATCCTAACCGATACTCCGGCCCGCTGGGTTTTCTGGCGCAGCTCATCGTGATGACGCTCGCCGCCATCCTCGCCGCCTACATCCTCCCCGGGGTGCAGATCGACTCCATCTCGGCAGCCATCATCACCGCCGTGGTCATCGCGCTGCTCAACACCTTCATCCGCCCCATACTCATCGTCATCACGCTGCCCTTCACAGTTCTCTCCATGGGGCTCTTCCTCGTCATCATCAACGCCCTCATCATCATGCTCGCCTCAGGACTGGTGAGCAAGTTCCACGTGAACGGCTTCGGCAGCGCCTTGCTCTTCTCCATCCTGCTCACCGCCATCAACTACCTCCTCGAAATCCCTAACCGCCTCATGCGACGCCCCAAATACCAGCTCGCCGACGAGGCTCAGCCCGACACCCACACCGACACCGACGAAGAGGGCTTCACCGCCTACGAAGAGGTGGAGGAGAATGAATGTTTAAATAAAGAATAAAGGAATAAAAAGTGAGGGCGGAAGCCGGCACGCGACAGCCCACTTTCTATTTTTTATTCATTAATTCATCCGTTATTTTTAAATCCCCAACATATCATGCAGACTATCACAACCGTTGCTGCCCTCACCGCAGCCATCCAGCAAGCAAAACAAGACCACAAGACCATAGGCCTCGTCCCCACCATGGGCGCACTCCACGAGGGACACCTCTCCCTCATCACCAAAGCACGCGAGCAGAACGACCTCGTCGTGGTGAGCGTCTTCGTCAACCCCATCCAGTTCAACAACAAGGAGGACCTCGCCAAGTATCCCCGCACCGTCGAGGCCGACTGCGAGAAGCTCGCCGCCGCAGGCGCCGACATCGCCTTCGTGCCCTCGGTCGAGGAGATGTACCCCGAGCCCGTCGAGACCGTCTATCATTTCGGCCCCATCGAAGAGGTCATGGAAGGCCCGCGCCGTCCCGGCCACTTCTCCGGCGTCGCCGTGGTGGTGCGCCGCCTCTTCGACCTCACCCAGCCCGACCGCGCTTATTTCGGCGAGAAGGACTTCCAGCAGATTGCCATCATCCGCAACCTCCTCGAACAGATAAAATACCCCATCGAGCTCGTCCCCTGCCCCATCGTGCGTGCCGACGACGGCCTCGCCCTCAGCAGCCGCAACATGCGCCTCAGCCCCGAAGCCCGCGCCATCGCCCCCAACATCTACGCCACCCTTGAGCAGGCCGTCGAGATGTCGGAATACGAGGATGTCGAGAGCGTCCACGACTACGTCATCTCCACCCTCGCCTCCTTCCACGAGGTGAACGGCATCAGCGAAGAGCTGAAGTTCGAGCCCGAATATTTCGAGATTGTCAACGACACCACCCTCCAGCCCATCGAGGACTGGGACGACGCAGAGGGCGTGGTGGGCTGCATCACCGTGTGGCTCAACGGCGTGCGCCTCATCGACATGGTACGCTTCCGCTAACCTCGGCAGCAGGCAGAGGCATCACATAGAGTCATAAAAAAAACAAGGGGACGCGCCCTTCTCCGAGCACGTCCCCTATATCTTTTTCAAGGCGATGGAAGCTCACCTCCACCACAACTAAAGATAGCTTTCCACGGCGAAACGGTAGCCTTCGAGCCCCATGCCGCAGATGACGCCCTTGCAGACATCGCTCAGCATCGAGTGGCGGCGATATTCCTCGCGAGCATAGATGTTGCTGATATGCACCTCCACCACGGGCGTGGTGATGCTGGCGATGGCGTCGTGGATGGCCACGCTGGTGTGGCTGTAGCCGCCGGCGTTGAGCACGATGCCGTCGTAGCCGAAGCCCACCTCGTGCAGCTTGTTGATGAGCTCGCCCTCGACGTTGCTCTGATAGTATTCAATCTCCACCTCGGGCAGCCGACGGCGCAGCTCCTGAAGGTAGTCCTCAAACGTGCGCCCCCCGTATATCTCCGGCTGCCGCACCCCCAACAGATTCAAGTTGGGACCATTTATAATCATTATTTTCATGCTGCAAAGATACAAAAAAATTCTCATACGGATAAAAAAAACGCTCTTTTCTGGAATTTGCGTGCCACCGCCATGCTCGAAAAATGATTTGCACGACTGCGGGAAAATGTGTATCTTTGCAAAACGCTGTCGCAAGCTTACACATCATGAAGAATACTGCAACTCAACACCTTACTATCGACACACACCGTTGCACCGGATATTGGAAATGCGTCAAACATTGTCCCGAGCAGGTGCTCGGAAAGGTTAAGTTTCTCGGTCTCGTGAAACATGCCACCTTTGAGCATCCCGAGCGCTGCGTGCTCTGCTGCAAATGTGTGATGTCGTGCAAACACCACGCCATCACGAAAATCTCACAGTCATGATATACCGCCTCACCGACAACCCCTGGCTTTTCCCGCACCCCGCGTGGGCCGGGCCTGACGGCCTCTTAGCCGTCGGCGGCGACCTCTCCGTCGAGCGTCTTGTGACGGCCTATTCCCGCGGCATCTTCCCCTGGTATTCCGAGGGCGAGCCAATCCTGTGGTACTCGCCCGACCCGCGCATGGTGCTCAAGCTCGACGACTTCCGCTACGCCAAGAGCCTCCGCCGCGTAGTGCACTCAGGCAAGTTCGAAGTACGCATCGACACCTGCTTCGAGCAGGTCATACGCAGCTGCGCCGGCATGAGCCGCAAAGGGCAGCACGGCACATGGATCACCGAGGAGATGGTGCAAGCCTACGTGCGGCTGCATGAGCACGGCTTCGCCCATTCTTTCGAGACATTCTGCCAGGGCGAGCTCGTCGGCGGACTCTACGGCGTGAGCCTGGGGCGGTTCTTCTTCGGCGAGTCGATGTTCCACACCATGACCGACGCCTCCAAGGTGGCCTTCGTCAGACTGGTGGAATACTGCCGATACCTCGGCATCGGACTTATCGACGCGCAGCAAGAGACGCCACATCTCGCCTTGCTTGGCGCACGCACAATACCGAGAAAAGATTTCATCCAGCAGCTGCAATCCATCACGGTAGAGAACACACGCAGAATGAATTGGGGACAACTGAACAGTGAAGTAAAAAATCTGTAAATTGAGTAATGAAAATAATGAGTAATGAGTGGGCGGTAGCCGCTATTCATTACTCATTATTCATTACTCATTATTCATTACTCAAAAAATGCCTTCTTAATCCTATCCACATAGTCGAGACGCTCCCAGCCGAAGAAGCCGACCTCCTTGGTCTGCTCCCTGCCCTGTGCATCGATTAGGGTGACAGGTGCCGTGTAGGGGTCGCGGCCTATGTGTCCGTAAGCCGCCGTAGGCGCGAAGATAGGGTTCTTCAGTCCGAAACGCTCGATGATGGCGTAAGGACGCATGTCGAAAATCTCGCCAATCCTCTTAGCCATCTCGCCGTCGCTCATGTCCACATGGCTGGTGCCGTAAGTGTTCACATAGAGCCCCACAGGCTCTGCCACGCCGATAGCGTAAGCCACCTGCACCAGCACCTCGTCGCAGAGCCCTGCCGCCACCATATTCTTAGCAATATGGCGCGTGGCGTAGGCTGCCGAGCGATCGACCTTCGAGGCATCCTTGCCCGAAAAAGCGCCGCCGCCGTGAGCGCCGCGGCCGCCGTAGGTATCCACGATAATCTTGCGGCCCGTGAGACCCGTGTCCCCGTGAGGGCCGCCAATCACGAACTTGCCCGTGGGGTTCACAAAAAGCTTGTAATCCTTCTTAGCAAAAAGCGCGCGATTGCTCTCGCTCAGACGTGCCAGCACGCTGGGTATCAGCACCTCCTCCACATCCTTCTTGATGCGGGCGAGCATCCTCGCCTCCTCGTCAAACTCGTCATGCTGCGTAGAAATGACGATAGCCTCCACACGCTGCGGCCTCCCGTCGTCGCCATACTCTATTGTAATCTGACTCTTAGCGTCAGGACGCAGATACCTCATCAGCCTGCCCTCCTTGCGTATCCGTGCCAGCTCCTGCATGAAGATGTGCGCCAGCGTGATAGGCAGCGGCATCAGCTCAGGCGTCTCGTTGCAGGCATAGCCGAACATCATGCCCTGGTCGCCAGCCCCCTGCTCCTCCAGCTCGCTGCGGCTCACCCCCTGGTTGATGTCGCTGCTCTGCTCATGAATGGTAGAAATCACGGCACACGACTCCGACTCAAACTTATACGCCCCCTGCGTGTAGCCGATGCGCTCGATGACGCTACGCACCGTGTTCTGGATATCCACATAGCCCTTGCACGTCACCTCACCGCTCACCATCGCAAGCCCCGTCGTCACCAGCGTCTCGCACGCCACATGGCTCTCCGGGTCGCGACGCAGAAACTCGTCCAGCAGAGAATCCGAAATTTGGTCTGCTACTTTGTCAGGATGTCCTTCAGAAACGGACTCAGAAGTGAAAAAATAACTCATAGTACATTTACTTTTTTGATGTTAAACATAAAAAAGCAAAGCTGTGTAGAAACGTGATTGTTGTAGTGAAAATCATGTATTTAGCATTATTTTTCAGTGGTTGCAATCATTACAAATCTATCCACTTTGCGGCTGCAAAGATACAACTTTTTTTTGACATACAACCTTTTTCCAAAAAAAAGAAGGCTGCCCGCAGCTCCAGCCTCACCGCCAAAGCCGCCAGCAGCCCCCAATCCTCTGCCTCTTACTCCTCACCTAATTCGAGTGTTAAAACTTCATTAAGTGCTTCTGTTGCTTTTGCAAGCTCTTCTTTAAGTTCTTCATCGGTTATATCTTCTTCTTCCCAAGAGTATATTATATTCCCTGTTTTGTCAATATATCCCACTTTTTCTCCGATTCTAACGTATGCCAAACCTTCGAAAAAAGACTCCGCCTCATCAAATTGCGGGTTTATCACAAACTGGCCTTTTTTATCTATATATCCATATTTCCCCCGTTCTCCCCCAATTATAACCGGTGCCAAACCTTCGAAAAAAGGCTCCGCCCAATCAAATTGCGGTTCTATCACCATCTTGCCTGTCTTGTCTATATATCCCCATCCACCTCCAATTTCAACAGCCGCCAAACCTTCGGAAAAATCCCTTGCCTCATGATATTGCGGCCCTATTACCATCTTGCCAGTCTTGTCTATATATCCGCCTCTGCATATTCCGGACCATCCGTCATCAATTGCAACCCGCGCCAAACCTTCGGAAAAATCACCCGCTTCATCAAATTGCGGGTTTATCACAATCTTGCCTGTCTTGTCAATATATCCCCATCTATCTCCAAATCCAACACATGCCAAACCTTCGGAAAACCCGTACGCTACTTTATCAAATTGTGGGTTTATCACTATCTTGCCTGTTTTGTCTATATATCCAAATTTCCCTTCAATTCTAACACGCGCTAAACCTTCAGAAAAAGCCTCCGCTTCATCAAATTGCGGCTCTATCATCATCTTGCCTGTCTTGTCAATATATCCCCATTTGCCATCAATTGCAACACATGCCAAACCTTCGGAAAATTCCCACGCCCAATCACCTTGCGACTCTATCACCATCTTGCCTGTCTTGTCGATATATCCCTCCTTGTCTCCAATCCAAACATGCGCCAAACCTTCGGAAAACAATCTCACCCCATCAAATTGCGGCTCAATCACCACTTTGCCTGTTTTATCCATATAGCCCCACATACCATCTTTCATAATAGGGAACAGACCGCATTCCTTTTGGCCATTCTGGCTGCATGACGATAATACGCCGATGATGCAAAGCATCAAAACAAACAATCTCTTCTTCATAATATTGAAAATCTTAAAAGTCCTAAAATATCGGCAGGTTCCAAACCTCTTCGGGCTGCAGCGGTGAGCCTGCCACGCCCGCCACGCCCCGAATTTCATTTTGCAAAAATACGCATTTCCCCCAAACCAACAACAACCCGCCATCACATTTAACACTATTTAACACCCGTCCGTCTCCCCCCCCGCCGCCAACCGCCGCAAACACAAGCCGCAACTTTTTCACCAGCCCCACACAATAAAACCGAAAAAGACACGTTACTACAGCCATGAACCAGAAAAAGCCCATCCTCATCGCCGGCCCCTGCAGCGTGGAAAGCCGCGAGCAGCTCCACGACGTGGTGCGCAGCCTCGCCGCCATGCCCGAAGTCACCATGATACGCTGCGGCGTCTGGAAGCCCCGCACACGCCCCGGCGGCTTCGAAGGCCTGGGCGAGCAAGCCCTCGAATGGATGAGCCACGAACAAGCACTCCCCTTCTGCTGCGAAGTCATCCTCCCCGACCATGTCGAAGCCGCACTCCGCCACGGCATCAGCACCGTATGGATCGGCGCCCGCACCACCGCCAACCCCTTCATGGTCCAAGAGATTACCGAGGCCCTCCGTGGCACCACCGTACAGGTCCTCGTCAAAAACGCCCCCAGCCCCGACGTCAAGCTCTGGATTGGCGCCATCGAGCGCTTCCGCAAGGCAGGCATAGCCGACGTGGCAGCCGTCCACCGCGGATTCGACGTCTTCCGCAATGCCGGCTACCGCAACAACCCCATCTGGGAGATACCCATAGAGCTCCGCCGCTCCATGCCCGACATACCCATCCTCTGCGACCCCAGCCACATCGCCGGACGCCGCGAACCCCTCCTCAACCTCTCCCAGACAGCCCTCGACCTCGGCTTCGACGGCCTCATGATAGAGGTGCACCCCCAGCCCGACAACGCCCTCACCGACGCCCTACAGCAGCTCTCCCCCACGGCTTTCCGCCAGATGGTGGACCGCCTCGTGGTCCGGCAGACCGACAGCCGCATTGCCGACCAGGAACTGCGCCTGCTCCGCGAGCAGATCGACCACCTCGACAACCAGATCCTCCAGCTCCTCGCCGCACGCTTCGAGGTGGCGCAGCAGATAGCCCACATCAAAGCCCGCGAGAACCTCACCGTCTTCCAGCCCAAACGTTGGGAAGCCGTCCTAAGCCAGCGCCTCGCCGCCGCCCACGAGCTGGGCCTCAGCCCCGACTTCGTCAAGCACCTCTACGAAGCCATCCATGCCGAGAGCGTCCGCGTGCAGGAGGAAATCACGAATATAATTGTGAATCATGAATAGTGAATTGAGGCAGGAGCCGAATAGAATAGAGCATATAGAATTAAAACACAATAACGTTATCAAGATATGAAAATACGCTATCTTAAACTCAAGAACTGGCTGCTTATGACTGCCATGGGTCTCTTCGGACTCACCGCCTGCCATAGTGCCAAGGATGCAGCCAAAGCCCCCGCCGCCGAGGGCCAAGAGGTCACCATCAAGGGCGGCAGCTGCGACGAAGCCGCCAAGAAGAACCCCGTGGCCGACGAAGGCAAGGTCGTCGAACGTCCCCGCCCGCGCGGCGAAGCCGCACTCATGTACGGCGTCCCCACCATGGACTACGTCCTCAAAGGCCGCGTCATCGACAAGGAAGGCAAGCCCGTGAAAGGCATGCAGGTCATCCTCGTCAACCAGACCGTCGATATCTCGCCCGCCAACATGGATGAGGGCAACCAGTTCGTACGCGACTACATTACCAACGCCTCCGACACCACCGATGCCGAAGGCACCTTCGAATGCCACATGAAGGATGTGCCTATCGAGACGCAGCACGTCATCGTGCGCGACATCGACGCCACCAGCAACGGCATCTACGAAGACCAGATGATGGAGGTCAACTTCACCAAAGAAGACCAGACCACCGAAGGCAGCGGCTGGTACGTGGGCACCCGCACCAAGGATGTCGATATCACCGTCAACAAGAAACAGTGAACCGCGCTACTAATTGAGAATTGAGAATGTTTGTTCTCTGCTGCCGAAAGTCCGCTGGTCTTTCGGCAGCAGAGAACAATTTGCCGTGCCACAAGCCCTCCCAAATATCAGTAGCACTTGCTGACAACCATTATTAATAGAGAATAGCAGTCGCTCATTACTCATTATTCAATATTCACTACTCATTATTCATTACTCTCATCATGAACCTCAAAGAAGAAATCTGGCGTCAGTACCGCCACAACCAAGCACAGCTGCACCCCTTGCGCACCCTCTTCTGGGAGTGTACGCTCCGTTGTAACATGCACTGCCGTCACTGCGGCAGCGACTGCAAAGTCAGCACCACCACTCCCGACATGCCCGCCGCCGACTTCTTCAAGGCCATCGACGACATCACCCCTCACGTCAACCCAAACGAGGTCTTCGTCATCTTCACCGGCGGCGAAGCCCTGCTGCGCCCCGACATCGAGGACTGTGGCCTCGAGCTCTACCGCCGCGGATTCCCCTGGGGCATCGTCAGCAACGGCTACCTCCTCGACCAACGGCGCCTCGACAGCCTCCTCGACAGCGGCATGCACTCCATCGCCATCAGCCTCGACGGCCTGGAGGAGGAGCACAACTGGATGCGCCAGACCCCCGACAGCTACGCCCGCGCCTCCCGCGCCATCAGCCTCCTCGCCAAAGAGGATGGCCTGCTCTGGGATGTCGTCACCTGCGTCAACCCACGCAACTACGCACAGCTCGACCAGATCAAAGAGCGACTCATAGACCTCGGCTGCCGCCGCTGGCGCCTCTTCGCCATCTTCCCCATGGGCCGCGCCGCCAAAGACCCGGAGCTGCAGCTCTCGCGCGAGCAGTTCACAGGCCTCCTCGACTTCGCTCGCCGCACCCGCGAGGAAGGGCGCATCGTCTGCAACTACGCCTGCGAGGGCTACCTCGGCCCCTACGAGCGCAAGGTGCGCGACCAGTACTACTTCTGCCGCGCCGGCATCGAGGTGGCCTCCATCCTCTGCGACGGCAGCATCTCCGGCTGCACCTCCATACGCAGCAACCTCCACCAGGGTAACATCTACCACGACAGCCTCTGGGAGGTGTGGAACAACCGCTTCCAGCCCTACCGCGACCGCTCATGGGCCCGCAAAGGGCAGTGCGCCTCCTGCAAGCAGTGGCGCTACTGCGAAGGCAACGGCCTCCACCTCTACGACGACGACCGCAACCTCCTCTCCTGCTCCCTCCGCCGCATAGCCCGCTGAGGCGCGAACTCCGTCTCGGCAAAGAGGGGAATACGGCTATCCGTGGTGCCTCTTATCAGCATTCGTTAAGCAATTTAACGGAAGTGGGGATTCATTAACATTTAGGTTTTTTTTCAGTCCCTACCCAGACCTTACTAAGACCTTACTCACTCCCTTGGGAGTTAGGGGGCGGAAATGTTAAAATATGAGACGGGGAGGGGTGGATTTTCTCTTGGATGAGGGATTGAGGAGGGGGCGACGGCGGATTGGGGAGGGTGGAATGGGGCTTTGCGCGGGATGGTGCTGGGATGCCGTGTAGGCGCTGCTTCCGCACGCTTAGGCACGGCTATTAATCGGCTTGCGGCAAGAGTGACTTTTCGGCGAGGGCGGAGAGGATGGCGGGGATGAGTCCGGGGGCGTCGGCGGGGAAGGTGAGGCGGGCCTGGGCGTAGTATGGCTCGCGGAGGGCCATCTGCTGGCGGATGAAGGTGTCGAGTTCGTCGGGGCTCTTGCCTTTGAGGATGGGTCGGGGCTTGCGGGAGCCGAGGGCGCGGCGGATGATGAGTTCGGGCGAGGCTTTGAGGTAGATGGAGGTGCCGTGGGCGTTGATGTAGTCCATATTGTCGAAGTGGCAGGGGGTGCCGCCGCCGGTGGCGATGACGAGGTCTTTCTCGTTGGGGAGGTCGTGGAGCATCTTCTGTTCGAGTTTGCGGAAGGCTTCTTCGCCGTAGCGCTGGAAGAAGAGGGGTATGGAGGTGTGGAGCATGGACTCGAAGAACTGGTCGAGGTCGAGGCATTGGCAGCCCAGCCGCTGGGAGAGCTTGTGAGCGACGACGGTCTTGCCGCTATACATGTAGCCTATGAGGAAGATGTTCATCTGTGGCGTTTTTTGGGAGCCTTGCGGAGGGCTTTGTGCATGAAGCCGGTGCTGTCGGTGACGAGGGTGGCGAGGGGGAAGTCGAGGCGTGCGTTGCCGGCGAAGATGCCGAGGGCGCCCTGGACGTTGCTATAGACGGGGGCGGGCTCGGTGATGATCTGGGTGATGCTGTTGGCGGAGGAGAGGTCCTGCATGTAGCGGAGGCGGTCGGGCGAGAGGGTCTCGATGTGGAGGGTGTATTGGTGGATGAAGGTGGGGAGTTCGTTGGTGTCTTTGAGGAGGAGGACGAGGAGGGCGGTGTTATGGCGCTGGCCATCGATGGCGTCGTCGGTGACGAGCATCTGGTTGTAGATGTTGTAGCCTGTGGCGGAGGCGAAGTAGTCGCCTATGGCGTCGGTGGAGGCGGCGGCACTATTGACCATGAGTGGGTCGAGGCAGAAGAAGTAGTCGGTATAGACGGTGTCGATAGTGTCGTACTTGTCGAAGAAGGGGTGATAGACTACGCCGCTGTCGCGATGGGTGATGGAGAAGCGGTAGCTGTCCTTGTAGCCTGGGTGGTCGTCGATGGTGAAGCTGACGGCAAGGACGTTGAAGATGGTATCGACACGGAAGGTCTGGATGTCGGAGATGCGGGGTTTGAGGGGCACGCGTGTGTGTGCGGTGACGTAGTGGTCGCCGCTCTGGATGCGGACGGCGAGGCTGTCGTCTTCGTGCACGACATAGTTGAAGAAGTAGCGGCAGCGGCTGACGCTGTCGGGATAGTAGTCGCGGCCATTGACGCTGACAACGATGTCGGCCTGGGGGACGGGATGGACGTTGCCGGTGTCGAGGAAGAAGCGGCTGTAGGCGTAATAGACGAAGAGCTGCTTGTCGGCCGAGGGGACGCCGTTGAGGACAAGCTGTGACTGCGACATCTCGGGGTCGAAATCGATAACGCGCTCGCAAGAGGCGAGAGCGAGGAGCGTGAGGAGTATGAGGGAAAGTTTTTTCATCATGATATTCATTTTTCAAGCGGTTAGAAATAGAGTGTGTAGGCCACGGAGGGGAGTATGGGGAAGATGGAGAGCTGGACGAGAGCGGAGGGGTAGCTGAGGTAGGTCTTGGAGGAGGTGGTGTAGGTGATGTAGGGGTTGGCGTGGTTATAGAGGTTATAGACGCTGAAGTTGAGGGTGCGGTGGCAGTGCTTCTTCTTGAACTGACGGTGGAAGTTGAGGCTGACGTCGGCACGGTGGTAGTTGGGCATACGGAAGTTGTTGCGTCCGCCCACATAGGCTATGGAGGAGAAGTTGCTGGTGCCGAGGTCGTAGTCGTCGGGGTTGTCGGAGGCTATGGGGTACTGTTCCATGGCGAGGGTGGCGGTGTTGCCAGTGCAGAAGACCCATGTGGCGCTGAAGTCGATATTGTCGTTGAACTTATAGGTGAGGACGATGGAGAAGTCGTGACGGCGGTCGTACTTGGCAGGGAAGGGATTCCCGCCGTTGAGGGCCTCGCCCTCGCGGTCGAAGAGGTGCATGGTGCGGCTCCAGGTGTAGGCCACCCAGCCGCTGATGCGGCCTACGGTGCGCTGTGCCAGGAACTCCACGCCATAGGTCCAGCCCTCGCCGCGGCAAATCATGTCCTCCCAGCCGAGGGTGGTGCCGAGAGCCGTCATGCCGTCGCGATATTCGATGAGGTTGTTCATGCTCTTGTAGTAGCCCTCGATGGAGAGATCGACAATCATGGGTATGGTGTAGTTGACGCCGAGGGCGTACTGGTTGGCTGTCATGGGGCTGACGCGGTCGGTGGCAGGCACCCAGAGGTCGGTGGGCATGGAGACGCTGGTGGTGGAGAGGAGGTGCATATACTGCGTCATGAAGGCGTAGCCGGCCTTGATGGAGAGGTTCTCTCCTAAGAGCATACGCGCCGAGAGGCGGGGCTGCAGCGAGGGATAGAACGAGTTTTCGACCTTGAAGCCGCTGAAGTTGAGGCCGTAGTTGACCTTGAGGATGTCGTTGATGCTCCAGTCGTCCTCGGCAAAGGCGGCAATCTCGTGGGCGGTGACGATGTCCTCCTGAAGGAGGGTGTCCATCTGGAAGGCGCCGTTCATCTGCACCTGGTCGAAGTAATCGACACTGCCCTTGGCCATGCTGGGGCGGAACCAGTGATAAGTGTAGTAGCTGCCGAACTGGATGCTGTGGTCGGGCGTAGGAGCGTAGGTGAAGTCGAGGCGGCCTGTGAGGTCGTGGATGGAGGAGAGATATTCGCCATTCATGGTGGAGTTCTGCTGGCTGCCGTCGGCGAGGATGGCGAGCTTGTCGATGCCAGCCACCATGGTGTTGGTGTATTGGGTGTAGGAGGCAGAGAGGTTCATGAAGAGCTTGGAGCCGAGGGCGTAGTTCCAGCGGAGGCCGCCCACAAGGTTGCCCCAGTTGTTCTTGTAGTTGAGATAGACATCCTCGGAGAGGCTGCTCTCTGTGCGCACCTTGGTGTAGGCGTCGTCATCGCCCATGTAGAAGGTGGCGTAGAGGCGGCTCTTGTCGGAGAACTTATGGGTCACCTTGCCGTTGAGGTCGTAGAAGTAGTAGCCGGCGCTGAGCTTCGCCTTGCCGTCGGCATCGGCTGCCAGCCTCTTGACGAGGGGCTGGAGCAGGAAGTCGGCGTATGTGCGACGGGCAGAGACGGAGAAGGTGGTCTTCTCCTTGACGATGGGGCCTTCGAGGCTCACCTTGGCGGAGATGAAGCCGAGGGAGGCGTTGCCGTGGAGTTTCTTGTCGTTGCCGTTGTTGGTGGTGACGTCGAGCACGCTGGAGAGGCGGCCGCCGAAATGGGCGGGGAAGCTGCCCTTGTAGAGGGTGACGTTCTTGACGGCGTCGGCGTTGAAGGCCGAGAAGAAGCCGCCGAGGTGGTTGACATTGTAGAGGGGTATGCCGTCGAGGAGGAAGAGGTTCTCGTCGGGGCCGCCGCCACGGACATACATGCCGCCCGTGCCTTCGTTGCCGGACTGCACGCCGGGCAGCAGCTGGATGGCCTTGACGATGTCGGCCTCGCCAAAGAGGACGGGGACGGCCTTGAGCTGCTCGACAGGCATCTCCAGCGCACTCATCTGCGACGACTGGTGGGAGTTGATGCCGTCGGCCGTGATGACCACCTCTTTGAGGCTGATGCTGGGCTGGAGGTCGTAGTTGCGCACCGTCTCGCGGCCTATGGAGAAGGTGTCGTAGATGGGCTCGTAGCCCACGTAGGTGATGCGCAGGACGGCATCGCTCTCCTTGAGCGTCAGGGAGTAGCGGCCGTTGACATTGGTGATGGTGCCCTTGCCGCCACGCACGTCATAGACGGTGGCGCCGATGAGGGTCTCGCCCGTGGCGGCGTCGGTGATGGTGCCGCTGACAGTGTGCTGCGCCATAGAGGCGAAGGGCAGTATTATAAGCAGGAACAGGAAGAGGTGTCGGGACATGTAGCCAGTAATTGAATTATTGTTTTGTTATATACAGGGTGTATGAGATTCGGGGCAATGTCGCTGAGGGGCTGCAGCACGAAACGGCGCAGGTGCATGCGGGGGTGCGGAAGGGTCAGCTCGGGAGTGTCGAGGATGAGGCCGTCGTAGAAGATGAGGTCGATGTCGATGGGACGGCTGCTGTAGAGGCGGGGCTGGGAGGCCGTGGGTGGCAGAGGACTGTGAGGCACGGAAGCCTCATCGGCATTAGAAAGATTTTCAGATAGAGCGATATTTAGATATTCGGATATCGGATAATCTGAAAGTCTGATAATCTGATTATCTTCATTAGATGTCGGGCGGAGGCGGCCGAGGGCTTTCTCTATGTCGAGAGCTTCGGCCAAGGCCTGCTGGGGTGAGAGAGAGGTATGAACGAGGAGTGCTTGATTGAGGAAGTTCTGGGGTCTCTCGTCAGGGGCAAAGGTGCCCCAAGGAGCAGTCTCGTAGAGATGCGAAAAAGCGGCTACAGACCCGATACGCTGCCGTATCAGGTCTGTAGCCTGTTGTATCAGTTGGAGGCGGTCGCCTTGGTTGCCGCCAATCAAAAGATAGAGGTCAGACATTATTTCTGAGTGAAGGTAAGGTCGAAGGTGAAGGACATGTTGTGCTCTTCCATGGCCTGGGTGAGGGAGAATCGGATGGTGTTAGTCTCCTTGCTATAGGTGAAGGGGATGGAGAGCGCACGACCGCCGATTGTGGTGGAGATGGTGCCCTTTGTGTTGTCGAAGGTGTAAGTGAAATCGTAGGTGTGGGTCTTGGCGGGGTACTCTTGGAGCACGGAACCCATCATGTAAGACACTTCGCTGTCGACAACCGTGAGGGTTCCTTTTGTGTTGTCTGTGAAAGCCAGCGTGCACTTGACAGTCATATCCATAGATACGTTCATATCGGTGGAGATAATCTGGTTGAGGGTCTGCTGAGCCGTCCAAGTGGTGCCAGACAGTCCTTTAAACTCGGTGTTGACATCGTCATCTTTGTGGCAGGAGGCTGCCAAGAGGGCGAAGCATGCCACAAAGGTCATTAAAAGAACTTTTTTCATGTTGTTGATATTTTTTTTTTTGGGGGGGGGTAATAATATGGGTAAAGGAATGGCGGGGGCTGCGGGGGCTCCTGCCATTCCTTGTGTGATTACACGCATCAGCCGCAGTGGATGAAGGTCTCGACGAGTTCGAGAATCTTCTGCGAATCGTTGCCGATCTCGGCGCGGAGGGTGCGGTCGTTGAAGGAGCGGAGGTCCTTGAGGATGCCGTCGATGAGAGCGGGAGCAAAGATGCCTTTCTCCTCGTAGATGGCGCGGTCGCGTTCCAGGAGGTCGGCGCTGGCGGCACAGCTGTCGGGCAGCACGTCGAGGCGGCTGAGGACATCCTCATGCTCGAAGATGTTGACGCTCACATAGCGGTCCTTGGCATACTGCACGGCGTTCTGCATCTCGAAGCCGTGACGAGCAGCCACGGTCATGCCTGCAAGGAGCAGATATACGTTGGCGCTGCCGTCGGGGGTGCGGAGCTCGATGGTCTGCTTGTAGCTGAAATCCACCTCGCTGTTCTTTTCGAGGGGGTTGCAGTGGGCCATCATGTTGCCGCTGCCCTTGGTCCAGCCGAGGGGCACGCGCACCATGGCGCTGCGGTTGCGGTCGCCCCAGCAGATGTTGGTGGGAGCCTCCTGGTGAGGCACCAGGCGGAAGTAGCTGGTGGGGTTGGTGTCGCCGAAAGCGGTGAGGGAGCCAGCCAGGTTGAGGATGCCGGCGATGGCCTTGTGAGCCACCTCGGTGAGACCATTCTCGCCAACGTACATATTCTTGCCGTCCTTGGTGATGCGGGTGTGGATATGCATGCCGCTGCCAGCCTTGCCCACAGTAATTTTAGGAGCGAAGGTGACGGTGATGCCGTACTGATAGCCGAGTTCGCACATGATCCACTTGGCGATGACGAGCTGGTCGGCAGCATCCTCAAGGTGTGTGGGGAGGAACTCGATCTCGTTCTGCTCATACATGGTGTCGCCCACGCAGAAGTTGCCCACCTCGCTGTGGCCGTACTTGATGAGGCCGCCGGCCTCGGCGATGAGCTTCATGGCCTCGACGCGGAAAGCCTCGAACTTGCAGAAAGGAGCGGAGGCGTGGTAGCCGCGCTGGTCGGCGGGCAGATAGGTGTCCTCCTTGGGAGCGATAACGTAGTACTCCAACTCGCCCATGACCTCGAAGTCCATGCCGCCAGTGGCCTCGCGGAAGGCCTTGCCGGCCTTGGCCAGGGTGTATTCAGGAGCCATGTCGAAAGGCTCGCCGTCCTTGGTGTAGAAATTACAGAGGATGTCGAGGGTGGGAATCTCGGCAAAGGGGTCGATGAAGGCGGTGCGGAAACGGGGGATGACATAGAGGTCGCTGCTGCCTGCCTCAAGGAAGGGGAAGAGGCTGGAGCCATCGACGCGCTCGCCAGAGGTGAGGATCTCGTCGGCGTGCTCAAGGCTGTTGATGACGAAGTTGAGGGTCTTCAGACGGCCGTCGTTAGCCATGTAGCGGAACTTGATCATCTCGATTTCGAACTCCTCGATGACCTTGAGAATATCAGCTTTGGTAAATTCGCTCATGGGTTTTTCGAGGAATTGCACCAAGCGGTTGGGATTCAGTTTGATTTCTGCCTGTTTCATAATATATATTTTTTGATTTGGGACTGCAAAGATACAACTTTTTTTTCAATATTGCGATACTTTTTTTCGACACCGTCCCAACTGCATGATATAAAATGAATTAAATTTGTAGATTTGGTAATTTGTAGGTTTGCCTCCTAATCTTTAATCTTCCAATCTATTAATAAATCATAAACAAGGCAACGGCTCCCGCTCCAATCTACGAGCCCAAATCCCTGTTCTTGGCGCAAAAGACACCAACGGCGTGCCACCAATAGAGACACGGCACGCCACGCCTCCACTCCTTAAACAGATGCGTCCCACCCCACCAATCAAGCGGAGCTACAGCGGAGCTTTTCCGCAGCCCCCTACGGTTCCCAAACATGTCAAAAGCAACCGCACAAAAACACCATTTTGCATACCTGTTGTTTTGCCTTCTCAGCGAGGGGACAAGAATTTTTAGAAGTGACGAAAGTCCAATGAACTTTCGATAGCGAAGCGGAGAACAAATCAAAACCCGTTGGCGGAATTAATCTAGAGCATATTTGATATGACCAAGGGGTTTGCCTGAGAGATAATTGACATATTGTAATGTGGTGAAAGAAGCAATCTTACAGATAACTCTGACGAACAGCCCTGTAGGTTGCTTGGCATAGTTCCGATTCAGCATAAACTGCCCCACAAACTGAGAGAAGTCGGTTTCGATACGCTTTCTGGCCTTTGCAAAAGGAATAAAAGTCGGTTTCCAATCCTTTTGATTCAATCTGTAAGGAACTTCCAGACGAATGTTGGCTGATTCGAAAAGATCCAGCTGCATAGATGCGCTAATATAGCCACGATCACCGAAGATGCTACAGTCGTGATATTCATATTTGACATCCTTCAAGTAATTAATATCGTGCACGTTTGCCTTGGTGATATCAAATGAATGAATGACACCGCTGAGGCCGCACACGGCATGCAGTTTATAACCATAGTAATACGTGTTCTGTGATGCACAGAAACCGAAGGAAGGTGCAGTCTCGTAGTCGGACTTGCCAAGCTTGCATCTTGAGGACCTGGCGATACGGCACACCTCTATGGGCTTTGAGTCGATACAAAAGAATGACTCTCCGCCATCGATTTCGTTGGCGATGCGTTCACGGATGGCCTTACAAACCGAGATGGTCAGTTTGCGCCTTGTGTTGAACTGCCTTCTGCTTATTAGGTTAGGAATCAAATCTCTATGATGATTCAGCCAAACGAATAAACAGTTCTCGCTGTCAATACTGAGAGATTCGGCTGTTAGCGACAATGCGATAACTTCAAGATCCGAAAACTTGGGCACGACACCTCTTCTGGGCACATTTCCGAGTTCGTTGACGAAATTTTTCGAGAAACGCTTGCATATGTCAAGAATTTTTGCGTACTTTGCATAAAAGTTGTGCATATCGATAGTCTTTTGTAATAAATTGATTTTCACTACAAAATACGAAAAATTATTGACATACACAACTTTTTTTGAAAGAAATAATTAACAAATTAATTCATCCAACAGGTAAAAATACTGAAACAATGGAACAACGAACATATACATTTAACCAATCAACCCTTACCGTAAAGTTTGGCGACATTCTGGATTCGCAGGCAGAGGTCATTGTGAGTAGCGATGACTGCTATGTGACTATGGGCGGTGGTCATGCAGGTGTTTCTGGTGCAATTTATCAAGCAGGCGGCGAAGGCATCATGAGGGATGCTCAGAAGATGGTTCCTGTGCCGTTGGGCGATGTGATAGCGACAACAGCGGGGACCTTGGTACATCAGAAATATGTGTTCCATTGCATCACAATAGACAAAAAACGCAGAATGCAGATGATGACCAGTCAGGTGACCGAGGAAGACGTGTTGAACTATCTTCTTCAGCATGCCGTTGACAAGTGTTTCCAACTGATGCAGGCGATGGAACTGACTTCCATCGCATTTCCTGCCATAGGAGCCGGTGCAGCGCGCATTCCTATTCAAAAGGTAATAGAGCAGATGTCAATCGCCATAGCTCGAAACCTTGCCAATACGAACAGGTCGTTGAATGTGGAATTCTACCTATATGATATCTATAACATCTATTCTGAATCCGATTACATCACTCTGTTTGAGAACCTTGCAGCAAAAGCTGCTTTGGTGGAATATCAGCAAGGGCTTGCCACAACCGACAACGATATCGTGCTTCCTGTACAGAGCGGAACCCGGCTTCCCGACAGAAATAGTATGACTCATAAGGTCTTCATCAGTTACTCTCGCAAGGATCAGGACACAGCGGACTATCTTTGCAACATTCTTAAAGAGAATGGTATCGAATACTGGATTGACAAAGAGGGTATCTATAGCAGTTCCAACTACAAAGAATTCATAGTAGATGCGATAGACGTTTCAAAGGCTGTCATCTTCATCAGTTCCGAAAATTCCAATGCCTCCTCCAATGTTATCCGAGAAATCGGTTATGCAGTCAATATGTGCAAGCCTGTCCTCCCTTTAATGCTTGATGATGCGCCATACGCCAAAAGCATCCGTTTGGACATATCAGATATTGACCAAATAGATTTCAAGAATCCCATAGAACTGAATAAGAAGTTGATAACCAGTTTAATGTATGTATTGAATAAGTAATTTGAAGCAATGGACACGTTGTTTAATATCATTGAACAAGCCTTACGTGCACATCTACCTTTTGTAGAAGTTGATACATCAGCTACAGATGATGACGTGTACATGGCAATCCGTCAAGTGATGCGTGACAATCCGGACATCTTCTGGTTCTCGCATCAGTGGAGCCATTTGCAATCTGAGGCTATTGTGCGTTTTCGTTATACAATAGACAATGAGCGGAGCGAGAAGATAAGGAAACAGATTGAAGATGTTGTACAGAATGACTTTAAATTGGATTATGTACGTACACTTTCTGTATGGAAGCAGGTGATATATGTGTATAAGTGGATTGCACTCTATTGCAACTACGACATACATTCTGCACACAATCAGACAATCTTTAGCGTGTTCGTTCTTCGCCACTCAGTTTGCACAGGTATTGCCAAAGCCGCACAATACCTGTTTGAATTATTGGGTATTGAAAGCCGTCTGGTATTTGGCAAACTAAAAAACAGCGATGAGGATAGCAGACATTGTTGGCTGATAGTTAAAATCGAAGAAAAATGGTATCATCTTGACCCCACGTTTGCTTTGCCGGAATCAGAGCATCTGCTTCATCAATTTGGCGAGAGACCTATGCGGGGTGAAGATTTCTTGTTCTATAACTTTTTCTGTGTAGATACGGCTTCAATCAAACATTCCCGAACAATTGAGAAAGAGGACTTGTTGCCTATTTGCAATGACAAGATTGAATATGCTGATTTGCTGAATATCAACATTACCCCATCCCGCAACGGGGAACAATCGGGTCTTGGTTGCATACTTTCCGATGTCGGGACAACAGCTGTCATATATCTTTCGCATAACGCAAACAAACATTATCGCCATCGTTCTGTGGCTAAAGTGTTCAAGGATGATTCTGATCATGAACTTCTGCGCAAGGAATTGATTGTGATGCGGGAATGTGCTGGTCTTCATCTTCTACGTGCTACAGATGCTGACTTTGACAAGGGTATTCTGTACATGGAACAAGCTACCCCTTTGTCGGAATTACTTGCCAGCCATTACTATAAACTGACTCTCAAACATTTCTGCAATCTATTAATCGACATTGCATCCGGATTAAAGGAATTACTTGATCATGGTATCTTATATCGCGACATTCACCTCAACAATATCTATTTGTCGGAGGATTCGATTATGGGAAATCCGATATACAAACTCGGCGACTTCGGCAGTTGTACATCTGTAGATAAGGCTGGTAAATCTGCTGACCTTACAGAGCGAGGCGGTGTCGGAAGCAAATGGTATATGGCCCCAGAGACATGGAATAAAGGTATATTTGATGAGCGTTCTGCGGTGTATGGGGTTGGAATGATTGCTTACTACCTGCTAAATGATTTGTATCCACCATTCTGGCAAGATTATGGAGAACAATCGCTTGATTTGCGTATGCAATTCCACCGATTGCCTGTTCCAACCACACTATGGAAAGAAAAATGCAGACATCTACGAATGGACTTTCTATTCAAATCCATGAGAATCAACGCTGAAGGAAGATATCAGACACTAGCTGAACTGATTGATGCAATTAAAGAGTGTGCCAACTGCAATTATCCCAATCTAGTTCTCATAAATGGTACAGAATTTAAAAATGTTGCGAAGAATGCTCAAAATGAAACATTTTGCTCTACTTGTGTCGGTAATCCATCAATAATTGTTTCGAATGGAGAAATTGAAGAAACGGCTGTTGATTCAGATGTTGAGTGTTGGCTCGAAGATATGTTAAGCGATGACAATGATGATGGACAGATTGCCTATTTTGATTCTGAATCTCAGATAAACGACTTTGCAACAACATGTTGTGGTGTTGTTAGTGCGCCTTCATCATCGAATGAAAATAGTTATATCCTTGAGATTAACTCAATGATTTTTTACGGAATTTGTCCACCGCATTTTTCTATATGGCACCGTCTTTTCAGGAAACGGAATATACCTCAATTCGTCTATAGTTCCGTCTTTGCTCCCGCAGAGATTGCCCCCAAGCAACACTTGATGGTACAAGTATATCTGCATCTTCCAGAAGAAACAGTGACGGTAAAGTCTCTTGCATCAGAGGCTGATAAAAATGCCGAACGCAAGGGGTATGAGCCGCTTGAGGTGCCACTTAAGAAAGGCGACAATGTTGAAATTGAACTAAATGTCAATGGCGATAATCTGTTATACAATTGTCGCAAGTCGGTAGTATGGCAGGGATCTTTCGTGAAACGGGCATTTGACTTTGTTGTGCCAGCGGACATAAACGTGCATGAATTGAGCAGTTCTGTCAATATTTTTGTAAATGGCGCCATTGCTGGGGAATTGTTATTCCTTACCGCTATCGCTGATTCACCACGACAATTGAACACCAATGTTTGCGCAAGACCAACAAAAAAGCTCTTCATATCCTACTCCCACAAAGATATTGTATCTGCAGAGAAGATTGCAAAAATCCACGAGGCATTGGGTATCGACGTGTTCTTTGACAAGCATCGCCTGAAAGCAGGATATATCTATTCCGAAGAAATATCCAAGTTCATTCAAAATGCGGATACATTTGTCCTCTGCTGGTCAGAGAATGCAGCAAAAAGTGACTATGTGGAAAAGGAACGTCAGGAAGCTCTTGCTTTGGCGTATCCGCAAAGCAAGCCAAGAGATCAGGCCCGATTGAGAATTCACCCATACAACATTGAACCTCATGCCGTGCCTCCAGCTGACATGATTGAACATTATCATTTCGAAGAATTGTAAAAAGATTTGCACAATGGAACCAAGATACGACATATTCATAAGCTACCGACGCAAGGGCGGTTATGAAACGGCTAAGCATTTATATGATTTATTGACAAGGGATGGATATAACGTCAGTCTTGATATTGATACGTTGCGAAGTGGTGATTTTGACGTTTCATTATTATCAAGAGTCGAAGAATGCCAAGACTTTATATTGATTGTAGATGAACATGCTTTTGACAAATGTATCGATCCGGCTTTTGAACGAAAAAAAGATTGGCTACGTTGTGAATTGGCACATGCTTTAGTACATCAAAAAATGTAATTCCCATAATGCTTGCTGGAGTTTCTGGTTTTCCTGAGAATCTTCCGGAAGACATTGAATCTGTTGTAAAGAAAAACGGTCCTCCTCACAGTATGGAATATTTTGAGGGGAGTTCTATAAATTAAAATAATGTTAATCATTTTGTTATGTCGGAAAATTT
>JAKSML010000009.1 GCA_024400665.1 Bacteroidales bacterium
TTGGTTTTGTCTGGCTGCTTCAGCGGCATGGGAGGCAGCGTTCTTTCTGGCAGCTAACGGCAAAGGTTGACAATGTAGCAAGGAGTTTTTCATAAGGTGGTATGTGTTATTGAGTTATTTCTTGTGTTTTCTGTCCTAGTATGGCATCGTATTGGCTGTCACTGATTTCAGCGATTGTAAAGATTGCCATTTCTTTACGAGAATAAAAAGCAATAGTTCTGTTGTAATTAGTGCCCTGAGTGGAGGAGGTATCGTTTTTTAATACTTTGACTCCATAGGAGTTTGATTTAATCAGATTTTCTCTAAAATCTTTTGGTAGTAATTTTATTGACGCGATGCCGAAGTCCTTGCATAGTTCTTCCCATATATTTGTGTCTTTCGTTTCTAATAGGGTGATGGGTAGGGTGAGGGTGTCGTTGATGCGGTAGCCTTTGACGTAGGCGGCATCGATGCCGGGGGTGTGGGCATATTTCTGGTATATCTCGCTGACTTCGTCGGAGGGGAAGAGGCGGTGCCAGCGCGTCACGGCGGTGATGACGCTGAGGGCTACGGCTAAGAGCAGCAGGAAGCAGCCCCAGAACTTCAGTATGCGTCGGCGGTTGTTCATAGGCTTTCGAGGGCTTGGCGGATGGTGCCGCAGACGTGCTGCGGGTAGGCATCGTAGGTGGAGGTTATCTGGTCGTACTGCGGGGCGGCCATGAGGGAGGTGTAGGCTGTGCAGCAGCCAATGAAGAGGCAGGCTGCCACGCCGAGGCGCAGGATGTCGGCACGGCGCCGATGGCGGGCGCAGCGTGCCTCAAGCCCCTCGCAGTGCGAGGCCGCAAGGCTGCGGATGAAGGCGAGGTCGGCCGGCGAGGCCGGCAGCAGCTTTTGGGGTGTGGGATTCTTTTTCATGATTTTTTCTATTTTTTAGGCTGTTGGTATTTGCGGAGTTTGGTGATGATGCGGTGGCGGAGCTGTATGGCGCTGCGGGGCTTGATGCCGAGGATGGAGGCCATCTCGCCGGGCGAGTAGCCTTCGGCCATCAGCGCGAGGGCGCGGAACTCGTGAGGGGTGAGCATGTCGGCGAAGGGTTCGAGGTCCAGGCCGCCGTAGGGGTCGGGCTCAGCGGCGGCGATCTCGGCGGCGGTGGGGGCTTGGTCGAGGCTGACGAGGTTGGCACGCTGGAGGAGGCGCCGTCGCGAGAAGGCGCTGCGGCATTGCCAATAGACCCACACGGCTTCCTGCTGGGCTGTGGCGTCGGGGCGCAGGCTCGGCTGGTGCCGCCAGATGCTGATGTAGCACTCTTGCCGCAGCTCGGCGCAGCGGTGGTAGTCGCCCAGGGCGCGGCTCATGCAGAGCCGCTCGATGAGAGCCTTGTGCCGTTCGATGAGGTCGCGGTACTGCTCGTGTGATGGTTGTGTGTCTGCCATAGTTCGACTATCTATACGGAACGTCTTTAGGGAACATCTAATTATTAAATACTTTAACAAACATAAATTATCATGAATTGTCCATAAATTAAATCATAAATTATTGTCGGACTTACTCAGGATGCCAGAAGCATTCTTCGCATGGAAAAATTCGTGAATAATTCATGAAGATTCGTGTAAAAAACTTATTATTATAGGTTCTTTGAATTTTTAGGGGTTGTTATTATCATTAGTTCTTTGAAATTTTGAGTTGTCTCTATATAATATAACACATTTTTTGTGCAAAAGTTTACAAGGGGGCAAAAAAGTTTTCAACAGGGGGTGATGAGCGGTGGCAGATGTCGGCTTCACGGACCGCATGAGGAGGTGCGCGGGCGTCCTGTCCGAGGGCATATTGCCGTGCTCGTCCACGGTGGCACGGGCGTGGGACTGACAAAATGTCAGTCTCGCTTCTGGGCCGCTTCTGGTTCGGAGAAGCTCCGCCTTAGCTCCGCCTTAGCTTCGCTCAAGCTCCGCTCGGCGGGCGGAGGAAAAACGGGCGAAAAGTGGGCCTTCGAGGGCTCTTGGGCGAAGGTGAGACGGTGCGATACTGACAAAATGGCAGAGTGAATAATGGGTAATGAATAATGAGTAATGAATAATGAATAATGAATAATGAGTGGGGGCGGGAGCCGACGGATGGGAGGGGGCGTTTGATTTTTTTTTGTGGGGATTTTTTGTTTTTTGGGGGTGGGGGAGGCAATATTGGGCGGCTTTTTGCGTTATATAGATTAATGAAGAGGATTGTTTGTGCTATGATGCTGCTGCTGTGCCAGGCTATGGCGCTGGGGCAGGAGACGATAGACCTCCTGCCTATCATCAGGGATGCCTATCCGCAGGAGGCGGAGATGGGCGACTATCTCGGCGGCTGCCGCGAGGGCTTCGCGCTGCTGCGCGAGGTGCCATGCAATATGGAGTGCGACACCATCTATGCTGTCGAGGCGTTCTCGTACCTCAACCGCGACTGCTGGATGGGCTTCTGGTCGAAGATGTTCGTCTATGGCGGCGAGGGCGAGCTGAACGAGGTGTTCCGCTTCTATCACGACCAGCGTTTCGAACGATGGCTCGTCAGGCTGGTGGAGCGCTGGGACGAGGAGGCTATCCTGGAGCATCAGAGCGACTACGCCCCCTATGACTACCACTATGTGTTTATGCGCATCGTCATTGACCACGGCACGGCAAGGGCCGAGGCTTTCGCCTGCACGAACGAGGTGGTGCCGACGGCGGAGGAGGTGGACCTGAAGGAGCACGAGGCCTATCAGGAGCTGTGGGAGAGCGAGGAGCACGGTTTTTTCGACATCTACGACTGCAAGGTGAGGGAGTGAGAGCGGGTTGAGGGGGATAGGAGAGAATGGGATGGAATGGGAGAGGATAGGAGGGGTGGGAGGATTGTTTTTTTTGATGTTTTCTTCGCAATATTTGCAGGAGGTTTGCGTTATCTGATAGTGATGAAAAAGATTTTTGCTATATTGGTTGTGCTGCTGTGCGCAGCAGGTGTATCGGCACAGAAGCCGGATAAGACTGTGCAGTTTCTGGCCGAGTATGAGGCGTTTGTGAAAGAGGTGGTGAAGATGCCATTCTCGGAGTTTCACGGCGACACGATGTCGGACATAGAGCACAGGGAGCATAAGTTTATGCGCCGCTATCGCTGGCATTTCAAGAAGGTGATGTCGATAGAGCAGCTGGAGCAGTTCAACAAGGTCCGCGGGCGCTATGACCGCAAGATGACGCAGCTGAACAACCGTCGCCGCAGAGCCGTCACCAGGGGTAGGATAGAGGGCTTCTTTGAGCATCAGGACGATGGCGAGGCGCCCGCCGACACCGCGCTGGCTCCCAAGCCGCAGAAACGGAAGCTGCTGCAGGGCTTTAAGACCCGGCTGGAGCCGCTGCGACAGCAGGACACGACAGAGGCTTTGATGAGGGCGTGGTAGGCGGCGAGGAGGCTTCTTTTTTATAGGCGGGGATGGGGCTTTATGAGAGGGAATAGGATTTTATGGGAGAGAATGGGGTTTTATAAGAGGGGATGGATTTTATATGGGAGGATGGGTTTTATTTTTTTGTGGGGTTGCATTTTTCAATTTTTTTTAGTATCTTTGCATATCGGTATGGAATGTACCTTTATGGAGTAAATAATTTATAAATAATATATTGCACTATGGCCGAACTGACCGAACAAGAACAAATTCGCAGAAATTCGCTGAATGAATTGAAGAAACTGGGTATTAATCCTTATCCCGCAGCCTTGTATGAGGTGAATGTGAAATCGACGGAGATTTTGGAGAAGTTCCCGCAGGATAATACGCTGTATCAGGACATCAGTATCGCTGGCCGTATCATGAGCCGCCGCATCATGGGCGCCGCCTCGTTTGTGGAACTGCAGGACTCATACGGCCGCATACAGCTGTATGTGAAGCGTGACGAGATATGTCCCGGCGAGGACAAGACGATGTACAACACCGTCTTCAAACGCCTCCTGGACATCGGCGACATCATCGGCGTGACGGGCTATGTCTTCGTCACCCAGATGGGCGAGATCTCCATCCACGTGAAGAGCCTCACGGTGCTCAGCAAGAGCCTCCGCCCCCTGCCTATCGTCAAGGAGAAGGACGGCGTGGTGTATGACGCCTTCAGCGACCCCGAGCAGCGCTACCGTATGCGCTATGTCGATCTGATTGTCAACCCGCAGGTGCGCAAGGTCTTTGAGCAGCGTGCGCAGATTGTCAACACGATGCGCAGCTATTTCAACGAGCAGGGCTACCTCGAAGTGGATACCCCCGTGCTGCAGAGCATCCCCGGCGGCGCAGCAGCCAGACCTTTCATCACGCACCATAACGCCTTAGATATAGACCTCTACCTCCGCATTGCCAACGAGCTGTACCTGAAACGCCTCATCGTGGGCGGCTACGCAGGCGTGTATGAGTTCAGCCGCAACTTCCGCAACGAGGGCATGGACCGCACGCACAACCCTGAGTTCACCTGCATGGAGATATATGTGGCCTATAAGGACTACAACTGGATGATGGAGTTTGTGGAGAATATGCTCAGCCGCATCGCCATGACCCTCCACAACACTACCAAGGTGAATGTGTGGGGCAACGAGATTGACTTCAAGCCGCCGTTCCGCCGCGCACCTATGTGCGAGCTCATCAAGGAGCAGACGGGCTACGACGTGGCAGATATGACAGAGGAGCAGCTGCGCGAGACCTGCAAGGCTCTCAACGTGGAGGTTGACGAGACTATGGGCAAGGGCAAGCTCATCGACGCCATCTTCGGCGAGAAGTGCGAGCACACCCTCATCCAGCCCACCTTTGTGACTGACTATCCCATCGAGATGTCGCCTCTCTGCAAGCGCCATCGCGACAACCCCAACCTCACCGAGCGTTTCGAGCTCTTCGTGAACGGCAAGGAGCTGGCTAACGCCTACAGCGAGCTGAACGACCCCATCGACCAGCTGGGCCGCTTTCAGGAGCAGCTGCGCCTGAGCGAGAAGGGCGACGACGAGGCTATGTTTATCGATATGGACTTTGTCCGCGCACTCGAATTCGGCATGCCCCCCACCTCCGGCATGGGCATCGGCATCGACCGCCTCGTGATGATGATGACGGGCGAGCAGAGCATCCAGGATGTCTTGCTGTTCCCCCAGATGAAGCCCGAGAAGAAGGCTGCGGTGACCACCGATGAGGAGTTTGTGGATCACGGCGTGGCAGCTGAGTGGGTGCCTATGCTGCGCAAGGCCGGCATCAGCACCCTCGCCCAGCTCAAGGAGGCTAACCCCAACAAGCTCTACAACGACCTCAACGGTCTGCGCAAGAAGAACAAGCTCGACATACCTCCCGTGCAGAAAGAGGCCGTCGAGGCTTGGATTGGATGATGGTGGTCTGTGGTCTGTGAGCTGTGAACTGTGAACTGTGAACTGAGGGGCGGGAGCCGTCGCTTGTTGGAGTGGGTGGTGAACTGTGAACGGTGAACAGTGATCTGTGAACTGTGAACTGAGGGGCGGAAGCCGTCGCTTGTTGGAGTGGATGGTGAATTGTGAACCGAGGGACGGGAGCCGTCGTTTGTTGGAGTGGGTGGTGAACTGTGAACTGAGGGGCGGGAGCCGTCGTTTGTTGGTGTGGGTGGTGAATTGTGAACTGAGGGGCGGAAGCCTTCATTTGTCAGGTCACAGATCACTGGTCACAGATCACAGAATATAAAAAAATTAGAAATCATGCAGATTAAACAGTTTGTCTTCAACCATTTTCAGGAGAACTGCTTCGTGCTGTGGGACGAGGCGACGAAGGAATGCGCCATTGTGGACCCCGGCGCCGAGGCAGGCTATGAGGATGCCCGGCTCACACAGTTTGTCGAGGAGAAGGGGCTCAAGCCCGTGCTGGTGCTGCTCACGCACGCTCATGTCGATCATATCGCCGGCCTGCAGCAGGTGTGCAAGCACTACAGCCTGCCCGTCACGCTGCATGAAGACGGCGTCAAGCTGCTCAAACAGGCCGAGGTGTATGGCTCTGTGATGGGCTTCGAGGTGGAGAATATGGGCGGGCTGCCCACGCATTTCATCAACGATGGCGACGTGCTGCCTCTGGGCGGGATTGAATGCCGCCATGTGCCGGGCCATTGCCCGGGAAGCATGGCATACGTCCTGCATGAGGAGAAGATGGTCATCACGGGCGACGCACTCTTCCGCGGCAGCATCGGCCGCACCGACCTCCCTGGCGGCGACTACGACCTGCTGATGGCTAAGCTGCACACCCGCATACTCCCGCTCCCTGACGAGTATGAGGTGCTGCCAGGCCACGGCGACCTCAGCACCATCGGCGAAGAGAAGATGTACAACGGATTCCTCCGTTAGAGACTTCGGCAGCTGTTCCAGTCGTCAAATATCAAAGTCATCAGGCTATGGAAAACACTAAGATGGATGAATCCAATAGCTCCAGCCCCCGCGTGGCGGTGAACCCCAAGATAGACCCCTCGTGGCTTGAGGTGCTGCGTCCGCAGTTCGAGGCGCCCTATTTCGCACAGTTGAAAGAGTTCTTGGTGGCAGAACGTCGGCAGTATGTGTGCTATCCTAATGGCAGCGACATCTTTGCCGCCTTTAACCGCACACCGTTCGACAAGGTCAAGGTCGTCATCCTGGGGCAGGACCCCTATCATGAGCCTGGCCAGGCACACGGACTCTGCTTCTCGGTGCCGCAGGGCATCATGGTGCCTCCCTCGCTGGTGAATATCATCAAGGAAATCAACAGCGACCTTGGCACGAACATTCCGCTCACGAGCGGCAACCTCACAGGCTGGGCTGATCAAGGCGTGCTGCTGCTCAACGCGACGCTCACGGTGCGCGCCCATCAGGCTGGCTCGCATCAGCGCAGAGGCTGGGAGCAGTTCACAGATGCCGCCATCAGTGCCTTGGCGCAGCAGCGAGAAGGCCTCGTATTCCTGCTCTGGGGCAGTTTTGCTATCAATAAGGCTCAGTTTATCGACCGTTCGCGCCATCATGTCCTCACGGCGCCGCATCCCTCGCCCTTGTCGGCCTATCGCGGCTTCTTTGGCTGCCGCCATTTCTCGCAGTGCAACGCCATCCTGCAAAGCCAAGGTCTCGCACCCATAGACTGGACACGAATCGGCTGATTTGAAGAAAGTCCTGCTTCCGATAGCGAAGCGGAGGACGGTACGGCTCTTCCGCGAAGATGCTCCCTAAAAATATTGCAGCCCCGCAAGTTTGACTTTGCGGGGCTGCTTTGTGTTCTGTGCGATTCGTTAGAAATTGAATGTCGCGCCAGCCGACCAGAGGATGGGGAGCTGATCGACGCGGGTGTAGGTGAGGCGGTCGAAATAGAAGATGTTGTTTCTATTATAGACGTTCGTCACGCTGACGTTGATGTCGAGGATGGAGCGTTTGCCGATAGAGAAACGGCGTTTCCCGCTGATGTCGAAGCGGTGATAGTTGGGGAGGCGGCCGGAGTACAGCTCGCCGTAAGCCACGCCGTAGGTGCCGTTTGTGCGGGTGTAGTCGGTGTTGATGCCCTCGTCGAATGTGATGTTCTCATACATGCCCTGTGTCTGCGTGAAAGGGAATCCACTGCCGTAGCTCCATCTGCCGCTGATTTCCCATTCGTGGGTCTCGCCTAAGCGGACGGTGGTGAGGAGGTTGATGGTGTGGCGGCGGTCGTAGTGGGGGTAGTAGGTCTGCATCTCGTCAGTGCGCTTCACCCAGCCGAGCGAATAGGTGGCCCAGATGTAGAGCCAGTCGATGTCGTAGGAGAGGCTGAGGTCCATGCCGTAGGAATTGCCGTTCTCAATGATGAAGTCGGTGAGCAGATATTCGGGCTTTGGGTATGCCCCGGTGGGTCTGTAGGCCGCATCGTCGCGGTCGAACATCTTGTTGCGGTTGGCGTTGAGGAGATGGCTGAAGTGCTTGTAGTAGATCTCGGCATTGACGGCGAGGTCTTTGGTGATGTCGTATTCTGCGCCGAAGATGAGATGCTGCGCACGCTGGATGCAGTTGGTGACTTCCTCGTCGCGGAACGTGTTGGGCTTGTTGAGGTCGCTTGTGCCAGAGAGGATGCCGTTGAAGAGGTTCACGATGTCGTTGTCGGAGCGGGCGTCGAGGAAGATCTGGCTGTAGATGCCGGCGGCCATCTTAAGGCTGAAATTGTCCGTGGCATTGTATTTGGCGGCCAGTCGGGGTTCGAGGCTGCTGGTGCTGAGCGAGGAATAGTAGATGAAGCGCAAGCCGGGGTCGATGAGCCACTTGCCTGCCGCAATCTTATAGGTGGCGTAGGCCGAGAAGTCGGAGGTGAAGATTGAGTCTTGGGAGGTCTTTATTCCGTAGTTGTTGATGAATTGGTAGTCGGTGAGGTAGCCTTCGAGGGCGATGCCGTATTTGAGGCGGTTGGCGCCTGTGAAGTTGGTGATGTCGATGCCGGCGTTGAAGCCGCTGATGGTGCTGTATTTCTCTGCCGAAGAGGCGTCGTTGAGGCTGATGCTGTAGTCGGAATAGGCCACATGGCCTTCTAAGATGGAGCTGGAGCCGGTCACGAGCATGAAGTTCGTGCCGAGGCCGTAGTTCTTCCAGTGGTAGTCTGCCAGGGCTTGGTAGCCAGTGACCTTGTCGTCGAAGCGGAAGCCGAAGAAGCTGATCTTGCTGCCTAGGCCGGAGTTCATGGTCACTTTGCCGTAGAGGTCTAAGAAGTCGAAGGGCAGGCCGCCATCGATATAGGGGTAGCACAGCGTTGAACTCTGGGAGAGGTAGGAGTTCTTGGCCGAGAGCAGGTAGGTGATAGAAGAGGGCTTGTCGCTCTTCTCCTTCTTGAGGGGGCCTTCCAGCAAGATGTTGGCGCCGAAGGTGTTGAGGCCTATCTTGCCCGAATGGCGTTTCTTGTTGCCGTCGCGGGTGGTGATGTCCATCACCGAAGAGACGCGGCCGCCGTACTGGGCGCCGAAGCCGGCACTGTAGATGTCGGCATTGAGGATGATGTCGGTCTCAAAGATAGAATACAATCCTATGGAATGGAATGGGTTATAGACAATCATGCCGTCAATCATGCTCAGGTTCTGGATCATGGAGCCGCCGCGGATGTAGAGTTGTCCGCCTTGGTCGCCCGTGGAGTTGATGCCGGGCAGAACCTGGAGGTACTGGGCGAGGTCGGCAGTGCCGCCGATAGAGGGCATCTGCTGGATTTGGGCGGCGGTGATTTTCTCGACCGACACCTGTGTCTGCACCTTGCGCTCTTCGGAGCGTTTGTCGGTGATATTCACCGTCGATAGGGTCTTGGCCTCGGCCTTGATGGAGATGTTGCGTGTCAGCGTGGTGCCTTTCTTGAGCGTGATGTCCTCTTTGTATTCCTGATAGCCGACGTATCTCACGCGGAGCGTGTAGTCGCCTTCGGGCATCTTGTTGATGAGAAAGAAACCGTTGAGGTCGGTCGAGGAGCCGTAGTGCGTCCCATCTAGTACCACGGTGGCGAAGGGGATGGCTTCGCCTGTGGCCTCGTCGGTGAGGATGCCTTTCACGGTCTGCGCATGCAGGAGCGAGGTGCTGAGGAGGGTGAGGACGATGAGAATAAAGCAGTATTTTTTCATTTACAATTACAGTAAGGGGCTGTTCTTGGTGGTCAGTTGTGGGTTCGATGTTGATGGCGGATTAGTGTATGATTTTGAATACAAGTTCTTTCAGGAGCTCGCCGTCGGTCACGGTGCCGGCGTTGCGGATGCCTTTCGACCGTAGGTCGGTGTTGTGGAGGTATCCGATGCAGGAGGCGAGTTTGCCGAGGGAGTAGTTGTTGGCGGCAGCCGCGTAGTCTTTCACGAAGTATGCGTTTATTTTCAGCACGGAGGCAGCCTTGGTCTTGTCTTCCAGCTGGTGGTAGATCATCACTTTGATGAAGAAGCCGTAGAGCGTTGCGAGAATCAGGGGCATGGCCATGCTCTTGGGGTTGCTGGCAAAATGGTTGACGATGCGGTTGCATTTCACCACGTTGCGGCGGCCGATGGCATCTTGCAGCTCGAAGATGTTGTACTCCTTGCTGATGCCGATGTAGCGTTCGATGGTCTCTTCGGTGATGTCTTCTCCGGGGCCGATGGCGATGAACACTTTGTCCAGCTCGTTGGTGATTTTCGAGAGGTCGTTGCCGATAGATTCGGCTATCAGAATGGCGCCTTTCTGCGTGATGGCATGGTCGTGACGGTTGACGTAGGTGCCAATCCAGTCGGGCAGCTGGCTGTCGTACATCCTGTTTTTCTCACAGATGCAGCCTTTTGCATCGATGGCTTTGAATGCCTTTGTCCGTTTGTCGAACTTCTTGTAGCGGTAGCAGAACACCAGTATCGTTTGCGGCAGCGGGTTCTCAAGGTATGCTGCCACCTTCTCCCATCCTTCGGACTCGGACGCGTTGGCGATGCTCTGTGCATCTTTTGAGACGCTCTGTGCCTCTTTGACGAGCACAAGCTTGTAGGGCGACATCATGGGGAACTGCTTCGCGTTGGCGATGACGTCGTCCATCGTCACTTCGTTGCCGTATAGCACCACCTGGTCGAAGCCGCGCAACGATTCTTCTACGATATTGTTCTCAAAATAGTCCGAAATCAAGTCAATATAGTAGTTTTCGTCTCCCGTGAGAAGATAAACGGGAGCATAATGGCCTGCTTTGAGGTCGTTGATGAGTTGTGTTTCAGAAATCTGCATGATATAAATGGTACATATATCAAAATGCAAAGATACTCTTTTTTTTTCAAAGATTGGATTTTTTGTTCGCTCAGAGGCTGAAAAATGCGTTTATCCCACGTTTTTGGTACCAATTTCCGCAAACAAGCGGCACCAATATTTAGGGATAAGCCGTGTTTTTGCTATTTTAGGCACCTAAAAAGCGTTATTTCGTCCCTAAAACACATTATTTCGTCCCTTTTAGTGTTTGGGGTGTTTTTTTAAGAATGCTATATGGAAAAGGTTTGCTAATTTTGCAAAACGAAAAAGATTTCAAAACTTATTCATAGAAATGAACGAACCTCAAAGACTATTTGATCTCATCGACCGCCGTGAAGCGATGTATCCCGAGAAGGCGGTTTTCGCAAACAAGAAAGACGGACAGTGGGTTAAACATACCATAAAGGAATATAGAGAGAAGGCCACCATGATTTCGTATGCCATGCTGCATTTGGGCGTGGAACGCGGCGAGAATGTGGCTTTGATTTCGGCAGGTCGTCCGGAGTGGAACTATGTCGATATGGGTGTGCAGATGATGGGCGGCGTGCTGGTGCCAATCTACCCCACCATCAGCGTAGCCGAGTATGAGTATATACTGAACCATTCGGGCGTGCGATATATTATTGTGGAGACGGAATCGCTCTACAAGAAGATTGCTGCCATCCGTGAAAAGCTCACCACCCTGCAGGAGGTCTATACCATCACCCCCATCGAAGGCGTGCCCTCGATAGAGGATCTTTACAAACTGGGCCAGGAGCATCCCCAGCCCGAAGAGCTTGAGAAGATTAAAGCCTCCATCACCACCGATGATGTGGCCACGATGATCTACACCAGCGGCACCACGGGCACCCCCAAGGGCGTCATGCTTGCCCATAGGGGACTGCTGATGAACGTCCTCGGCATCAAGGAGTCGCCGGGCAAGGACTGGGACCGCGCCCTCAGCTGGATGCCCCTCTGCCATGTCTATGAGCGCATGATGAACTACCTCTATCAGTACCTCGGCATGGAAACCTATTATGCCGAGAATGTGGGCAAGGTGGCGGAGAATGCGCAGGAGACCAACCCCTATATCATGGCTGCCGTGCCTCGCTTCATTGAGAAGATGTACGACAAAATCTACCGCAAGGGCGAGAAGCTGACAGGCTTCAAGAAAAAGGTCTTCGACTGGGCGCTCGAACTGGGCTTCGACTACGAGCTCAACCCCAAGAAACGCACGCTTTGCTACAAGATGAAGCATAAGGTGGCCGACAAGATGGTCTATTCCGAAATCCGCAAATCGCTGGGCAGCAACTTCCGTATGCTCGTCTCGGGCGGTGCCTCCATCCAGCCTCGTCTCACCCGCTTCTTCAGCGCTGTGGGCCTCGACCTCTATGAAGGCTACGGCCTTACAGAGTGCTCGCCGCTCATCGCCGTCACAAACTCATACGCCGAAGAGGGACGCAAAGTAGGCTCCGTGGGCTTCGTGCTCCCCGGCATCGAGGTGCGTTTCGACCCCGACAGCAACGAGATCCTCTGCCGTGGCGGCAACGTGATGAAGGGATACTACAAGGCTCCCGACCTCACCGCCGAAGCCATAGACGAGGAGGGCTGGTTCCATACTGGCGATACCGGCTATATCAGCAAGGGCGGCTATATGTACCTCACAGGCCGTACCAAGAATATGTTCAAGACCTCTATGGGCAAGTTTGTCAACCCCGAGGTGATTGAGGAGAAATTCAAAGAGTCGGCCTTCATCCTCGACATGATGGTCGTGGGCGAAGGCGAGAAGTTCGCCGCCGCCATCATCGCACCCGATTTCGACATGCTCAAAGACTGGTGCGGCCGTCACGGCGTGGCTGCCAAGACCCGCGAAGAGATGGTTGCCGACCCCGCCGTCCTGGCCCGTTTCCAGCGCGTGGTGGATAAGTACAATGATGCGCTGGGCAACTATGAGCAGGTCAAACGCTTCCGCCTTGTCACCGAGACTTGGGGCACCGACAACCACTTCCTCACTCCCACGCTCAAGATTAAGCGCAAGAACATTAGCGCTTTCTACCAAGAAGCCATCAAAGAGCTGTTCAAATAGCGGCAGTCTGCCAATACGCGAAGTCCTGCATCCATGCCCGTCATGCTTGCAGGACTTTTTGCATGGGCTATGCTTCGATTAAAAGAACAATCAGAGGCGGTGATGGGGCGTCAGATGCGGCGGATGCAGGCGAGGGTGTGGGTGTAGCAGCCGCGCTCTTCGTTGTAGATGCCCTGGGAGGTGAGAAGGTCGTTGCGCACCTGTCCTGAGGCATGGACGATGCGACCTTGACCGAGGTATATGCCCACATGGATGATGCGTCCTTCGGGGTTGGCGAAGAAGCAGAGGTCGTCGCGCCGTGCCTCGTCGAGGCTTCTCACCTCGGTGCCTTGCGTGGCCTGTTGCGAGGCGTCGCGCAGCAGCTTGATGCCGCAGGCTTTGAAGCATACTTGCGTCAGGCCTGAGCAGTCGATGCCCATGATGGTGCGTCCGCCCCAGAGATAGGGCGCGTCCATATACTGGCTGAGGGCCACCTCGGCAGGGCTGCTGTGGAGCGGCTGCGGGGCCGTGGGAGGCGCGGGGCAGGGCTTCCACTGCTTGTTGTCTATCCAGCCTTCATAGCCGTCGTAGTCGCAGCGTATGCGTGACCATTTCTCCTGCTGTTCGAGGATGACGAAGGTGTCGCCCTTGAGGAGTTGGTTGACCATCTCGGCGCGGTCTGAGGGGGTGCTGCGCATGGGCACGGCGGAGAGGAAGCAGTAGGCGGAGGACATTTTTAATTGAGAATTGAGAATTGAGAATTGAGGTGGGACCAGTTATAGTTTGCCGTGCTCGACGGAGATGACGATGCGCTCAATGAGGTTGTCTTCGGCGTTGTGCTGGGGGTCGTAGGTCGATTTGAGGTTGTAGCCGAAGAGGCGCGCGAAGGTCTGATAGAAGCCGGCGCGGAGCTTGCCGCGGAGCTCGTCAACGAGGACGTAGGAGGTGCGGCCCGTCTCGCGGTCTATGAGCTTGAGCAGCACCTTGCCCTGCGAGATGGTGCAGTCCTTCAGCTCGTCGCTGAAGTCTGCCAGGAGGTTTTTCTCAGCGGCCTTGATGGCCTCTTTGCGCTCTTTTTTCGAGAGGTGCTCCACGCTGCGCTCCAAGGCGTCGAGGCGCTGGCGGCCTATTTTCGCGTATGGAAGCATCTTTTTCACGTTCCGAATCAGACGCTGATTTTTGCGAATTTCTTGTTCTGAGAGCAGCGAAGCCGACTCATATACCTTTAATTCTTTGAGATGATAATATGGAATTGTGTCGCCATCGACGATGATGCCAAAGCGTATTTTTATCTCTTCAACCGACTGGCCGTAAGTGGGTTGCGCTGCCTGGGCGAGCATGAGCGCCGCGCAGATGAAAAGGATTTTTTTCATGTCAGTAGTCTTTTTTCGCAATAATAACTCTATAATGTCGAAAAAATTGTGTATTTTTGCAGCATGAAAAAAACTCTGGCTGATTTTAACTTTTTTTATAGCGCGTTCTCATTAGCCACCAACTACGTCACGCGCTGCCACTACCGCAATATCGTCGAGCGCGGAAGCGAAAACATCCCCTGGGGCGAGCATTTCATCATCGCCCCCTGCCACCAGAACGCCCTGATGGACCCGATGCTCATCCTCCAGTCTTTCAAATCTTATAAGAACCCCGTGGTCTTTCTTGCCCGCGCCGACATCTTCCAGAAGCCCGCCATCCGTGCCATCCTCACCTGGCTGCGCATCTCCCCGGTCTATCGCATCCGCGACGGCCGCGACCAGCTTGGCCGCAACGAGGAGATCTTCAGCACCGCCCGCGAGGTCGTCGAGAAAGGTGTCCCCCTCTGCCTTATGGCCGAAGGCCGGCACAACGACAAGCACCAGCTGCTGCCCCTGGTGAAAGGCATGTTCCGCATAGCGGGTGCCACGCAGGTGGAGCTGGGCGACAAGCCGCTGTACATCCTCCCCGTGGGTATAGACTACGACGAATATGAGAAGCCGATGTCCTCTGCGGTGATCAACTACGGCAAGCCCATCGACATCCGTGCTTTTGTCGATATGTACAAAGAGAACCCGCCCGTGGCGCTCAACCAGATGCGCGACGCCCTCACGCCGGCGCTGAAGGGGCTGATGCACCACGTCGATAGCACGGAGCATTACGACGAGGAGTTCGCCTACTGCCACCTCATGACGCAGGCTACCCTCGAGAAGCTCGACCTCGACAACGACACCTGGGGCCGTTTCCAGGCGCGCCGCCACATCAGCCTCCAGATGGCTCAGCTCACTGAGGAGGAGCGCGAGAAGTGCTACGCCCAGGGTGCCGCCTTTGCCGACGAATGCCGCCGGAAAGGGGTGCCGCTCTGGTTCGCCTCAAAGAATCTTTCGAGCGTCCAGGTGGGCTGGACCTTCGTCATCCTCGTCGCTTTCGTGGCGCTGCTCTCGGTCTCGCACCTCTGGGGCAAATGGCTCATCTCCAACCTCATGGTCTATCTTCCCACGCACCTCATCCCCAAATATAAGATCAAGGACCCGCAGTTCCGCAGCTCCGTCAACTACGGCATCCGCCTGGTGTCGCAGTTCCTTTATACGCTCGTCGTCGCCATCATCTTTTGGATCACCCAGGGCTTCTTTGCCGGGCTGATGATCTCTATTTTCAGCATCCTCAGCGCGCGTTTCATGCCGCTGCTCTTTGCCCGTCTGCGCGACGTCTATTACTATTTCCGCATGATAATCTGAGCATATATGCTGCAATAAGAGAGGGTGCTGCACGGCTTGGTGCGGCACCCTTTTTTTTGTTTGTCTGTGTCGTGCTGCCTATTTGAGGAACTCCTGGACGAGGCGTGCCTGCTCGGCGTCGAAGGCGGCGACGTGGGTGACGGGCTCGAAGCTGTGGGGGATGTACTCAGTGAGCTGCATCAGGGCGTATTGTCCGTCGCTGCTCAGATAGACATGGAGGAGGCTGCAGGTGCTGTTCTCGATGCGCACCTTGCCCAGAGCCTTGAGGTCGCCGCTGTTGATGCATTCGCGCAGTGCTTGGCGGTCGTCGGCGTTGATGTAGCGCTTGTAGTGCTTCATGGGCGCGTTGGTGGGCTTGTAGGTCAGCTTGCTCTTGCCAGCGGTGACGGTGAGGATTGCCATGAAGAACCCCGTCAGGATGGCGAGGATGCCGATGGTGAGGAGCGACATCTTGGCAGTGTCGCCCAGGGTCGCTTTGAGGCTGAGGATCAGCACGGCTATGCCGCAGACGAGGGTGATGAGCCCGGCAAGCGGGCTCTTCTTGCGAAGCGAGATGATGCCGTTGGCATCGTTGGCATTATTGTTGATGTATTCTTCTATTTTGATGTAATCTTCCATTTTTTTTCTTTTTTAGGTGTGAATAAAAATCTGTCCAGTCGGACAATGTGCTATTTCGTCAGTCTGAATACCTCCGACACGGGGCATTCCTTGCCGTTCCTCATCTCCAAGAGCTGGCAGTACGAGAGCGTCTCCTCGTCGTCGTAGTAGCGCACCACGATGATGTCGGGGATGGTGCCGCGCTTGCAGCGGAGCAGGGCGTCGAGGCTGCCGTTGCTGAGGGCTTCTTCGAGGGCTGGGCGCGTCTGGCGCGAGTAGTAGCTAAACTCGCGGTTGAGGAAGCCGTTGCACTCCTTGCTGTAAGGGCCGCGGCTGTCGCCGAAAATGTAGTAGCACACCACCAGTAGCAGGACGAAGTCGCCGATGGCCATGCCGAGCATTAGCAAGGCGTAAAGGCCGCTCGAGGCGTTCTGGTTGGCGGCAAAAAGGATGGTGCATATCACGCCCGCAGCGGCGGTAACCCAGTAGCCGATGCTGAGCGGACGAAGACGTTTGGTGATGTTTGGCTGGGAGTATATTTCTTTATCTATGTGTTTCATTTCTAACAATATTACTATATTGGGCCATCCTTGCGGATGGCTGTTGCAAAAGGCATCATCGTTATGGATGACGCAAAAGTCAGCGGGGGCAGAGCCGTTGTCTGCCAAGCGACGGAAACGGGGCCGAATCAGAGCCGGAGGCGATAAAGAAAATAGAGGTAGTAGTCGTTGGCGCGCGCGGGTAGTACCACGGGGTGGGGGCGAGGGCGGGCCAGCAGCGTCCCCGGGCGGCTCTCGTTGCTCTCGGCATGATGGCCTGAGAGGCTCTGCGAGACCGGCGCGGGGCACTCGTTGGCGTTCACGATCAGGTCCTCGAGGCCGAGGTCCTGCCATGTCGGCATATCGTCCTGCGTCTGCCCCAGGGTGTGCGTGACGGCGCTCTCGGCCTGCGCAGGCATAGCCGAGAGGGTTCTCGGCAGGCTGCACAACAGCAGTAGCATCATCAGCGTCAGGCACTTGCGTAATATGGGCTCGCGGACAATCATGCCGCAAAGATACGCATTATTTTTGACATAATCGCTGTTTGCATTCATTTTTAGAAAAAAAGTATGCGTCCTCCTTTTTTGCCGTGGGGGCGGCGGGGGCGGATTTCTCCCCCAAAAGCAAGAAAAAAGGAGACAGAGGTTTGTGCGTTGATGATTGTAATAATTGTAAATGTAAATGCTGTGTGTATATATACTAATTGCTGAGTATGTGTATATAATATATATATTGCTTAACATATACTACTAGAGGGTATTTACATACACATACCGTTTACAATGTTACAATTACAATCTCTTGCCTGTGCATATATCGCTTAAACGTAATTGTAAATGTAAATGGCTTGGGTAGATATATAGTAGTAGATATATTATATATGTATATTATATATATTGCTTAACGTGTATTACTATATATTGTTTACATACATATACCGTTTACAATGTTTACAATTACATTCTCTTGCTTGTGTATATGTTGGGGCGTTGGCGATAGGTTCTTCTATTTTGAAGTAGCCTTCCATTTAAAAATATTTCGTCCCAAGCTACATCGATGTCTTCAATCGAATCTCAGTAGAATATGTTCGGTTTCAGTATGTTAGTAGTTACGGTTGATAGCCGCACGATTAAACGCTTCTGTTGCTCCTCCCACTGTTGCTGCTCCTTTTGCCAAGCGCCTTTCTGCTATGAATTTTTAAGAGTTGAGCGGCGATATGTTAAAATTTAGGGTTCCAAAATAGACTCTGAGCCACATTCTCGCCGAAGTACACAATCACCTACGCCACAGCCATATAGAAGCAACACCCATACTCTGCCTTTTTCCCGCTCTCCGAGCGGAGTTAGAGCGGAGCTAAGGCGGAGCTAGAGCGGAGCTAAGACGGTCTAAGACGGTTCTGCTCCGAAATGTTAAAATTCACAGCGCCATTAAATATGAATCATGTGTTGAAGTGATGGGCAAAAAAAAGGTACCGAGGTGGTACCCTTGAAAAACATTAAAAAAAATTTCAAAATGAAAATTTCTTGTGGTCTGTGGCAGATTCGAACTGTCGACCTCTTCCGTGTGAAGGAAGCGCTCTAAACCAACTGAGCTAACAGACCTCTCGTTAAAAAAAGGCGAAGCATTGCCTCACCTCGTTTTTGGTGATCTGCACAAGATTTGAACTTGTGACCTCTTGCCTGTCAAGCAAGCGCTCTAAACCAACTGAGCTAGCAGATCATTTTCTCTCGAAAAGCGGTTGCAAAGATACGAAGTTTTTTTGAACTGACCAAATATTTTTTTGCTTTTTCTTGCAACTCGTTGAGCCATAGTTGCATATTTTTTCGCGAAAGGGCTTTGCACAGCCTATTTTCTATGCTTTCTGTCGCGTTTTTTTCTGTTTTTTGATGTTTTTGAACATGAAAAACAGGGAAAATGGTTTTTTGCGCTGTAATGTGCTGACTGTGCGAACGATATGCTTGTTTTCGGGGGCGCGGGCTGTGCGAAGCGGCAGGCTTTTTCGTTTTGCTGCCTTGGAGCGGGCAAATTGTCGGAAAAATAAACGGGAACAGTCCATTTTTTCAGCAGGAGAATGGCGCGGGGCGTTTTTAGAAGTCGATGTGTATGTTGCTGATAGCCAGAGGTGTCTTTCATAAAAACAATATTTTTTTTGTGCTGACGTGCGATAGTATCAAAAAAAAGGTGTATCTTTGCATCGTCAAAATTTTAATTGTTAACCTAAAAATATTACAACTATGAAGAAAATCGTTTTGGCTCTCGCCGTTATCGCCACCGTGGCTTGCGTCAGCTCCTGCACCAAGATGTGCACTTGCAGAACATACGTTTTGGGCAATGTTCAGGAAAGCTTGACCAAAGAGTTTGAACTTGACACCGAGCATTTCAAAAAGTGCTCTGACATGAACACCGTTGTTACCGTTGCCGGTATCAAGAATGGTACGGAGTGCGAATAATCGCTTGTTAAGGAAATACCCCAATATGCCGTTTCTGCAAAGGAACGGCATATTTTTTTGCCATATCGTTTTTTTTTCGTATCTTTGCACTTTATTATATATATATTCAGTACGCTTATGAGACGGAGTATCTTTTTGTGGCTCACGCTATTGCTGCTGTGCGGCTGTCTTGATGCGGCTACGCTGGCGGCTCAGACTGTGACCGATTCCTGCTGGTCGGAGGCTGTGAAGACAGCCACGCTGTATAAAAATGGCGTGGAACTGGAGTCGCCCGTGCTTGTGCTGGGCGGCCAGGACAGGCTGCTGCTCCGTTTCGATGTGCTGGATGCAGAGGTGGGCAGCTACCGCTACAAGATACGCCATTGCGACAAGGACTGGAGGCTGGACGATATGGAGCCCTACGAGTATATCAACGGCTTCGAGGAGGGGCCGATTGACAACTACGCCAATTCTTTCACCACGCTGACGGACTATGTGGACTACCACGAGTATATCCCGGCACAGTACAGCCAGCTGCTCATCTCGGGCAACTATGTGGTGATGGTCGCTCCGCAAGACTATCCCGACAGCGTGGTCCTGACCAAGCGCTTCTGCGTCGCGGAGGGCTCGGTGAAGTGCGACATGACGCTGCAGGCGCCCTACGACAGCCGCGCCATCTTTGAACGCAGGGAGGTGGATGTGGCGCTGAGCGTCAACCCCGACTATCGTGGCGAGATGCTGGCGCCCTCGATGAACCCCGCCTATTTCACCGTGGTGGTGCAGCAGAACGGCAGGCTGGACAACATCCGCCGGCTTCAGTTCAGCGGCTATGACCAGAACGCGCTGAGCTATCGCAACCGCCCAGAGAACATCTTCTGCTGCGGCAACTCCTTCCGCTATTTCGACGTGAGCAACATCCGCTCGTCGATGTACAACGTGCTGAATGTCGAAGAGTACGGCGGCGAGCTCTACGCCATGCTGCGCCCGCTGGAGGATAGGTCGCAGAAGAACTATATCACCGAGCAGACCCTCAACGGCGGCATGAAGGTGAATGTGTGGGACCGCGAGAACAAGCAGGTAGAGGCGGACTATGTGTATGTGAACTTCTCGCTGCCGATGAAGTACCCCTTCCTCAACGGCGGCGTCTATATAGTGGGCGACCTCACGCAGTGGCATCTCGATGAGCGCAGCCGCATGGACTACAGCCCCGAGCTGCATGCCTACACCAAACGGCTGCTGCTGAAGCAGGGCTACTATGCCTACCAGCTGCTCTTCGTGCCCGTGGGGGAGCATGAGGGGATGACGGCCACCCTGGAGGGCGACCATTACGAGACCCCCAACAACTATACCGCCTACGTCTATTACCGCGGTCCCAACGACCGGTATGACAGGCTTGTTGCATTAAAGAAAATCTAAAAAAATTATCGATATGAGAAAAAGCTTATTCCTTTCGCTCCTTGCTTGCATGATGGTGCTCACCGTAACGGCAGCACCTGTGAAGAATATGCCAGCTGTCAGAATCCAGCCTAACGGCGACACACTGCGCTGCTTTGTGTCGGGCGATGAGTTCTTCCATCGTCTGCACGACGCTGAGGGCTACACCATTGTGCAGAATGTCGAGACAGGCGCGTATGTGTATGCCGAGCTCTCCGACGGCCTGCTCGTCCCCACGAGCTGGATGCCGGGCAAGGACAATCCCGCCCTTGTGGGCCTTCGCCCCAACCTGAAGCCCGACGCCAAAGAGCTGGCACGCCTCCGCAAGATGTGGGAGGTGCCCGAGGGCATGCGCCGCCCCCAGCCCAAGACCAGCGGAGCCAACCACGGCACGCTCAATAACCTCGTCATCTTCCTGCGCTTCTCCGATGAGACGACATGCACGAGCACGCCCTTCAGCACGGTGAACAGCATGTTCAACGACAGCACATCGGGCGCCGTGTCGATGTATAACTATTTCAAGACCACGAGCTATAACAAGATCCACATCCCCACGCATTTCTACCCCACGCCCTCGGGCAGCACGATCCTGTCGTATCAGGACAGCCACCCAAGAGCCTACTACGAGCCTTATAGCGGCACCAACACCATTGGCTATTCCGATGAAGATGAGCACCGGCTCCGCGAGTTTGCCCTGCTGGAAAATGCTGTGAACTGGGTGAATGCCAACTCGCCCGTGCCCACCTCTCTGAATCTGGACATGGACAATGATGGCTATATCGACAATATCTGCTTCGTGGCAAGCGGCACCTACACGGGCTGGAGCGACCTCCTCTGGCCTCACAAATGGTCGCTCTATGACCGCACCGTGACCATCAACGGCAAGCAGGTGTGGACCTTCAACTTCCAGCTTGCAGGCTCGGGCGACCACTATTTCAGCGTCAGCACCTTCTGCCACGAGATGACCCACACCCTCGGCTGCCCCGACCTCTATCATTACGATAACTACGACGAGGTGTCGGCTGCTGGCAGCTGGGACATCATGGAGCAGAACCAGACGCCTCCGCAGCAGACCAACGTATTCTTCAAGCTGGCCTATCTCAACTGGCTCGACAGCATCCCCGAAATCACCGACTCGGGCACCTACACCCTCTATTCCAACGCCTCTGGCCCCAACCACGCCTACGCCATCCCCTCGTCAGTCCCCAACCAGTGGTATATCCTTGAGTATCGCAACAATGACGATGCCTTCGATGCCTCCATCCCTGGCCGCGGCCTGCTCGTGTGGCGCTACAACAGCAGTCTTGATGCCAACAACCAGGGCTTCGACAACAGCACCACGCCGCATCAGCTGTGGCTCTTCCGCCCCGGCAGCAGCAACGACATCACCAACGGCAGCCCCGCCCAGGCCGCTTTCGGCACGGGCTCCCGCACCACCTTCAACGCCACCTCCGACCCCCATCCATATCTTTGTGACGGCACCCCCGACACCACGCTCAGCCTCACCAACATCCATCAGAACAGCGACCACAGCGCCATCATCTTCACCTACACGCCTAACGGCCAGGTGGGATGCGCTCCCTTGGCCGAGTTCCCTGCCACGCAGGACTTTGAGGATGGCACAACCGACTGCTGGGACTTCCGCAGCATGAACACAAGCAATGCCGGCCGTGCCGGCGTGGTAGGCACCTACACCACTACGCCCCATTCGGGACAGTACTCCTTTGCCTTCAGCAGCTATTCCAGAGCCGACAACTATCATCAGTACCTCATCTCGCCCAAGCTGCAGGCCTCCAATCCGCTTCACCTCAAGTTCTACTACAAGAAGGCTACGTCGGGCACAGAGGATTTCGCCGTGCGCTATTCCACCACGGGCAAGAACCCCACCGATTTCACGCACACGCTGACCACGCAGCAGGTCACCAACACCAACTACCAGAGCTGCGATGTCCTGGTGCCTTACGGCGCCAAATATGTGGCAATCGATTATTATTCAGACTACCAGTACTATCTCTATGTCGATGACATCACCCTCAGCGACACACTCCAGGAGGATGTCGTTCGCGACACCGTCACCATCTTAATTCACGACACGCTCAACCGTTATGTCTATGACACGACCTATACCTATCTGACCGACACCATTTACACGGTGCTTCATGACACAGTCTATTACGACGTTTACGACACCGTTCCCGCCACGCAGCGCTATGCCGAGCTCTCGGCGATTTCCAACGATTCCGATAAGGGCTATGTCGCAGGCAGCGGTCGTTTCCCGCTGGGCACGGCAGTAGAACTCGTGGCCATCCCTCGTCCGGGCTTTGTTTTCAGCCATTGGATTGATGGCAACACCGAGAATCCGCGCACAATCAACGTCGTGATGGACCCGATGCTCATGCTCGGTTTCTTCTCCTATCCGCAGCAGGAGGCGAAGACCACCATCTATATCACCGACACCATCTATCTCCGCGACACCATTTGGAACGACATCCATATCAGTGTGCCGATAACCATTCGCGACACCGTCTGGATGCCTACAGGCTTCGACACCATCTATCTCCCCAATCATCAAACCATTGAGATTGACACGGTCACCTACTACAACCTTTCCGTCATCTCCGACAACAGCACGATGGGCTTTGCTGGCGGCAACGGAACCTTCCCCGCAGGCACGCAGGTCCAGATTGGCGCCGTCGCTCTGGATGGCTACGTCTTCTCGAAATGGTCCGACAGCACGGAGAGCAATCCCAAGACTGTCACGCTGACAAACGACATGCTGTTCAAGGCCTTCTTCAAGGTTCCCGAACACGTAGAGCCCGAAGGCATCACCGACGCAGAAGGCGTCGCCTATCTCATCTATACGCAGGGCAGCTGCATTGCCGTGGAGCAGAACGGCAGCCTCCCCGTGTCCGTCTTCAACCTCCTTGGCCAGCAGGTGAGCCGTTATGCCGCTCCTGGGCAGAAGATGCTCTCGCAGCCGCTTCAGCCCGGCGTCTATATGGTTCGCGTGGGTATGAGCCCTGCGCAGAAGGTTGTGATAACAAAATAACAACAGGTATAAACATCGACGCTATCAAAGCTATCTATTGAAGTGAGCAACATATATATAGAAACCTACGGCTGCCAGATGAACTTTGCCGACAGCGAGATCGTGGCCTCTCTTTTGAAGAAGGAGGGCCACGAGGTCGTTGCCGATATTGAGGTGGCCGACTTTATCTTGATTAATACTTGTGCCATCCGCGATAATGCCGAACAGCGCATTCGCAAGCGTCTCCGCGAGCTCCGCGCCCTTCAGCAGCGCCATCCGCAGCTCCGCATCGGCATTCTGGGCTGTATGGCCGAACGTCTCCAGAACCAGCTTATGGTCGAGGAGGAGAACGTCAGCTTCGTCGTGGGCCCCGACGCCTATCGCCGTCTTCCGCAGATGCTGGAGCAGGTGCGCCAGGCCGGCGTCAAGGCTGCCGAGACCGAGCTGAGCACCACCGAGACCTACGCCGACATCGAGCCTGTACGCCTGGGCTCTAACGGCATCTCCGCCTACATCTCCATCATGCGCGGCTGCCAGAACTATTGTGCCTATTGTGTTGTGCCTTACACCCGTGGCCGCGAGCGCAGCCGCGACCCCGAGACCATCGTGGCTGAGGCCAAGGGCCTCTTCGAACAAGGCTATAAGGAGGTGACGCTGCTGGGTCAGAATGTCAACTCCTATCGCTGGCAGGCTGGCGAGGAGCGGGTCAACTTCCCTGAGCTGATGCGCCGTGTGGCACAGATCAGCCCGCTGCTGAGAGTCCGTTTTGCCACCTCTCATCCCAAGGATTTGAGCGACGAGCTGCTTGAGGTCATGGCCTCTTACGACAATATCTGCAAGTGCATCCACCTCCCTGTCCAAAGCGGCAGCGACAGGATGCTCAAGCTCATGAACCGCCATTACGATTCTGCCTGGTATCTCGACCGCATCGCCGCCATCCGTCGCTACATGCCCGAATGTTCCATCACCACCGATGTGATTGCAGGCTTCTGTACTGAGACCGAGGATGATCATCAGATGACGCTCGATATGTTCCGCAAGGTTCGCTACGATTATGCCTATATGTTCAAGTTCTCCATGCGTCCCAACACCTACGCAGAGAAGCACCTCCAGGACGATGTCCCCGAGGCTGAGAAGACGCGCCGCCTGGAGGAGATTATCGCCCTGCAAGGGCAGATTGCGCTCGAAAACAACCGCCGTGAGGTGGGCCGCGTCTATGAGGTGCTCGTCGAGGGCGAGTCTCATCGCAGCAAGATGCAGCTCTTTGGCCGCAACAGTCAGAACAAGGTGCTGGTCTTCGACCGCCATGAGGTTCAGCCCGGCCAGTATGTCCGCGTTCGCGTCACCGATTGCACGGCTGCCACGCTGATAGGCGAGCTTGTCGAAGAAAATTAGACCCGATGTTGTATAATATTTAATAGAACGATACGTTTTATATATCATGAAAAAAGACTTTTTAGATAAACATCCTTTGGCCAAGCATCTCCTCTATATGCTTGCTGTCTCTTTTGGCATACTCTTGCTGGCCTTCCTGTTCATCAAGATTGTGGCACGTCAGGGCAAGGAGTATGAGCTTCCCGATTTCCGCGACCTTCCCTTGGAGCAGGTCAAGGACGACAATCCTCACCATTTCAAGTATGTCATCATCGACTCCATCTATGATGCTGATAAGGAGGGCGGCCTCGTCCTTCAGCAGGACCCCATCCCCGGCACCATGGTCAAGAGCCACCGCAAGGTCTATATCGTCGTGACTGCTTTCGCACCCTCCGATGTGGTGCTTCCCGAACTCTCCAACATGTCTGTTCGCAGTGCGGTCTCGGCATTGGAGGCTGCGGGTCTGCGTTGCGGCAAGCTGCGGTTTGTCGATAGTCCTTACCGCAATGTCGTCTTGGAGAGCTCCTGCAAAGGCAAGCTGGTCTATGCCGGCGAGACTATGGGCGCAGGTGCCGTGGTCGATCTCACTGTCGGCCGTGGCGACAATGCCAAAGGCACGCGCGTGCCCTTCGTAATCGGACAGGTGGTCTCGAAGGCCCGTCGCGGCATCCTCTCGGCCTCTCTCAACGTGGGCGAGGAGCATTTCGAGGGCGTCAGCAATCGCAGCAAGGCTGTCTGCTATCGCCTCAGCCCCGACTATACGGGCGTGACACGCTATCCTTTAGGCACATACGTCAATCTCTGGTATTGCGATGCTACCGAGGCCGACATTGAACGCATCATCAGCAATTTCGAGGTCGATTCTTCTCAGATTTTCGAGGCCGATGGCATCTGGGATGACGAGCTTGACGAAGAGGAAGACATCTATACTCCTGACTATGAACCGGGTTTTGATGATGGTTGGGACTGGTAGGCTTCGCGCCTCTTTCGCGCTGATAGTCGCGCTCTTGGCATCGCCGCTTGTGCTTCCTGCACAGGAGGTCCTCGCCCCTGTGCGCCATCAGCCGCAGTCGCTCGCCAAGGGCGCCGACATGCCGCTTTCTTTGCCTTTCTTCGACGACTTCTCCAATCCTCAGCACACGCAGCATCAGTGGGTGCTGGGCGGCTCTTTTGTCAATCAGGGCTACGCTCCGCTGCCTCCCACGGTGGGCATGGTCACCCTCGATGCCGTCGATGCCGCGGGGCAGCTCTATCCCTCCGAGATGGGGCAGCTCTTCCCCGCCGACACGCTGCTCTCGCTCCCCGTGAGGCTCGATTCGGCATTCCTCCCTTATCCCCATGCCTTGTCGCCTGCCGATTCGGTCTATCTCAGCTTCTTCTATCTGCCAGGCGGCGGCTACGGCAATATGTGGGAGCGTGTGGGCGATAGTCCGCAGCCGCAGGACTCGCTCGTCTTGGAGTTCTATTGTGCCGACGAGGATGCCTGGCTCCAAGTCTGGAGCGCTGAGGGCTGCGATGCCGATTCGCTCTTTGCCCGCACTGGCTCGTACTGGCAGTTCCAGCAGGTGCTCATCGACGACCCCAAGTTCATGAACGACCAGTTCCGCTTCCGCTTCCGCAACTATTGCAGCCTCGATATCAATAATAAGAAAGGATTCCTCAGCAATTCCGATCAGTGGAATCTCGACTATATCCTGCTCGACGCTGGGCGCCGTGCTGGCGATTTCGCTGCACGCGATGTCGCCTTCGTCTCCCCCGCGCCCTCCCTGCTTCGCCATTTCCAGGCTATGCCCGCTCGCCAGTTCACGGCTGCCGACATGAAGGACTCGCTCTCGCTGCTCATCACCAACCGCTTCTCCGAGGAGCTGGCCTCCGACTACCGCTATCAGATTCTCGATGCCTCCGGCCAGGAGCTCTACGCCTACGATGGAGGCCACGAGAATACCCCCGTCTATTGGCAGGGCGCAGCCTATCAGACTGCCCCGGCACATGCCCGCCCTGTGGTCGATTATGTGCTGCCTGTCACCCCTCAGCAGCCGCAAGCCTTCACCGTCCGTCACCATGTGCGTGAGGGTGTGAGCGGCGATGTCCACACAGAGAACGACACCGTCTCTTTCCTTCAGCTCTTCGATAGCTACTACGCCTACGACGACGGCACTGCCGAGAACGGCTACGGCATCACCTCCACCAGCAGCAAGATCTGGCTCGCCTGTCGCTACCCCCTTCATGTCGAGGACACCCTCACCGCTCTCGACCTCTATTTCAACCGCACTTTGAAGGAGCAGAATGCCGACATCCGTTTCTTCATCACCGTCTGGGACGATAACGGAGGGCATCCGGGACAGGTGCTCTATCGCGACGAGGCGCGTCGCAAGCCTTTGTTCAACGGTTTCAATCACTTTGTCCGCTACTATCTCGAAAGTCCGCTCGTCTGTTCTGGCACCATCTATGTGGGCTTGGAACAGACCTCTTCCGATTTCCTCAACCTGGGTTTCGACCGCAACTGCGACGCTTCCAGCGATATCTTCTACCGCACTGGTGCCGACTGGCAGACCTCTATCTTGCGCGGTGCCCTCATGCTGCGTCCCTGCTTCGGTCAGCGCGGCCTCCTCTCTGTTGCCGATGCCGCTGCGCCGCTCGCTGCGCGGGTCTATCAACAGGCGAGCAGCATCGTTGTCGAGAGCCAGTCCGACCGCTCCGAGCCTCTCACCATCTGCAACCTTCTGGGGCAGAAACTCTTCGAGGGGCGTCTCGCACCCCGCTCGCAGCTGCGTTCCGCCACCCTGCCGCAGGGCCTATACATAGTCCGCCTGGGTGCCGCACCAGCCGTCAAAGTCTTAATTCAATAACGCCATCAACATCAAATGCCACCAACCATGAGCCATTGTCCTCAAGACCCCACCGATAACGCCTCTCCAATCCTCCCCGATAGCTCCGCGCAGCCTCTGCATGAAGAAAACCTCCTTGCCGACGGCGAGGAGTCGCAAGAACTCTACGAACATCACCATATCCTCGTCGATAAGGGACAGGCCATGCTGCGCCTCGACAAATACCTCTTCATGCGTCTTGAAGGCATCTCGCGCAACAAGATTCAGACTGCTGCCAAGGCTGGCTGCGTGCTGGTCAACGGCAAAGAGGCAAAGTCCAACTACAAAGTCAAGCCTTGCGACGAGATCAGCATCCTCCTGCCCGAGCCGCCTCACGACTTTGAGGTGCTGCCCGAGCCTGTGCCGTTCGATATCGTCTATGAGGACGACGATGTCCTTGTCATCGACAAGCGTCCCGGCCTCGTCGTCCACCCCGGCTACGGCAACTTCACAGGCACCCTCCTCAACGGCCTCATGTACTACTATCAAGACAAGAAAGACAAGGCTGGCAACCCCATCGTGCCCTATCTCGTCCATCGCATCGATAAGGACACCTCGGGACTGCTTCTCATCGCCAAGAACGAGGAGGCGCAGGTCGTCCTCGCCAAGCAGTTTTTCGAGCATACCATCGAGCGCAAATACAACGCCCTTGTCTGGGGCAGCTTCGATGAGGACACCGGCACCATCGTCGGCAACCTCGAACGTTCCCCGCAGGACCGTCGCATCATGCACGTCACCGACGACCCCGAGCGTGGCAAGAACGCCATCACGCATTATCACGTCCTCGAACGTTTCGGCTACATCACCCTCGTCGAATGCGTCCTTGAGACCGGCCGCACCCATCAGATTCGTGCCCACATGCAGCATCTCGGTCATCCTCTCTTCAACGATGCCGCATACGGCGGCGACCGCATCCTCAAAGGCACCACCTTCTCGCGCTACAAGCAGTTTGTCGAGAACTGCTTCCGCCTCATGCCGCGACAGGCGCTCCATGCCCTCGTCCTCGGCTTTGAGCACCCCGTCACCCACCAGCATCTCCATTTCGAGAGCCCTCATCCTGCCGACTTCTCCGCTGTCCTCGACCGCTGGCGCACCTACACCGCCAATAGTCATTAGCCCCCGTCGCCGCCCGTGGGGCCATTGAAACGTTGCCATCGACAAGCCTTCAGGCATGTTTTTTCCTGAAATCGCTTGTCAGTTTTGTCGTCCGCCAGCAGCTATCTGTATCAGAATTTCCCATCATTTCACAGTCGAACGAGGCGAAGGAGCATAGGGCTCGGCATATGTCAGTGCTCTGATATGGCCGGATAGCGGTTTGGAATTGCGGCAAGGCTGTTCGCCGACAAGCAGAAGGTTATAGGTTGCCGCAGATGAGAAAATCTTTCATGAGGTCGAGGTACCAGTCGGAGCGGGTCTTGTCGGCATTGCGCATACAGCAGGTCTGCTCTTGTATCTCTTCGACGAGTCCTTTCTTGTAGATGAGGACGTAGCGTTTTGGGGCTTTGTCGGGGATCGTTTTGATGATGTGTTTTTTTGATAGGCTGAAGCCTGCTGCGGTGCAGAGGGTGTGGAAGTCGGCTAGAACTTCGGGAGGAATGCAGACGGAGAAGTGCCCTCCAGGGGTGAGAAGATCGTAGGCTCCTTGGATGAGGACTGGGAAAGGAAGGCTAGCGGTGTGACGGGCGCGGGAACGGCCTTGGTCTGGGCATTCGAGGCTGCGGTCGAAGTAGGGTGGATTGCATACTACGGCATCGTACCGGGGTAGGGTGGAGGCTTGGAGATAGTCTTGGAGGGATGTGTGCTGCAATGTGATACGCTCTTTCCAGCAGGATTGCTCGAAGTTGTAGGCGGCATCAATTACGGCATTGTCATCTATTTCGATGGCGGTTATCTGGGCTTCGGGAAATCGTTGCGCCATCATGAGCGAGAGGACACCAGTACCCGTCCCGATGTCCAAAATAGAGCCTCCTTCCGCGCATAGAGCGCCTAAGAGGTCGCTATCAGTGCCCACTTTCATGGCGGCGTGACTTTGGCGGATGGTGAATTGCTGGAAGTTGAAGAAGTCGGAGGCCATAGTTTGTAGAAAAGGGAAGTGTGTGGGATGAATTCTATTATTGACGGAAAGGGGCGAAGGTTGGGCGGAGGAATGGTGGAGGAATGATGAGGGTGTCAGTATTCCCACATGTCGCTGCAGATGTTCAGGAGTTCCTCTTCGATGCGCTGCGATTCTAACAGGGCATCTTCGCCAGTGAGGTATTCGTGGATGGCACGATTGTGGACGTTGTCGATGCGGGTGATGAAGGATGAGTACATGAAGGAGCGGAAGGCGTATTCCCAAGTGGGGAGGTGTATGAGGTTTTCGCGACAGTAGGCCTCCTTTTTTGCAAAGAGGGTGCGTACTTCCCATGAGAGCATGGGGACCCAGAAGAGGGTGACAGTGCCCATGTATTCGGTCTCGCCATCGATGACTTTATACTTGTCTTCCATGGGAGCGATACCGATCTTTCGGACTTGTACGCCGCTGCGGGCACGGTCGAAATAGACTGCTTCCTTGATGGCATATTGGTATATGTCTTCGGAGGAGAACTCATGGGGAACAAAGACTGTGGTGTAGTCGGCTTCGCCGTAGTCGTCATAGACAGCCATCTGAACGGTGTCGCTGCGGGTGGCGCGTTCGACGACTTTGAGGCAGTCAAGCGGTATCTTCATCTCATCGTCTTCGAAGAGCTCGATCTCGCCGGCTTTGATGGCATCCCAAAGCATGTAGGCGAAGTTTTTGCGTCCGCGGACGCCGTTGGAATCAGTGGGGAAGTAGAAATACTGATTTTCTTTTTCTCTTACATCGATGATGCGCCAGAGCATCCGGCACCAATAGACATCGGCTTCGCGTACAAAGCCTGGGTCCTGGGGCTTGTGCTCCCATGTCATGCTGCGCTGATAGTAGTCGCCAGGCTGCTGTTCGAGATACTGAGCCTTGGCCTCTTGCGGTGTGGCAAAGAGGACTACCATCAGCGTCAGGAGAGACGGAATGAGAGCTATATGTGAATGTTGGCGATGCAAGGTTGTGTTGGCTGTTTTTTAATGAGAAAGAGTTAAGAATAAGGATGCTATTCTTAACTCTTTCTTTTTATGCGCTTATTGAAAGAGGTTCAACAAGCAGGGGTATTAGTATTCCCACATATCGGACTCGATGTCGAAAATGCGCTCTTCGATGGTCTGGGACTCGAGAAGTGCGTCTTCGCCGGTCAGATAGTCGTGGATTTCACGGTTGTGGGTGTTGGTCTGACGGGTGACAAAGCTGTCGAAGTAGCGGGTGACGAAGATTTCATCGTAGCTGCGTTCGAAGTTGTTGTTGTAGATGTCGTAAGCGTTGGTGCGAGCAAAGAGGTTGCGGACGCGCATATCGTTCATGGGAATCCAGAAACGGGTGGTGGGGTTGCACTCCATGTCGCCATCAATTTCCTTGCAGTTCTCGTCAACGAGAGCGAGGCTGACGATACGAACCTTCATGCGGGTGTCCTGTTTGTCAATGTACCAATACTCTTTGAGGTAAATCTGATAGTAGTCGTCAGAGGAGAAATTCTTGTATTTGATGGTGTCGTGTCCTTCGTCAACCAACTCACCATATTCATCATAGATAGGATCGGTGAGGGTGGTATCGGCTTTGTTCAACTTTCTGTACATATATTCCCACTCAACAGGGACCTTGAGCTCGTCGTCGTCGAAGATTTCGAACTCGCCGTTAGCGGCATTTCTGTAGATAAGGTAAGCGAGGTTGATACGGCCCTGGTTGTTGTTGAGGCTGTCTTCGCCCTTGGGGAAATAGAAGAACTGGTTGAATTTCTCGCGGAAGTCGATAGTGCGCCAGATACAGGTCTCCCAGATGACGTCACTCTCGCGGAGGAAGGGGTAAGGCAAAGCTCGCTTCGTCGTACTCATGGTACGCTGGTAGAAGTTGCTCAAATTGGTTTCATCTTCTGCATTGAGGATGTTCTGTGCGCTGACAGACATACCGCAGACGGTGAGAATCATGAGGCTGAGGCCAAACAATACTTTTTTCATAATGTTATAATTTTATTATTTTATTTCGTGATACGGAATGTGCTGCTCACGGGACGCTTGGAACCATCAGGCATAGCCACCTCGATGGTGAGCGTGATTTTGCAGCCAGGTTTTGCTTTCTGGATGTAGCTTTGGATTTCAGCACTCCACTGTGCACCTCTGTTCTCTAGGTCGGTAGCACCGTTGACGCGGGTGATATCGATGGTCTGTTTGAGGATCTGAGGCACCTTCATCTTGAATGCGAAGTCGTCGCCGTAACGTACCTGCGGGGCCTTCATGGTCTTAAGGTCTCCGATGGAGATGCTACCGCCTTGAGCACGGCCTAAGTAGATCTTAGGATCGGGGAGCGGACGAGCACGGAACTCGGTAGAACCCATGAAGCGTGTGGTGTTGCCGTCCTTGATGGAGGCGTTGACCTTGATCTTACCAGTCTTCACCTTGGGTTTGATGATGTACTGGCCTGCGCCTTGAGAGGTGATGGTGGCCTGGCTGGGGTCAGCCAAGGTGACGACCAAGCTCTGTGCGGAAGCACCGGGGACAGAAATCCTGACGGGGTTGTCGATACCAGCATAGACGACGTTCATCTCGGTGAGTTCAAACACGGCCATAGGCTCGGCTACATAGTAGCTCTGCTTGAAGTCGTATTTCTCAGTGCCATTATCTCTCTTGACATAGACTGTACCATTGATGGTCTTAGGACCGGTGGTGTTGCAGACTGTGCTATATACAACGGCGCCAGAGTCGTTGGAGGTGAAGTGCTGGCCGCCGACATTGGCTTCAAACTTGGATTTAGAGTCGTAGGCACCGACGTTGACAACAAGTTCATATTTGCCACCTTGCATGATGTAGGCAGCATTGGGACGTGCGACAACGGCAACCTTATCGAAGGAGAAGTCGTTGGATTTAACCTGTTTGAAGAGCATGTTCACGGCGTCGAATTCGGCGTTCATGACTTCTGCTTTCATACGGGTGAGGGTGACAAGGGCTGCACCAGCAACGGTGTTGTTGAAGTTCAACTGTTCCCATGAGGTGAGTTTGCCTTCAGCATTGGGACGGCGTTCATCAACATCAAGACCGAGGCTGACGTGTGTGGAGTCGCTACCCAAGCTTTCCATGACAGCGTGTTTGTAAGCATGAATCTTGTCGATGAGGTCGTAGGCAGCGCCTTTCTGCTCATTGCCTTCAGCGTTGCCGATGAAGTAGGGGGTACCAGCATGGTTGTCGTCCAGTTTGTTAATCCAACTGAAGCCGCCAATCTTAAGGGCTTCGGCAACACTGTCGAAGTTGGTAGAGCCATCAGCGTTCTTCAGAGGAATGGAACGTTTGATGAGTTTTTCCTCGTTGTTAGGGTCGATAAGCTGGATGTCGGCTTTGCTGGCGATGTGGCCGACAAAGCTGTAGGTCATAGTATCGATAGTATAGACAAGTTCTTCGGAGAGCTTTTTGATTTCCTGAGCCTTGTCGTACTTCTCTCTCACTTTTCCTGGGTTGTTTTGGAGGGCAGCTTCGAAGTTTTCGAAGGTATCGTCCAATTTGAGAACCATGTTCTCGTTGGATTTTGACATGGCGTTACCTACGGTCTTGAAGCCCTCGACAACCTCTGCTGACACGTTCAGTGCCAACATGGCGGTGTACACGAGGTACATCATCTGAATCATTTTTTGTCGCGGGGTTTCCGGACAGTTAGAAGCACTCATACTTTGCTAATTAATTTAGTGTGTAATTAGTAATTGATAGTGACGTCTATTACAGACGAGTCTGCATAGCAGCAAGCATGTTACCGTAAACGTTGTTGAGTTCAGCAACCTTGCGAGAGAGTGCATCAACCTGATCTTTGTATTTTAGTACGCCTTCGGCGGAATCAGCAAAGTTGTTCATCATGGTGTGGATGCGATCCTCAACCTCCTTAGTGGCTTCGAGCTGGCTGGTAGAGGTCTGGAGCTGCATTTCGTACATGGCGTTGACGGAAGCGAGGCTGCCGGCGAGTTTCTTCATCTCGTCTGCGTAAGAAGCGTCGCCGCTGGTGAGTGCCTGTGCGGTTTCCTGGTAGATGGTGGTAAGAGTGTTGACAGCTTCGGTGGCATGTTTGAGGTTATCGACAGCTTCAGCAGCATTGTCAAGGCTGTTGACAAACTTATCGGTAGAAGCAGCAGCGGAAGCGATGCCGTTCATAGACTCAGCGCTTTCAGCGAGGTTGCTCATGCCTTGGCCAAGACGTTCGATGAGTTCGGGGGTGATGTTGGCCTGTTCGAGCATCTGATCGAGACGTGCGGTGAGGGGGTCATTGCTCACGGGAACTTGCATCATCTGGTCAGGAGTATTTTCGAGTAAGTCTTCAGTCTGCTCTTCGCCGCTGGTAAGCTCTTCACCTTGGGGGATACCAGCAAGCTGGGGATAAACCAAAGTCCAGTCAAACTCTACGTGTGGCGGTTCAAAAGCAGAAAGGAAGAAGATGACGGTCTCAGTACCCATACCGATAATCAGCATGATGGTACCACCAGGCCAGTGATTGATCTTGAACAGAGCACCAATAATAACGACTGCTGCGCCCCATCCGTAAAGTTTTGCCATGAAGTTTTTGTATCCCTTACTGCGGACTAAGTTATCTAACCAACTCATAATGTTTCTTTTTAAGTTTGCTTAATATTTGTGATGTATTGTTTCTTTGTTAGTAGTCTAACTACCATTCTCAACACATGTGAGAATGGTAGTTAGTCAGCTTATCTATTAATAGATGTTAGAAGCGGTCTTCAGGTTATCGCCCTTCACACGACCCAGGTAAGGCTGGATGCAGCGGAAGCCGATGTAGCACTTGCTGGTATCCTGGAACTCGTAAGAGCGGGTCTGAACCTGGATGAAGTATTTCTGGTCTTTCCAGCTACCACCACGGATGACTTTACGCTTCATAGCGATAGGATCGCTTTCCTGAGCATTGTAGTTGTAGTAGGGGGAGAGAGCGTTTTCAACAATGTAGGAAGACTCGTCGAATGCATCAGCGCACCACTCGGAGACGTTGCCGGCCATATCGTACAGACCGTAGTCGTTAGGAGCGTAGTGGCCAACAACCAAGGTGCGGACGCCGCCATCGTCATCGTATGCGCCACGGAGGGGCTCATAGTTGGCGAGGAAGCAGCCGTTCGGGTTGCGGACATAGGGACCGCCCCAAGGATAGCTTTCAGCAGCAATGCCGCCACGAGCTGCGAACTCCCATTCGGTCTCGGTGGGGAGGCGGAAGTCGTTCATGTGCTCGTAGTCGATGCTTGCGAGATAGTCGTTGAGGAATTTGCTGCGCCAGATGCAGAATGCCTTGGCCTGGAGCCAGCTGATACCAACAACGGGATAGTTGTCGTAGGCTGCGGAGCAGAAGTAGTTGCGGGTGAAGTCGTCATTCATAGAATAGGTGTAGTCATGAACCCAGCAGAGCGTGTCGGGGTAGATGTTGATTCTCTCTCTATGAACGAAGGCCGTGCGGTTGTTCAGACCTCTGGGACGAGAGGTGTAGAGGGTGCCGCGGTACTCTTCTTTATTCTGGACGCCAGCTTCCTTGCGGGCAGCATCAGCGTAGTCAATCCAATAATATTCATAGTTCAGCTTGGAAGCATCGATTTCGCGACGGCCGAAGTATCTGTCTTTTTCAGCAACATAGAGGTTGTTGAGGGCTTCGCGAGTCTCAGCGTCATCCCATTTGATTTTGGTCTTGTAGTTGACGTTTGGCGGATTGAAGGGTTCGCCATATTCGTCTTCTTCGATCAGGTAGCCGTCCATGCCAGCTTCACCGAGCATTTTGCGGACGATGGAGTCTGTGACCCAGTGAACGAACTGACGATATTCGTTGTTGGTGATTTCGGTCTCATCCATGAAGAAAGAAGAGACCTGCATGGTGCGGGGCTGAGTGGTGACACCATAGGTGTTGTTCTGGACGCCTGCGCCCATGCTGAAGTTACCCTGGTTGATGAAAACCATACCTTTCAGGTCGATGTCCTCAAATTGGTTGCGGTCAAGGACGCCTACCAGTTCACCGTTTTCGGAGCGAGATGAGCAACCGTAGCAAAGGGCTACTGTGGCTGCTAGCAAGAAAAACAATTTTTTCATATTATCAAATGTATTTTGTTATTCAAAATGTGTTATCTACTTTTTCTGTGTCGTTTGACTTTGGATTTTCTTTTATTATACGAGGATTTGGTTAAAAAGTTTCGTTATTAAGAATATTTTGATTTTAATCCTTGTTATAAGAGGTAGATGGTGTTTCCGTAGGAGGTGCCGGGCTTGATGGGCTTGGGGTGCTTGAAGCAGAACTTCAGGAAGAACTCCATGCTGCCCAAGCTTCGTCCAGCTTTGAAGCCACCGAGTTTGTTGACAGTCAAATCGTAGCTTGCACCGATGCGGAGACTTTTCCAATGAACGCCAGCCATGATGTAGATGGCATCCTGCACGCGATAGCCGAGGCCGCCCCAGAAGGCATTGCGATAGTCAAGCAGACAGGAGAGGTCGGCTTGGAAATAGCTGAAGTCGGCTGTTTTCAGCAAGGCGGAAGGCTTGAGGCGTACAGAGGGTGCGCCGGCAGGTGTGAAGTCGAAGCCGCCCATGGCATAGACTGTGCGTGCGTTGGAGAATTGTATTTCGTCGCTGTGAGCAGCGAGAAGGTTTTTAACGGAGAGACCTACATAATACTTACCAGGCACCTGATAGTACAGACCAACGGACCCATCGATAAGGTTGGCGGATTTGTCCAAGCCGCTCAGAATTGGGTCGGGGTCTCCTCCGACGGGTTCGAAGTCGAAGGCACTGTTGAGATAGTCGGCCTCAATGCCGACGGAGAGGTTACCGGGGCCCCAGAACATACGGAAGGCATAGTCGAAAGCAATCCAGTTGTTCTTGTGGTATCCAATCATGTCGCGGACGAAGGTGAAGCCGATGCCGCCGTGGAGGAATTTGACGGGCATGTCGAACGTGAAAAGTATGTCTTCCGGAGTCGAACCAGCGTCACTTCCCGATGTGGGCGGGTCAAGAGGAAGCCCCATCCATTGATTGCGGTACATAGCCGTTGCACACATGTATCCAGAGCTGCCTGCAAAGCCGGGGTTGTAGGACATTCTGTTAAACATGTATTGCGAGAACTGTGGCTCTTGTTGGGCCATGATAACACATGAAAATCCCAACGCTATCACAAAAAGTGACAGTTTCTTGCTTAATTTGATTCTCATGCGAGTCTTCATTTTAGTATCATGTATTATTTTAATAATCTTTAATATACGTATATATCTGAGTTGCTTTTCCGCGGAAAAGACAAACCAGATTTTGACTTGCAAAGATAAGAATAATTCTTCACATGTGATGTTTTTTTTGCATTTTTTTTATATTTTTTATTTTTGAGGCCAATTTTAACATTTGATTTTGATGATTTTTTAAGCTATTTTTGCGGGCTTTTAGCACGGTCTTTGTGGGGCACGACATAGCTGTCGGGGTAGGTGTCGATGAGCATGGCCTGTGTGCGGACGGCATGGCTGCGGGTGTCAGCGAGGCCGAGGATGATGGTGATCTGTCCGTTGATTTCATTTCGGTCGAGGATAACCTTCTCTTGATACTCTTTTGGCATTCTCAGCACCTCTCTGATGGCTGCATTTTTCGAGTTGACGATGCAGAGCTCGATGTCGTAAAGCGGTCCTTGGGGAATGGACTCGGTCTCGATAACGGCTGCAGTGTCTGGTGTGGGCTCTGCAACTGTGTCGAGCACGACGGCGGTGTCTTTAGGAGCCGCGGCAGCGGGTTTCTGCTTCGACATTGGGGGCTTTGGCCTTGGTGGCTTTGACGGAGTCTCATCGGCTGCGCGACTTGCCAAGGTGGTGAGTGTGGTGTTGCCAATCTTCTGAGTCACCATTGTGGTAGGGCCTATCGGATAGGGCGAGATGCGCCGCTGGGGACTTCTGTCACCGTAGGCCATGTATTCTTTTTCAGTCATGGCTAATGTGTCCTGATTGCTCCAGATGTAGTGGCCCATCTTGGGGTCTATCTCGCTGACTTGGACTTTTGCAGAGCCTCTGATGCCCAATGCGTGGACTGCCAGCTTGGTCATGTCCAGTATGTTGCTTTTGGGGCATCGGTCATTGACGCGCACAACGACTTGTGCGCCAGTTGCGGGATTCTTCACCAGCAGATAGGTGCCGAAAGGGATGGTCCTGTGGGCAGCTGTATATTGGTTCTGTCTGAAAATCTCGCCGTTAGAGGTCTTTCGTCCAACGAATTTGTCGGCATAATAGGTTCCGAGCATCGTCCGCGTGTTCGAGGTTGCCACCTCTTTGTCGGTCGTGCTGTCGCTGTCGTTCTGCGCTTGGAGGCAGAAGGGGAGCAGCATCAATAATATATATAGTACGTGTTTAATAATAAAAAATATTTAGTTAATATTACCAATTTAATGCTTCGTGCTGTGTGTCTTTAGGGTCAAACCAGTTGCCTTGGAGGCGGAGGACCTGCTCGATGATGTCTCTCACGCAGCCGTGGCCGCCGGGGTAGAGCGACACATAGTCGCTGAGTTCTTTGATTTCTATGGCTGCGTCGGCAGGGCAGGCTGCCACGCCGCAGTGGCTCATGATGCCATAGTCGGGGATGTCGTCGCCCATGCAGACGACCTCTTCCTCTTTTAGATTGTTGATTTCAAGAAATTTCCGATAGGTCTCCATCTTATTGGCGCAGCCCGTGTAGCATTGTTTGACGCCCAGGGAGGCCATGCGGTTGTCAATACTTTTCGAGGTGGCGCCAGAAATGAGGGCGATGATGTAGCCTTTTTTCACGGCATATTGGAGGGCGTATCCGTCCTTGATGTTGCCGCAGCGCACGGTCTCGCCATCGGCAAAGGTCCACACGTCGCCTGCCGTCATCACGCCGTCGAAGTCGAATACGAAGGCTTTTATCTTAGGGAGTTTCTCTTTGTAGTTGATCATAGTGCAGCAGTAGTTGTTAGGTTATTATCGTTACAGGCATAGTCCAGCAGGTCCTCATACACCTCTTTCCAGCCTTGCCATCCGTAGTCGTCGCAGAGGTTCTGGTTGTGGAATATGCAGCAGAATGTGCCGTTGATGGCTCTCACCTCGTCGATTAGGGCGTGATACTGGGCTTTTGCCTCTTTGGGCGACAGCTTGAGATAGTTGTGCATGGTTGTGTCCATAGTGGCGAAAGGGTGGAGTATCAGCGAAGTCTCTTGGTCGCTTCCGAGGTCGAAGAAGGGTATCTCCGAGCAGGTGCCGCAGCGGAACCCCAGCTGGGTGGCGTAGCCCATGGTGTAGTCGTGGTTGATGCCTATCTGGGGTAGGATTCTAAAGGCATCGGGCAGGTCGAAGCGGAGGAAATGATAGCGGTTGCGGACGATAGGCCTGTGCAGGATGTCTGCCAGCCGTTCTGTCTCGCATTCAAGGCGCTTGGGCTCGTTCGACGAGTTGTAGGAGCCGTGGATGCCCACCTTGGAGAAGTCGCCGATATGTTGCAAGAGCTGTCGGAACTCGTTGTTGAAATAGGAGGCGGGCTTGTCGTACATGCCGTAGTCGCCCAAGAGGGCGAAGAAAAGCAGCGTGCTGTGCTGTTTGTGCAGGAGCTGCTGTTCGATGATGTAGTCGAATGTGTCGAAGGGGTCCTCCTCCTTGCCGCGAAGCACGCGCAGCCTCCGCTTCACCTCCGCAGGAGTGTGGCGATAGATGCCGTCGCGCAGTATGCCCATGAATGTGCGTACAAAGCCTTTGTGCAGGTAGCAGTATGCCGCGTCGATGTCAATGGTTTGTATGAAGTTGAAGCTGCGTTCTTTGAAGACGATGTCGGGGTAGTGCTGCCTGATGACATCGCGGAGCATCAGCGCCCAGCGATCTACCACGGCTTTCTGCAGGAACCCGTTTTTGTATGCTATGCTCTCTGTGGCTATGAAGCGTCCGTGCTCGTCTTTTCTGTGCGGCAGATATTCTTCATAGCGCGAGAGCATGAAGAATATGGCGGCAAAGGGGTCGAAGGGCATGGCGGTGTTCTGGCCATAAACGGGAAACAGCGCTGGGATGCCGTTGATGTCGAAGCAGTGGCATTCTTGTTCTTCGATGGTGGTCTCGAAAAGGAGCTTGGTGGATTTGATATAAGGCGCATTGACTGATGCAATAGGATGCGGGCCATAGCATAGCCGAGCACCTTCGTGGCGCTCGAATGTGGGCACATCGTTGGTGATGGCGAAGTCCGTTTTGAGGATGTCGCGCATGACCACATTGATGGTGTAGCCCAGCCTATTTGTCAGTTTTGGTACATATATCAGCAGCATAACATGTTGCTTTTAAAATTGCAAAGATACGATTTTTTTTTGATATGGCGACTTTTTTATCTTTTTTATGTATATATATTGCAACTGCGAAATTGTCTGCTTCTTTTGGTGGCGTTTGATTTCGCACTGTTTTCCGGCATTTGTTTTTTTATGTTTTCCGACAGCCCATTTTCATTGTTTTTTGCGGGTTTGCGGGCGTGGAATTATCGTTTTTGATGCCGTGGCATCATCTTTGTTCGAGGCTCACGGTCTCGCCGACCATCAGCGTGGTGCTGTGGCCGAGCTTCAAGGCTCTGTTTTCGGTGCCGTTGTGGCCTGCGGGGAAGTTGAAGCAGACGGGGTAGCCGTATTCTGCCACGGCGTCGCGGACTATCTCTTCGGCTGTGCGGCCAAAGGGGATGCTGTTGTCGTGCATGTCGCTCATCTGCCCCACCACGAGGCCGGCGAGATGGGTCAGGTGGCCGCAGCGTTTGAGGTTCATCATCATGCGGTCTATGTGGTAGAGGTATTCGTCGAGGTCTTCGATAAAGAGGATCTTCCTTGCCGTATCAATGTCGCTTTCTGAGCCGCAGAGGCTGTAGAGCATGGAGAGGTTGCCGCCCACAAGGAGGCCTGTGGCTTTGCCCGTTCGGTTGAACTTGTGTGCGGGACAGTCGTATTCGAGGCTCTCCCCAAACAGCTGTCTCCGCATGGTCTCGACGGCAGGGGAGGGGTGGCGGAGCTCTTTGTCAGAGATGTTGATGGGCATGGTGGCATGGAGCGTCTCTATGCCGAGGTGACGGTGTATGTGGCTGTGCAGCACGGTGATGTCGCTATATCCCACGAGCCATTTGGGGCTTTCGGCAAAGTTGGAGAAGTCGAGCCTGTCGATAATCCTCACCGTCCCGTAGCCTCCGCGGGCGCAGAATATGGCGCGGATGTCGGGGGCATCCAGCAGATGCTGCATGAGGGCTGCGCGAGTGTCGTCGCTGCCGGCAAACTGGTTTTCTTCGTCGAAGAGGTGCTCGGGTATGACCACTTCCAGCCCCCAGGACTGGAGCAGTTTCACGGCTGGTGCCAGCTCTTGTTGGCTTATCTTGCGGGCAGGTGCGGCTATGGCCACACGGTCGCCAGGTTTGAGAAATAGGGGCTGTATCATGGGGTGAGGAGGATTTGAGGATTGAGAGATTTGGAGATTGGTAGGTTTGCAAATCTACTCATCTCCAAATCTCCAAATCTTTATAAGAATATATATCGTAGCACGAAGAGCACGGCGAGCACCCACATGGCGACGCTGATTTTCTTTATCTTGCCGCAGAGGGCGTTGATGACCACGTAGGCAATCATGCCGAGGAGGATGCCGTCGGAGATGCTGTAGGCGAGGGGCATGACGGAGAAGGTGACGAAGGCGGGGAGGGCTTCGGTGAAGTCGGTCCAGTCAATCTTGCAGATGGGCGACAACATCATCATGCCCACGATAATCAGGGCGGGAGCCGTGGCGGCGCTGGGGATGGCGAGGAAGAGCGGGGCAAAGGGCAGTGCCAGGGCGAAGCATACGCCCACCACCAGGGCGGTGAGGCCGCTGCGGCCGCCCACGCCCACGCCCGAGGCACTCTCCACGTAGGTCGTCGTGGTCGAGGTGCCCAAGGCTGCGCCAGTCGTGGTGGCGATGGCGTCGGCCATGAAGCACTCGTTGATGCGCTCGATGTTGCCCTTCTCGTCGATGAAGCCGGCCTTCTCTGCCACGCCGATGATGCTGCCCATGGTGTCGAACATATCGATGAAGAGGAAGGTGAGCACCACCACAATCATGTCGATGATGCCTTTCGAGGTGGTCAGCTCGGCGAAGGCCATCTGCCCGGCAATGTCGCCGATGCCCGGCACGCTGCCGGCAATGCCGCTCAGGTGGGTGATGGCCTGGTAGGTGCCGTCAATCTTGAACATGGGGATGCAGCCGATGAAGGTGGTGCCGAGGATGCCGATGAGGATGCCGCCTGGCACCTTGAGGATGACCAGCACGGCTGTCAGCACCAGCCCGATGATGGCCAGCAGGGCGGAGCCTTCGGTGATGTTGCCGAGGGTGACGAGCGTGGGACCCTCCACGATGATGCCGGCGTTCTGCATGCCGATGAAGGCGATGAAGAGCCCTATGCCGCCGCCGATGGCGTATTTGAGGCTCAGCGGGATGGCATCGACGATGAGCTTGCGCACGTTGGTGGCGGTGAGGATGATGAAGATGATGCCCTCGATGAAGACGCCCGTGAGGGCGAACTGCCAGCTGTAGCCCATCGTGAGGCAGACGGTATAGACAAAGAAGGCGTTGAGGCCCATGCCGGGGGCGAGGCCGAAGGGCTTCTTGCCGATGAAGGCCATGGCCACGCAGCCCACCACGGCGGCGAGTGCTGTGGCGGTGAATACGGCGCCGTTCTCTATTGACATCACGCCGCCGAGAGCGTCGAAGATGCCGGGGTTGACGGCCAGGATGTAGGCCATGGTGAGGAAGGTGGTGATGCCGGCCATAATCTCCGTGCGCACCTTCATAGTCTCTGAATCAAAACCAAAGAGTTTCTTCAACATAGTATAAAGGTATTAAATGTTCGAGGGGGCAGATGTGCCGGCGGGATGCGAGATGGAGCCTCCGGCCATTGGTGTGTCGGCGGGGGCGGTGCTCATCATGACGGGGAGGCGGAACATGGTCCTTACGGCCTTGCCGCCCAACTTGCCGGGCTTCCATCGGGGCATCTTCTTGATGGCTTTCGCCACGGCCTTGCCGCAGCCGTAGCCGGGGTCTTCGAGGATGGTGACGTCGCCCACGCGGCCGTCCTTTTCCACCACGAAGGACACCAGCACACGGCCATCAACCTCTCCGCGGAGGGCCTTGGAGGGCATGTGGATGTTGCGGTAGAGATAATCCATTAGGGCGTCCAGTCCGCCGGGGTACTCGGGGTCTTCGTCCAGTTGCATATAGATGGACGCTGTGTCCTGTGTCGGCTCCTTGGTGTTCTGGCCGAGGGCGAGCATCGGCAGCATCAGTATCAAAAGAATCAGTCTCTTTTTCATTGCGTATAATCTTTATTGTCTATAGCAGAGTGCGGTATAAGTATTTTCGTCTCGGAAAATGATTTGCAAAGATACATTATTTTTGGCAATAATTGTATTTTCCCCGTCCGATTTCCCATTTTTATGCCACGGCGGGAGGCCGAAAGCGGCAAAACTGCGCCGTTCACAATCCGTTTTCTTTCTGCCTGTTGTAGAATACGACTGTGTTAAAAAGTATTAAAAATGTAACCCAAACATTACAAAATGAAAATAATTCTTTACTTTTGCAGCCGAAAATCAACTCTAATAAAACAACATTATGGACAAATTATTCTTATTGCCCCATTGGTGCAGAAAAATCGGTATGGTAGTGTTCCCTATAAGCCTTGTGCTGGAGATTGCCTGCCTGCTGGAAATCGGATTTAATCTTTTTCAGTTTGAGATCTCGCTCAACGACATCCGCGAGTGGCTTGGCTTGTCAGCCTTTGTTTGCGGCGACTCTTTGGAAAACATGGGCCACTTTACGCCTTGTAATGACTTGCTCCCGACGGTGGTCGATATCCTGTTCATCGTTGGAAGCTGCTTGCTGGGCTTCTCCAAACTGAGCGACGAGGACGAGTATTTCTCGAAGATCCGTATGCAGGCCTTAGTGCTTGCCGTGTATATGTACGCGGCGGTGCTCATCATCGGCGAAATCCTTTGCTGGGGCACGGCTTTCCTGTACTTTATGCGCTGCTGCATCTTTGCGCCGGTGCTGTTCTTCCTGATATTCTTCTATGCCAGGGTTGCCGCTGTGCGGAAAGGAGCGAAGGATGAAAAATAACCTGAAAGTGTGCCGCGCCATCGGCAGTCTGACGCAGGAGGAGCTCGCCGCGAAGGTGGGTGTGACCCGCCAGGCCATCATCGCCATCGAGCGGGGCAAATACATCCCCTCCACCGTGCTGGCCATGAAGATAGCCCGCGTGTTCGGCAAGACCGTCGAAGAGGTCTTCACCTTAGAGGAGACCGACTGACCTGCCAGATGAATATTGTTTAGGCTCCATAATAATCATCATTATTTAAGTATTATGAAGAAAATCATCATTCTCAGCCTCTTTCTTGCGGCGACTGCCCTTCATGCCCAGCCTCAACCGTCCGACACGCTCTCGCCTTGTGGTCGCTACCGCGTCACCAATGGTGCTGCTATTGCCCAAACGGAGTGCGAATCTGCCCTCCTTAAATCCATGCGTTCGGGTGATGCCTACATCACCTCAGAGGTCAATAATCCGAGCGAACAACCCCCTGCTATTGACACAGCCACTTTTCTCGAAATCATTGCTGGCGAGGTGCTTTCCCTATTGTCCACGGACGAAGTGAACAGTGTTTATGGCGTTCCTCAATCCGTCGTCCTTACTCCGCAGCTTCTAACCGTTGCCCACGAAGGCTCAACCGAACCGTCGTGTTACCCGCTTGCGGGCATCACGCCTGACGGCGATGGTGGGCATGGGTGGACGCTCCTTCGGGCCGATGCGCCAGCCATCAGGCTCTTTGTGGATGGCTGCGGCATCTATACGCTTAAAATTCCCGGGCAAAAGACGCTCCGCCTCCGACGCGAATGATGCCCGCCGCATAAAAAAAAACGAAAGAGGGTGCCTTGCGGGGCGCCCTCTTTTGGCGTTGGGTGGTGTTGTAATCTGTGGCCAGAGGACGAAAGCCATCATTTGTCAGTTCACTGTTCACTAATCTCAATCCCCCCATTCACAAAATCGATATGCCCCCAAACTGTCCCCCAACCGCCCCCAATTTTAACATATACCAAAAAAGGCATGAGGTCAGAACAAAGTCCTGCCTGCGGGAGTGGCGGTTTTGAAATGTTAAAATCGGGGCGGGCCGAGACTCCGCTGCAGGGCCTTCTCACCCCCTCTTTTCGTCCCCTTTTGCTCCGCCCTTAGGAGCGGAGCTAGAGCGAAGCTAAGGCGGAGCTAAGGCGGAGGTACTCCGTACCCCGAAAATGGCATTTTGGCGAGCTGTTTGAATTGTTAAAATTGCGAGGCCGCAGCTCCTCCTTCTTCTTCGGGGGCGGGGAGGAGGAGGTAGTCGCCGTGGGTGCGGAAGTGGTCGATGAGCTGGTTGTAGAAGGGGTGCTGGGAGAGTGTTTCGGCGTTGCCGAGGATGATGAGCTTCATGCGGGCGCGGGTGAGGGCGACGTTCATGCGGCGGAGGTCGCGGAGGAAGCCGATGGTGCCCTGCTCGTTGTCGCGCACCATGCTGATGATGATGACGTCGCGCTCTTGTCCTTGGAAGCCATCGACGCTGTTGACCGCTATCTGGTGGCGGAGGGAGCGGAAGAACTTTTGCAGCTTGAGGAGCTTGCGGATGAGGCGCACCTGAGCTTTGTAGGGGGAGATGATGCCGAAGTCGATGCGGTCGTTCTGTATGCGTTCGAGGCCTATCATCTCGACGTAGTCGCGGAGGGTGTGGATGAGGAGGCGTGCCTCTTTGGCGTTGGTGCGGCTGAGGGTGCGGCTCTCCTTCTCGCCGAAGCGGCAGAGGGAGGTGTCGATCCACATCAGCGGGGTGTCGAGAGGCGAGACTTGGCGGTCGGCCACTTCGGGGGCGGCGATGAGCTGTCCGTGGTAGAACCAGCGGGAGGAGAATGCCATGATGTCGCGGTTCATGCGGTACTGGACGGTGAGCAGCGAGAGGCACGCGGGCTTCTCCTTTGCCACCTTCTGCATGAGGGTCCGCTCCAGTCCGCCGCGGGCGGCCTCGGGGCATTTGATGGTGGGGGGGAGCTGCTGGTGGTCGCCGCTGAAGATGACGCGGTCGCACTTGAGTATGGCGGCCCAGCAGGCGGGTTCGAGGGCCTGGGCGGCCTCGTCGATGAAGAGGGTGGAGAAGCGGCGGTGCTCGAGGATGTGGTAGGCGCTGCCGATGAGGGTGCATGCCACGACGCGGGCTTGGTTGAAGAGCTCGAACTGTATCTTGATTTCCAGCTCCGTGGCGCGGTCGCGCATCTTGGCGAGGCGTGCCTGTTTCTCGCGTGCGGAGCCGTCGCCGGCATGGCCTGAGCGGAGGGCTTTGCGGATGCTCCAAAGCTCGGGATAGTCGGGGTGGGCGGCATAGCGTCGCTCGTAGCTGCAGTCGAGCATCTCGTTGCTCATGCGCAAGGGGTTGCCCACGCGGAGGACGTTGACGCCGCGGCGCGAGAGCTGCTCGCTGATCCAATCGACGGCGGCGTTGCTGGGGGCGCAGACCATGACCTGCGTCTCGCGCTGGAGGGTCTCGATGATGGCCTCGACGAGGGTGGTGGTCTTGCCCGTTCCCGGAGGACCGTGGATGATGGCAACTTCTTGCGCCTCGACGACTTTCTGCACGGCCTCCTGCTGGCTGAGGTTGAGCCATGGGAAGGAGAGTCGCGGCAGGGAGCGGAAGGCAGGCTGGACGGTGCCGATGAGGGTGTTCCTAAGATGGAGGAATTTCTCGTTGGAGGAGTGGATGGCCTGCGAGAGGGCGTCGAGCATGACGCGGTAGGAGGTGGTGTCGATGCAGAGCTGGATGCCGAGGAGGTGCTGTCGGGCGAGGTCGTAGAGCGACTGCGCGGCGCTCTTGCTGGGGAGGGCAACGCTGAGAATGCCTATCCCCGCCTCCTCGATGTAGCCCTGAAAGGGTATCTCGCGCAGCTGGGAGCCGTCCTGCGAGAGGTGGAAGAACGAGACAGGCTTTCCGGGCTCGAAGTCGTTGTCGGTCTCATCGTCCGACACCTCGTAGCGGAGGGTGACAACAAGCTGGTCTAAGGCATTGTAGGATGTGTTTCCCAAGGTGATGGGATAGCGGCAGCCGGGCTCCTGGGCGAGGCTGGAGAAGTGGTCGGCGGCAAGCCGGCGGGCATAGGTTTCGCGCTCGTAGGCGAGTTCGAGTTTGAGCAGCTCGGCTTGGCGGCTCAGCTGTTCGACAGGATTCATTCGTTGGCTCCGATTTCTTTGAGGTTTTCCGCAACCATCTCTTTGAGCATCTTGATGATGCCGAGGTCGTTCATGGACATGCCGTCAAGGGCTTCCTTCACCTCGTCGGTGTCGAAGACGAACTCGTCTTGGTCGGTGATATATCGGATGATGAAATGGATGTCTTCGTGCTGGGAGACGAGCATGATGAGGGTGCCAGTGATGTCGCCCATGGGCGGGCGGTCCCAGTGGTTGTGCTGGAACCAGAACTCGAGCGTGGTGCCTTTGCCCAACTCGCTGGTGAGCTTCATGCCGCCTCCGCAGTTCTCGGTGTTCATTTTGATGAGAGGGAGCCCGAGGCCCACCTTGCGGGTGGTGCGGGAGGTGGTGTAGGGGTCTGTTACGCGGGCTAAGAATTCGGGCGACATGCCCTTTCCGTTGTCCTGGATGGTGAAATGGAATATGTTGTCCTTGAGACTGTCGCGTATGGTGAGGAAGACGTCCTTGGCATTCGCCGCTGTGGAGTTTTCCATAAGGTCATAGACGTGGAGAGAAAGTTCTTTCATAATGGAGCATTGAAAATTGAGAATTTGGACGGGTGCCGTTTTGATGATTCGGAGTTACTCTCAGGATATACAGACTTCAGTCAACGCATAATTCATAAATCTATTTTTGCCGGAAGGCCATGGTGTCGATGTAGCGGCCGTCGAGACCTTTGAGGGCTTTGTGGAACTCGTCAAAGGTGCGGTGCTGCATATAGATGACGTTGTACACGTCGCCGATATTCTCGACAAAATGGGCATCGCTATCGGTGATGAAGCCGAATTTCTTGAGGTAGGCATTTTTCTTGAGGAAGTCCTCCTTGGTGATGAAACGGTTGATTTCGAGTCCGTCGGCACGGAGGTCGGGCGGCACGAAGCCGAGCTGGCTGGTGAGCGAGGTGGAGCCTTTGTTGACGTGGGCGGGGATGAAGAGGCCTCCGATGCGGTGCACCTCCTCGTAGATGCCGTCGATATCGACATCGATGCCGTTGAGCAGGTGGTATTCCTCCTCGCCGACAATCTCCTCGTTCTCGTCCACGATGAGCTGGTAGCCGAAGCGGTCCTCATCGTTGGGGATGGGGGGAAGGTGCTTGTCGAGGAACTCCTGGAAGGCGTCGAGCTGCTCATCGTTGGCGAAGAAGGCGAGGCAGTGCGCCTCCTCCTGCGAGGTCACCTCCACGCCGCCGAGGACGAAGAGCCCGCGGTCGCGCCCAACCTTCTGGGTGACCTTGACCTGCCGCGTGGTGTTGTGGTCGGAGATAGCTATCATGTCGAGTCCGCGCTCTAGGGCGCGATCGACGATGTTCGTGGGGCTCATCTCGAGGTCGCCGCAGGGCGAGAGGACCGTGTGGATGTGCAGGTCGGCCTTATATGGATGTAGTTCGGTGTCCACTATTTCAGTAAGTCATAAATCTTGCCGGCCGTCTCGAAGGTCTGCATATTAGTGCTGAGGAAGGGGATACCCTCCTCGTTGCTCTGCTCGAGGGTGTCATCTGATGCGGTCTGGCCCTTGACGAGGATGACGCAGGCCAGCTCTTTGAGGGAGGCGATGGCCATGACGTTCTTGTGGGTCTGAAGGGTGACCCAGACATTGTTCATTTCGGCGTTGCCCATGACGTCGCTGAGGAGGTCGGAAACATAGCAGCCTTCAATTTCGCGGTCGAGGCCCTGCTGGCCAGAGAGTACGGTGAGGTTCAATTCGTTGACAAGTTCTTTTACAGTCATAGTGTAGATAATTGATAATTTATAATTATAATTGAGAATTGGGACGAAGCCAAACCTTCAAATCCACCAATCTTCAAATCTTTATTACTTAGAGTCGTCTATGCGGTCGGGACCCCATATCTCGGTCATGCACTTGGTGCATTGCTCGGGGGTGGTGCGGCCTTGCTGCTGCAGGTGATTGCGGTAGAAGACGCAGCCGTGCATGTCGGCCTTGTCGCAGACCACATCGGTGGCGAAGGCCTCGCAGGTGGGAGCGCCACAAAGGCCGCAATCGACCTGTGGGAGGACGGCCTTGGTCTTGTCAATCCGCTCCATCTTCTCGAGTGCCTTGCCGATATCCTCGTCGAGCACCATCATGGAACGTGCCTCGGCGGGCTGGGCTTTGGCCTGCTCGATGAGGTAGTCCTTGTACTTGTCCATCTCGCGGTCGCGGGGCATCTCGCCGTTGCGCTCGCGTTCGGCAGCCTTGCGGGCACGGGCATACATGCGTTCGCCGCAAAGGAAGCGGTTGTCGCAGGTGAAGAGGGCGCCAGCACAGGACTGGTCGCAGGCGCGTAGCTCAAGGAACTCAACGCCCTCGACCTCATCGTTTTCGAGCTTGTCGAGGAAGTCCATGACGTTCTGTATGCCGTCGATAGCGTAGGAGCGCTTGGCCCAGCACACGCGGCGTTCGCCGTTGGTGAGGGTGGAGAGGATGGCGTCGGCCGAGAGCCTGGGGGTGCGGAGAAGAGGGAAGACGTAGTCCTTGCCCTGCTCCTTAATCTTTTTGAGGACGCGGTTGTAGAGCGAGTCCATGTTGATGATGCCGTCGATGATGGACTGTTCCTCGCCCACGGGGGCTTTGACGGCGGCTATCTTGGCGGCGCAGGGGGTGATGTAGAAGAGGCCCACCTCCTCGCGAGGGATGCCCTGCTCCTGGAGCACCTTGACGGCGTAGGATGCCGTGATGTCGAGGGGCGCCTTGACGGGGATGATGTTATCGACGAGGGAGGGGTATTTGATTTGTATCATGCGGACGATGGCGGGGCAGAAGCTGGAGATGAGCGGCAGGTTGTCCTGATGGGTGAGGGCGTAGGCCCGCTTGGCTTCGGCATAGGTGGCGGAGGCGGACTCAACCTCGAAGACGTGCTTGAAGCCCAGGTCTTTGAGGGCGGCGTAGATGCGCGAGACGCGGATTTCCGTGGGAAACTGTCCGAGGAATACCGAGGGGATGAGCGCCACGGAGTGGGAGTAGCGGTGGATGTTGTCGAAGTCGTCTTGCTTGACATAGATGGCCTTCGTGGGACAGGTCTCGTGGCACTTGCCGCAGTCGATGCAGCGATGCTCCTGTATGTAGGCTTTCCCGCCACGTATTCGGATGGCCTCGGTAGGGCATATCTTCATACAATGAGAGCATCCGATACACTGTTCGTGGTCGATTTCCAAAGCGTGGTAGAAAGTATTATTGCCATCCATAGTCCGAATAATTTTATGTTACAAAAATATTTAAGGTGGGTTCTATAAATTCATTTTTTAGCCTCCTGAATGGGCAGAACCCGTT